>CANRDK010000010.1 GCA_947629345.1 uncultured Clostridia bacterium
CTTTTTCCGCTTCTCCTTTCGCTTTTCCATGATTTCTTTCCTCCCACCTCTTTTTGTCCAACTTTTGGGGTCCATTTGACTCGGGAGGGGGCATGACTGCGTTCAAGGGCGTACCCCCCACCTCTACCCCCCTCCTCGGGAGGGGGCATGACTGCGTTCAAGGGCGTACCCCCACCCCTACCCCGCCCCCTTACGCAGGGGGCGGGCAAGAGAGACGAACTCCGCCTTACGCAGGGGGCGGGCAAGAGAGACAGACTCCGCCCTTACGCAGGGGGCGGGCAAGAGAGACGAACTCCGCCTTACGCATGGGGCAGGCAAGAGACGGGGCAGGATGGGCGGAGGCATAAAAAAATGAGCCCTGAGGGCTCATTTTTTGTAATTTACGCTTCTGAGGATTGCACGGGGGTGATCTCCGCCGTTTGGCTGCCGTCCTCTTTCGTCGTGATCTTGATCGTGACCTGCGCACCGCCCGCAAGCGTAGCCGTATACGTTGTAGTTGCCTCGTCGTATTCGCTGCTGCTGACAATATACAGTCCGTTTTGATAGAAGAACGCTATGACCTCACCGTTCTCGATTTCCACATAGTTGAAACCGGGCTCGTCGTAGATCACATCGGTCTCATGCTTTTCGATGGTGACGCTTTCAAAGAGCGGAATGGGCTCTGCGGTCTCCTCTTCGCCCTCCTGTCCTTCGGAACCCTCGGTCCCGCTACCTGCATCCTCGTCCTCCTTATCGGCGAACGTGAGAATGTAGTAGACAGAGGAGCGAATGCGGCCTGTATCCACGCCGTCGGGATCGCTGGAGAGATGGTTCCTCGTACGATCGACGCAGTAGGCAGTGTATCCGCTCAGATAGAGTTCATCGTACTCGCATTCTGTACCCGTGTCTTTCTCCTTCAGGCTCACGGAGAAGATGTTCTGGCTGTAATTCTCCGCGACAACGGTGCGTTCGACTTCCACCTCGTAATTGTCCGTCGTGAGCGTCTGAACGCGCGTGCAGGCATGGAGGAAGTAAACATAGCCGTAATTCCTGTCAACTGTCAGGGCAAAGTAGAACTTGTAGGTCTGTTGATCGCTTCCCTGATACTCGACGATAAACATGCGGGCGTTGCCGCTGACAGACGATTCGTAATCAACATGCTCGAGCGCAGTTACCGTCTCGCCGTCGAGAAGGGTGACAACGGAATAGATGCCGAGATCGACGTCGATATAGTTGTCGGAGACCTCGCCTGCCTTGTTGTACTCCTCCGTGACGGTAAAGTGGCCGAATGCGGGGCGCAAACTTGCGGCCATGGACTCGCCATAGAACATTGCGATCAGAGGATAGATCGAATAGAAGCTGTTATTATACGCAGAGATGATACTGCGCATCGCCGTGATCTTATAGGTGCTCTCGTTCTCACCCGCATAGGTCATTTCGATATCGAAGCGGTAGGTCGCGATCAGAATGTAGAATTCATACCCCGTTACCGTCTCGCCCTCCTCATCGTACACTGCCGAGCGCACGAAGGTGCAGGACTGCTGCTCGCCCTCAAATTCAACCGAACCCGTGACCGCAAACTCCATGGTACCAGTGGGCTGGAAGATGAGGCCGCCGAGCGGCTTCCTGTTCACCGTGCCGTCTTCATTGCGGTTATAGGCGACCGGATATTCATCCTTGGTGGCCTCATCGCGCGTGAAGCGGATGGGAATGCCGTTGTTGTTGTAGTAGGTGACGCCCCCTACAACAATCGTATCTTCAAACTTGCCGAAGCCTGTGTTGGTGACGAAGCCGTAATCGTTCGCACCCTCTGCGTTCGGATCCTGCTCGTAGGTCGTGATGTTGCCCTGTCCGTCGAGCGTGTAGAAGAAGCTCGTCTCGCCGTCCATGATCATGAAACCGTGACGCGAGAACTGCAGCGCACGGAGGTCGCTTGAATAGTAGCCGCGATCCATGTTGTAGGCGATCTTTTTGATGGTCCCCTTCTCGCTGTCGTAGCGGTAGATGCAGGCATCTGACCCACTGTAATACATGAGGTCGTCCGTGATGATGACGTATGTACCCCTCTCGGTGAGGCCCGTAGCGGTGTAGAGCGTGGCATTGCCGAGGCTGTCGGGCGTGAGGACGGACCAATCGTCCTCGTCGATGTAGCTGCGAACGATATCCTCATATTCCTTGATAAAGATGTTGAGCGCTTGCGTGGAGGAAATGGGATAGAATGCAAGGTGACCGGTATAGATATGATGGTCCGCACCCTTGGTGTATTCCACCGTCCAGACATTGTCGTCATGGCTGTACTCCCCTACGCCGAGCTCGGTGGGTTCTCCGCCATTCTCAAGGTCGAACTGCAGGACTGTGGCCTTGCCGTAGCCGTCGAACTCGAAAGCGAGGCCGTCTATATACTGGTTATCGAAGTAGAAATAGGTCGCCGCTTCCGAACCGCGCAGCGTGAAAGTCTGCGTCTCGGGATCGATATCGAAGTAGAACGAATAGCTCCCGATCACGAACTCGATGACGTTCTCTTCGGCAATGGTATAATATCCCTGCACGGAGCCCTCCATGTCGGGGCTGGTGTACTCTGCCATGAAGGAATAGCCGTCGAGCTTGAGCGTTTCACCCGTCGTAGAGGACATTTCCCTCGGGATGGAATCGTTGAAACGGGCGAAGTAGGCCCCGTTGGAATTGGAGAGGACGATAAAATCGAAGCCGTCTGTGCCGTCTTCGGGGGTGAAGTGATACACAGCGCCGCCGAATGCGGTCTCCTTCTCGGCATCCTTGTAGGTCCCCTTGACGACGACGGCAGGCTCTTCCTCCTGCCCCTCTTCCGCCTCGAGCACTGTTGTGAGCGTTGCATTGCCCTTGCCGTCAAATGTAAGAGCACAAGAGTTGCTGATATAGCCGTCCGCGCCGACTTCTCTTACCGTTCCCAAACCGAAGAAAGAGTCGAGCATGAGGAAAGTGTTCTCCGTGTCGCTCTCCTGAAGTTCAAAGAAGAGGGAAGCGCTTCCGATCGTAACGCGGATGACATTTTCATATCCGCTGATGGCTGAATAGACGCCGACGAGGCTTTGGGTCTCTCCTTCCCCGTTCTTTCCCGCATAGATCGCAAACCCGCTGACGAGGGTCAATGTATTGCCCTCTTCGTCTGTATACTGCTTATCGAACTTCGTCGTTGTATCCTGTCCGCCGTCCTCTCCCTGATAGGTCACGGAGTACCAATAGGTCACATACGCACTCGAAGTTGAACCGATGGAATAGACAAAGGACTTGAGATGAAGGACGTCGATGGGATTGACGAAAACGTCCTGCTCGGGCGTGATATTCTTCGTCACCGTAAAGGCATAGGTGTCCGTCGCCTCGTTGTAGGTGTAGGTGCCCTCGGCGACCTTGAGATACACTCTCGTGGTGCCCGTGGTGCGGCTGTAGATAGATGCCTTGCAGTTATCCGCATCGTCGATGACGAGGAGCGGCGAATAGAGCGGCTGTGAACTCGTATCGGAGCTGTAGAGATACTCCGCATAGCCCACATTCTTCTTCTCCATGAGATAGCTCTGAATGGGATCTGCCTGCGCGCCCTCGCTATAGACACGGAAGAAATATTGGTTGCCGTCGTTTGCAAAGAAGGTGATGATACTGCCGCCGAAGACGGAATCCGTAGCGGTGAAGGTACCCGTCATGGAATCGGTATCCGACGTGTAGACCGCGTTGCATGCGCCGTCCAATTCGAGCGTGGCGCCGTCCCCCGATGTAAAGGTGTGGTCGAGGTCGGCGTCATAGAGGATGAAGCCCTCCGTGCCCTGATAGTTCATGAATTTGAACAGACCATAGAGGGAACCGCTCGATGAATAGAGGGCGAAAAGGTCCCCGTCCGATTGATAGACAAAGCTCTGGGAGGCGGTCCCCGCCTGCAAAAGTGCATTGCCGAAGCCGTCCAACGTGATGGTCAGGGAAGTATTGCCGATGTACCCTGCGCTCTCTCCCGAAGGTATGACGCCGAATTGGACCATCGTGCCGCGCGCGGCGTCATCCTCATTGCATGTCATGAATACCCGAACGTACTGCGTGGAGCTCACCTGCACGTTCCCCATGAGCATCTTGACCGTTGTGCCGCTCAAAGGACCGGAGGTGTATTCCGCAATGAAATAGCCGTCCTCGTCCACGGCATATGTTCCGTTGGAAACGGAAGCAGAGGTCTCCGTCTCCAGCGAATAGGCGATGCCGTTATAGGCGTCAAGGGAGACCGTTTCGCTCACCAAAATGCCCCTGCCCGCCAAATAGCGATAGTAGGTGCGGCCGTCTCTCGACTCATCGTAGTAGATGAAGCCGTTGTCGAAGAGTCTCCCGCTCAGTTCTTTGGAATTCTCGAAGTCGAAAGTATTGTTCTGCGCGTAGTAATTCCCCAAATAGTAATTGCCAAGGCGCTGCAGAATGACGTAATCGGCATCCTCGGTGGGATGGAACACGATGTCGCCGCCGCCGAAGAGGTCGCGATACCCCTGCTGCCAAATGGCATAGAGGGTGATATCGGAGGTGAATGCAAACTCGTCCTTGTATTCCTTGCCGTCGCCGTTCAGAATGAGGCCCTTGATCGCGCTCGAGGGATACTCGGGCGTGTTGCCCGTGGTCGTCCTCGACCAGCCTGAAAGGAGATATCCCTCTGCACTGAAGAGGTCGTAGGGCAAGGTCACCTTTTCCTCATAGAGGAACTTGATCTCCTCCCTCGCTTCGCCCCCCTCGGGATAGTTCGAGAGAAGGGTCACGGTGTACTGCTGTCTGTCGAGATAGAAGGTATACACATTCTCGGAGGGCGTTTCGGTCAAGTCCTTTGTCTTGAGCTCGCCGTCGTGGGTGCCCACTTTAAAGCCGTTCACTTCCACCGTGGGGGTATAGTTCTTTGCGGGATAGGCATAGCCTGTGATATCTTTGCCTGCCTCGTAATCCGTCTGCGCAAGGTTCTGCTTGTACACATGCACGGTGTAGCCGACTTTGTAGTGAGCGGTGAGCGTGACGTTTTCGGAGGGCATGACCGCCGTAGAGGAGAGGGCCGCGTTGCCCATGAGCCACTCGCCGAATTGGAATCCGTCGCGGGTCGGAACGAGGTCCTTGACACTATTTGCAATGTTTTCGCCCGCTTTCAGATAGAACTTTGTGGTTGAAAGCTGGCCCGCACCGACGTCGAGCGTGACGGTGAAGAGCTGGGTCCACTTTGCATAATAGGTTTTATCCGCTTCGGCGACCGCCTTTTCTACGGGATCGCCCGAAAAATCGGAAGTTTCGTACCAGCCGTCAAAGGTATAGCCCTCACGTTCCGCGGGCTTGGGAAGTTCCACTTCCTCCCCCGCTTCCGCCGTGACTGCTTCAACGGAGACGTCGCAGTTGGTCTCAAACGAGAGCTTGACGCCGCCTCCGCATGCCGCAAAGATGAGGCAAAGTGCGCTCGCAAGGAGCAATAGAAGTGTCAAAAAATTTCTCTTAGAATTCTTCATGGATGATTCTCCTTCAGATTTCATTGTTGGTCGGTCTGCCCGGAAGGGCTCTCTATATCATCCGCGGGCTCAGAAGGGTCCTCGGGTTCCGCCGGTTTCGGTCCGTAGACCGCATAGAGCGTGGTCTCCTCTTCAAAGAAGGGAAGGTCGGACATTTGATATTCTGCCGCGGCCGCATTCTCCTGCGTGGCCCAGCCGAGGAATTCATACCCCTCGCGCTCGGGTGCAGCGATGCCGCCCTGTGCCATGCCGCCCACGATGCCCTCTGTATGAATGGAGATAACGTACCCCTCTTCGGAGAGGGTCACGCCCCAGAGCATGGGACGGAAAGTCGGATTCCAGCGCTGGCTCCATGAGAGCGGAACACTCTCCAACGTGCTGTAGAACGAAGCGTCCATACAGCCGTAGAACGCGTAACTGCCGACGTAAGAGAGGCTTTCGGGCAGAACGACAGAGCGCAGGCTGAAGCAATAGAGGAATGCACAGTCCCCGATATACTCGATGCCTTGGGGAAGTTGGGCCGCGGGAAGGTTCGCATTCATCGCAAATGCGCAGCCCCCGATCTGCTTGAGACCGCTTCCGAAGTTCACATCGGTCAGACCGCACTGGAAGAATGCGGCGTAGCCGATCGTCTCGAGAGAATCGGGCAGAACGAGCGTCTGAAGTTTGGTCGACGAGCGGAAAGCATAATCTCCGATATATTCAAGCTTGCTCTCCTCGCCGAACGCAAGGGAGGTAAGCCCCTCGCTGAGCGTGAACGCATGGCTGCCGATGGAAGTCACGGAGTCGGGAATGGAGAGCTCGGTTACCGTGTTGTGGTAGAACGCGTAGGGGCCGATCTCCGTAAGGCCCTCGGGGAGCACAATGTTCTGCGCGGCTTCGCAGCTATAGTAGGCGTATGCGCCGACCCTCTTTACCAGCGTGGACGAGAGGTCGATCGACTGTAAGCTGTCGCACTGGAAGAACGCATAGTCGCCGATCTCGTCGATCCGCATGGGAAGCTCGCCGACGTCGGTGAGCGCGATGCACTGGGCAAAGGTGAAGGGTGCAATCTTCGTGATGTTGCGGTTGAGCCTTACCTGCTTCAACCCCTCGCAGTCCATAAAGGCCCCCTCTCCGATATAGCGCACATGGGAAGTGCCCTCGATGGATAAAAGCTCCGTGTCGTAGGCGAAGGAATAATCGGCAATACCGACGATGTTCTCGCTGAGTTCTACCATCGTGACGCCGCTCTCCGCATTGAAGCCGACGACCCAGTTCCCCGCAAGGATCAAGCCGCCTGCAGCGCTGTTTTCATAGAGAGGCGTACCCTCGAACACGCGCTGGCCGACATGCGTCACGCTGGCGGGAACGATGAGTTCGGGAGTCTGCACGTTGTTGCTCAGCGAAAGACACCCGTAGAACGCATAATTTTCGATGGTCTTGAGGTTGCTGCTGCTCGACGCCATGTTGGTAAGTTGCAGATTGTAGAGGGCGGTACAGTCGCGGAATGCCTGCTGTCCGATGGATTCGAGCAGTGGATCCTGCTCCAACGTGAGCTTGTAGAACGGGCAGCCGTAAAAGGCACCCATCCCGATATACCGCAGGGATCTGGGAAGTTCCACCTCCTGCAAACTCGTACAGCCGTACCAACGCGTCTCGTCGTCGCCCGACTTGCTCGTCATGAACACGCCATACCCGATCCCGATGATATCCTCACGGAAATCCTGCGGCGTGAGCTTCGTCAACGCTTTTTGAAGTTCCTGCGGAACGGAGATGAGCCACTTATCCGCATATACCCACTTCCCCTCCTGATCGGCGACAAGTTTGGTATTGCGGAATGCAGAGACCCCGACATCCGTCACGCTCTCGGGGATCGTGACCTCAGAGAGCTTGGCGTCTCCGTCAAAACAGGAATTCGGAACAGCAGTCGTCCCAGCGGGGAATGCAAATGAGGCAAGTTCGGGACAGCCCGTAAAGGTATTGGAGCCGAACGTGAGACTCTCGTAATTCTCCGCAAACTTGACCGTGGTAAGAAGTTTGTTGTCCGAAAAGGCATGAATGCCGATCGACTGCATCCCCGCACCCACGGTGACGGAGGTGAGTTTTTCGTCCTTTGAGAAAGCATACCGATCGACAGATACCACCGAGTCGGGGATGGAGATCTCCTCGAGTGAACTGCAGCTGTAGAATGCCGATTCGCCGATGCTCAGAACGTTTGCGGGGAATTCCACCGTCTTGAGCGCAGAGCAATAGGCGAAGGTGTACTCGGGAACGGAAGTGAGCTGTGCGGGAAGTTTCACCGATTCCAGCACTGAACAGCCGTAGAACACCGAGCCGCCCATCGAGAGGATGGAGTCGGGCAAATTGACAGTGCTGAGCGCAACGCAGTTGTAGAACACGCGTTCACCCAACGCACGAACATACTTCCCGACCGTGACGGAGGTCGCTTCCCGATTGTTGCGGAATGCGCCGTCGCCGATCTGCACGACAGGCTTCCCGCGGTAGGTATCTTCGAGGGAGATCTCCCCCGTTGAGGAACGCGCCGACGAGAGCATCCATGCCGTTCCGTCGTCAAGCGCCTTATAGACATATCCGTAGTCGGGCAATTTTTGATAGGAAACGGGAGCAGACCAATCGGAGGAGAGTTCTCCCGACCCGAGCGCGCGGATGCGGAAGTCGTAATCCCCCACCGCGAGCGTGCGGAGGCCGTATGTGTTGCGGCGCACGGGACGGACTTCGGGCGTCCCTCCCTGCGGTGTGATCTCGAGTTCGTAGCTGTAGGCGTCCTGCACTTCCGACCAATTCAGGTTCTCATCGTCATCCACATAGAGATTTGCAGGCGCGGGAAGTCTCGCCGTCTCTCCGCAGGCCGAAAAGACGACGGAGACGCACAAGATCAGAATTGCCGATAATATCACCGATAATCTTTTCATTTTTCTTCCGCCTTTTTCTCTTTGTGTTCCCGTATGATCTCGTGCAGCCACTTAAACTTGAATTTCCGCACGATGATGTCGATCAAGAACAGGACGATCGAGAGGACCATGAACAGGATCCTCGGATCGAATGTCCTGTGGATCTCGGGGATCAACTCCGCAAAGACGTTCCACGGTTCATCCTCCGCAATCGTCTTTCCGCCGCCCCGCTCCGCAAGTTCTGCGAGGAGAACGGAGCTGTCCGTCTCGCCGTCCGTATCCTTCCATTCCGCATACTCTGCCGAATAGGAGAAGGATTTATACATGACGGCGGAGACCTCTCCCCCGTCTGCAAGGTGCTTCGTGACCGTGATGCGGTAGAGCCCCGGCGTCTTGATGACGAAGTTGCAGACCGAGAAGTGGGATCCTTCGTTGAGGTAGCCCGTGACGTAGAAATCGCTCATCGGCTCCTCATTTGCCTCGAGAAGAGAAATGGTCCCCCCGCTGCCGCTGATGCGTTCAACGGTACCCGAGACGGTATCCCCCTCTCCGAGATTTGCGGAGATGTTCAGCTGGTTGAAGTAGTTCTCCTCGCGCAGGCTGAGTTTGATCTCCTGCGAATGGATATCCTGCATCGGCATGAGGTTGCCGATGACGTTCCGCAAGAACCGCTGGCCGTTTTTATCTGCCATGAAAGCGGCGGACCAATCTCCATAGACGTCGCACATGAAACTTCCGACCATGCCTTCGCCGACTTTCCACTGCGAATAGATGGGAACATTGTATTCACCGACCATGACAGTATCGGCGCTTGAGCGGGCACGGGTGCCGAAGAAGCCGTCGAGCGTGGTCGAAAGGACCCACTGCGTGGCGACATCGCCCTCTTCCTCTCCCCTTTCGAGCCCCGCCGCAAGGTTGTGGAGCGGATCGGTGATGATGGGATTGAAGGTCTTCATGTCCGTCTCTTTGATCTCGTCTGCGCTCAGATCCCCCATCATGACTTCGCTGACATGGGCAGGGTCCTCCACGTTATAGACCTTTCCGCCCGTCGCGTCGGTGAGCGTCTTCATTGCGGTATAGTCGGTGGAGGACATCTCGATCCCGACGACGGAGATGGTGATGCCGTCCTCCTGATAGTACTGTTTTGCAGCGTTGAGGTAGTCGTTCTCGCTCTCGCTGTTGGCGCCGCCGTCCGTTACGACGACGATATGGCGCTTTTCGACCTGTTTGAGCGTCTTGAGCGCGTCGCCTGCACGGCGGATCGCAACGGAGAATTTCGTGCTCCCGTCGCTCGTCACGGAATTGATCGCCTCGGTAATTTTGGCGATTTGCGTGCGGGGCGTCAGATCGAGGACCACGCCGTAGGTGGTGGAAAGGGTAACGACGCCGACAAAGTCGCGCTCGGTAAGCACGTTCAGGCAGCAGTTGATCGCGCCCTGCTGTGCTTCATGGAGCTTATCGCCGCTGCTCATCGATCCCGAGACGTCGATGACGAACTCCACCCCGACGGGAGGCGTGTAATCGATCGCCTGAACGGGGAGCATCTGCTGGAGACGGGTGTTGGCGAGGTCCGCACGGTTGTATGAATGGGCTACGGCATCGCCGCTGTCGCCGATCTCGGTGCCGCCCGTCGTGAAGAGCCCGCCGCCGATATTGTATACATATTCATAGAGCAGATCGGCGAAGCCCTCGTTGAGGTCGGAATTGGCAATGTTGTTCAGAATGACTTGGTCGTACTTGCAGAGCTCATCGATCGTTGAGGGGGCCTCCCCGACGCCGAGCACCGTGACCTGATAGGAGACACCGTCGACCTCCGTCTCGAGAATGCGCTTGAGAAGATCGGACTGCCCCTCTTTTTGCTCGAGAATGAGCACGCCGCTGAAAACTTCAACATTGAAGTAGGAACGGTAGCGATTGTTCTCTTCGACGGCGTCGGTGTCCAGCGTGACATTGATCTCGATCTCGTGGACGCCCTGCGTCGCGAACGAATTCCTGAAGGAAACGGTCTGTGTGCCGACGAGAAGGTTGAACTGAGCGCTGTCGCCGAGGTCCATCTTCTCCCCGTTGTCGAGGATCTCGATGGAGGCCGTGCGGTTCCCCTCCGTGTTTAAAAGCTCCACGTCAAAGGTGAATTCCTCATTGAGGCCGACATGGTAGTCGGGAAAGACGACGTTTGTCACCTGCAATCCGTCCGATTCATAGCCACCCGAAATATTTACGGTATCCACCCTGATCCCCTGCGCCGCGATCGAGCGGACGACGGAGCGGGCGTTTTCATCCGTCTGCTTGCCGTCTGTCACGAGGACGATCTTGGCGGATTCGGGATAGCGGAAGAGGGTCTGGGCATAGCGGAGAGCCGCGGCGATATCCGTTGCCGTGACGTCGGGCAATTCCTCCGCCGCATAGTACTGCGCGAGGGCTCCTTCGGCGTCCGAGGTGAACGGGACGATATAGCGCTGGTCGAAGCCGAACGTCACGACGCCGATGCGGTAGCCGTCCTCTGCGCTCTCGTTGATGACTTCGTTGATGAAGGTATCTCTGCGTTCCGCGCAGGTCTGCTCCGTGTCGGAGACGTCCACGAGGAGCAAGACCTCATTCTCCTCGTTGTGGATGGTGTAGTTGAACGTCATGCCCGAGAGTGCAAGAATCGCAAACAGCATGACAAGGCCGTGCATCACCATGGAGATGATGCGGTTGCGCGTGCGCCTGTACTTTTTGTTCAGAAAGAAGTACGGCAGCACGGTGAGTACGGCTGCGGGAATGAGGAGCAGAAGCAGCCAGGGATATGTGAATTCAATACTAAATCCTGTCATCTTCTCTCTCCTTTAAGATTTTTCAAGCGAATGCAGCGCCCATTCCACAAACAACAGCGCAACGAGCGCGGCGGCGAACCAAACGAGAAGGTCGTCATAGACGTCGATCACTTCTTGGTTCATGAAGGGATTCTGGAGGGATTCCTCTACGGCGAGGATATTGCTCTCCTCCTCGGGCGGACGCACATAGATATATTCCGTGGGCGCTTTCTTTGCAAAATAGGTATTCACATCAAAGGTATATGTCCCGGGGGTATCAAAGGAGAGCGTTGCCGGAAACTCCTCGATCTCCATGGGCTCCATGGTCCCCTGCTCGGAAGCGACGGTCGTGCGCTGGCCGCGCGCGTTCACTTCGATGTTCTCGTTGACCTCGAAGGTGTTCCCAACCACCGTGGATGGCAGGAAATAATCGAAGAGATTGTACATGAGAATGACCCAATCGGGTAGCATGACGAGGGTGGAATCGTGCACACTGAAAGCCAAGACTGCCGTCTTGACGTCGCGGTCGTTGCGGACAAGCAGGATGGGTGCGCCCCCGCACGACATGAGCACGTCATATCCGCTGTCGCTCGCATGGTCTAACTCGACATAGCGGGTGATCTCGATATTGCTCGCAATGACGTTTTGCATGATGGGATGGTCGGGCATATCCGCGGTCAATGTCTGCCGCACGTTGAACGTCATAGCCCTCTTTGCCGTAATATCCGAGCCGCGGGGGGAACTCAGCGGGTCAAAGAGAAGGACGACGCCGTCCGTCGGAAGTTCCTGCGGCATGGAGTGCTCGAAGATATAGACGTCGAAGCCCGAGGTCGCAGGGTCGTCTCCCTGCCGCACCTCCGTGACCTGAATGTCCCAGCGGGAGGCAAAAGCGTTCTGCATGACGGGAAGAATGGCATTGACGAAGGGGTTTGCGCCGACCGAACCCTCCGAGGGATCGGCGGGAACGCCGCCGTCGCTCGCATACTGGACCCTGACCACTTCCTTGAGCCCGCCATAGAGATAGAAGCTGTTGTCGAGCTTGAGGCTGTCGTCCTCCTCCACATAGATCTCGATGGAGCGGAAGGTGTAGAACCTCTGGTTGACGTCAAGCTCGCAGTACTTGATATTATCTGTCTCCTCTCCCCCTTCGTAGCGGAAGATGACCGTCTTGACTTCGCCGTTATCACAAAAAACAGTCTTTATGGGAAGAGTCGTATCGGCGCCGGACGAATCCGCATCGATGGCGTTCACGCCGTGCACCTGCACGTTGAGATCGACGTCGCGCGAATCGCCGTAGCAGGCGATCTGCACGGTGAGCTGGTAAAACCCGTCGTCGAGCTCCGCACTCGCGTTGAGGATGCCGACGTTCCAGTCGTCCTCGTCGATGACGGAGACGAGATCGATATTGTCGGGGACATACTGATAGCCCTTGTCCGTATAGACGCTGACGCGCGCATACGGATTTTCGGCAAGGACGGCCTCGCTGAGCTCCATGGCCTTGTCGATATCGGAACTGCCAAAGGAGCACTGCACTTCGTCCACGCTCCCGTCCCCCTTGAGTGCATTGAGGCTGTCCAAAAGGGTGGCGCGCTCCGCCGTGCCGACACGCTGATAGAGGTAGGTGGGCTGATCGTCCGCAAGGATGACGGAGACCTTTCCGCCTGCGCCGATGACGGCGTCGCAATCCTCGATGGCCCTATCGACCGCGCGCGCAAAGCGGGTAGTGCCCTCCTCTGTGGCCGTGTACATGCTCATGGAGGAGTCGATCACGGCGATGAGTTCGTTGTCGTCCCCCACTGTCTCGTGTACGATGGCGGGCTTGGTCAAGATCATCGCCATGGCGGTGAGAATGAGCACCTGACAGATGAAGATCAGAATGTTGCGCAGTTTGCTCGTGGGCAGACGCTTTTTTCTGTACTTCAGACTGAGCTTCCAGACGTAGGTACTGTTGACATGCTTTACCTCGTAATTGGGACGGACGATATAGATGATGATGAGCGCAAGGACGCCCAAGAGACCGAGAAGTCCAAGCGGCAATAACAGCTGCATCATGACATGACACCTACCTTTAAAAGCTCGCCGAAGAGAACACGCTCGATGGGGTCGCCCGTATTGACGGAGAGGAAATTTACCCCTCTCTTCTTGCAGAAGGAGCCGATCTCCTCCACAAAATCACGTAAAGCCTCGGCATAGGCGGCCTGCATGCCGCGCGTAATGCGGAGCTTCATGTTGCGCGTATCGGAAGTATCCACCGCTTCGGCGTCGAGAAGATTGACGCGGCCGTCGTAGGTGGGGTCGGCTTCCTCGGGCGTCATGATCTGGAGAAGGAGGACCTGCCGCTTTTTATAGAGCAGATAATCCACGGCGCTCTTCCAGTTGCTCTCCGTAAAGAAGTCGGAGATGATGATGGAGAGGCCGTTGTTCGTCCCCGTGTCCATACAATTCTTGACGGCCTTTTCGAGATCTGACTCGCCGTCAAAGACCACCTCTTCGAGCTGTCCTACGGCGCGGAAAAAGCTGTTCTTTCCGACGATCGTGCCGAACGGATTTTCCGAAATGTCCCCCTTCAGGAGATTGATCGAGAGTTTATCCATGTTCTGCACGGCCAAAAAGCCGAACGCCGCAGTTGCGGCGACGGCGTATGCTGCCTTGCGCGGGTCCTCGCTGCCCATTGAGGCAGAGCAATCCAAAAAGATCTGGACCTGCATCTGCCTTTCATCGGTATACAGTCTGAGAAAGTATTTTTCAAAGCGGCTGAACAAGTTCCAGTCGATACGGCGGATATCATCGCCGAGCTGATACTCCCTGAAATCGGCGAATTCCACCGTCTGCCCATAGGTGCGCACGAGGTGCTTTCCGCCGAAATAACCCGCAAGGCTCGATTTTAAATTCAAGGACATCGCCTCCAGCCTGCTGAAGAACGCGTCGTTTAAAAGTGAACCTTTCACGTTTACCTTGCCTTTGCTCAGGATTTTTTGTACTTCTTTTCTACCTCTTCGATGACCATCTTGATGACGTCATCCGCGGAGATGCGCTCTGCAACTGCCTCGAAGTTGAGCTTGATACGATGGCGGAGCGTGGGATATGCGAGTTCCTTGAGATCGCTGTAGGCAACGTTGAACCTGCCCTTGATGAGGGCAAGGACCTTCGCCGCGGAGATGATCGCCTGTCCCGCACGGGGGCTCGCGCCGACGCGGATGTACTTCTTGGCGGCCTCGGTGGCGCATTCGCCCTCGGGGTGAGTTGCCGCGACCATGATCATGGCGTACTTCATGACGTCCTCAGCCACGGGGATCTGGTTGGCGGTCGCACGCATGCGGAGAAGTTCTTCGCCCGTGCACGCCGCATCCGCGACCTCTTCCATCGTCTTTTGCGTCAGGTTGACGATCTTCATGAGCTCTTCGAGAGAGGGATCGGGAACGAGAAGTTTGAACATGAAACGGTCCATCTGCGCTTCGGGCAGCGGATAGGTGCCGTCCTGCTCGATGGGGTTCTGCGTCGCGAGGACGAAGAAGGGCTCGTTGAGCTTTCTCGAAACACCCATGACCGTGACGGTGTGCTCCTGCATGGCCTCAAGGAGAGCGGACTGCGTCTTGGGCGTTGCACGGTTGATCTCATCGGCAAGGATGATATTGGCGAAGATGGGACCGGGCTGGAAGCTGAAGGTCGAATTCCCCGCCTCGTCCTTGACGATGATATTGGTACCTGTGACGTCCGCAGGCATGAGGTCAGGCGTGAACTGTATACGGGAGAACGGCAGGGAGAACACTCTGCCGAGCGTTCTGACGAGCCTCGTCTTGCCGACGCCGGGGACGCCCTCGAGGAGCACGTTGCCCCCTGCGATCATCGCGATGACCGTCCCCTGCACAACAGGTTCCTGTCCGACGACGTCGCGGGAGATCTGCTCGAAGATGTTTTTGCACTGTTCGCTGAATTGATTGATGTCCTTTTCTGTAACCATTTTTTTTCTCTCTTTATTTGAATTTTATTGATTTCTGCCGTTGAGTTCAGGGCTGCGTTCCGCCCTCGAGACCGCCGCCGAGGCCGCCGCCTTCGTTGCCGCTTCCTTCACCGCTACCGCCTTCGCCTTCACCGTTCTGGCTGCCGCCCGTGCCGATGCTGCCGAAGTAATCGGAGATCCACCCCTTCATATCATCGGAGATATTGCTGTCCGATTCGAGACGGCTCTGCGCGTCGTTGTAGGAGTTGCCGAATTCATCGCCGTAGTAGTGGTTGCTGTCGATGATCTGTTGGTTCCCGGAGGAGTGGGATTGCTCCTCTTCGGAATCGCTGCCGTCGCCGCCATCGCCGCCGTTGGGCGGGGTCGGCATACCACCCTCGGCATTCTCTCCACCGTCAAAATTGGAGGGATTACCGTTATTCCCATCACTGCTGTTTTGGCTGAAATAGGCGTCAGGCGAAAGCTGTTCCACATTGAGCCCGACGGGGACAAACATGGCCGTCACGTTGAGGTTGCCCATCACGTTCGCATCCTTGCGGTAGGGATCGGTCACGCCGTCTGACCAGCCGACAAAGGCGTAGCCCGCGGCGGGAACGGCATACACGGCGGGAGCATCCTCCCCTTCCGTCACCGATACGGGACCGCTGAAGGGCGTAAGACCCTCAAGCGGATCGTTGACATCGAGTGCGCTGTGCGCCAAATCGTCCGTCCAGAGCACGACCGCTCCCGTCTCTTCCCCTGTGGAAACGCCGTAGTTGACCGTGAAGGTGAAGTACGTCTTCTCCCCTTCCAAAAGTTCCACGCCGCTCGGGATGACATCGGCATAGTAGAGGGCAGAAACAGTCGTCCCGCCGCCGAAGCCCAAGACGAGCGCGACGCCGACAAAGCCGATGAGAAGCGCCGAGATGACGATCTTTACAAGCATCGAGTCGAGCGAGTTCATCGCATGGATGGCGTCCTCGCGCTGGCGGGTGGCGATATAGCTGTCGTCCCCCTCGAGCTCGAGCATGGTGAGAAGCCTCTCTTCAAGGCCCAAGGCGTCCACACGGACGGCAATTTGACGGGCCGTGGGACGGAATTTAAAGAAGTAGAGCGGCAGAGCCGTTGCGGCGAGCCCCACAAAGAAGAGCCCGACGGAGAGCCACAGGCCGCCCTTAAAGCCGAAGAACCAGCTCAAGAGCGCGGTGACGAGGGCAACCAAGCTACCTGCGATCAGCCCGTAAAGGAGAGATTTCAAGATCCCTTCAGCGGCGATGCGCCTATGGTATTTTTTGAATAAAGTGTTCTTTTCCATAGTTTTTTCTCCTTTTATTTTTTATTTCTTAAAAACCGCGTATGCCCTCCGCGAAAATCCTTGCGGAAAATCGCGGGGGGACGCTGATTTTACAGATGAAATTGTTCAGGCCGCTCAGTTCTCCGGGGAGTAATTGAAGACGACCTTGGCGGCAAGATCCTGAACCCATGCAACGCCGCAGGACATCACGGTCTCAAAGGCGGAGCTGCGGAAGCGGATCTCCTGTTTCTCTGTCCAGCCTATAAACACTGTGTTTTTGATCTCACCGACGGAAGCGGAAAGCTCGATGCTGTCGAGACCTGTGCATCCTTCGAACGCATTGATCCCGATCCCGTTCGTTGTTCCGACCACTGTAACTGTATCGGGGATCACGAACGCACCCGTAAGTCCCGTGCAATTCAAGAATGCCTTCTGCCCGATCGTTGTCAGATTGGAGGGCAATTTGACTCCGTTCAGCTTCACGCAGTCCGCGAAAGCGCTGGTGCCGATCGTTACAACCGTTTCGGGGATATCAATGCTCTCGAGCTCCGCACAACCGGAGAATATACTCGAACCGAGCTCAGTGAGGCCTGTAGGCAACGTCACGTTCTTCAGGATGTAGCAGTTCGTGAAGAGAGAGGTGCCGAGCGTCTCGTGGGTCCCCTCGATCACGGCCGTTACAAGGAAATCACAATGCAAGAATGCACCGTTGCCGATCGTGGTAATTGTTTCGGGAATCGTGATCTCGGTAAGTCCCGTGGACTGGAATTCATAATTTCCGATCTTCGTGCAGGGTCCGAAGTTGACAGTGACGAGTGAGTCGCAATCCTGGAAAATATAGCCACTGATGGTTTCGGGATCTCCCTCGAAGGTCACGGACTCAATAGCGGTCTGCCTGAAAGCATAATTGCCAAGGCTATTGATGCTTGCAGGTATCTTGAGTTCTCCCTTGAGTCCGCTGCCATAGAACGCATAGGTGCCGATAGTTTCCACGTTGCGGAGATCAATCTCCTCAAGAGATGTGCAATCACGGAAGGAATAGGTACCGAGCTCCTTGATCTCTCCGGAAAGGTTTACATGCTCGAGGCTCGTGCAACCGTCAAAGAGATAGGTACCGACTGCGGTAACATTTTCAGGGAAATCGATTTCGGTCAATGCCGTGCAGCCTTGGAAGACATTATTGCCCAGTGTGGTGGGGAGCTGGCCGCCAAATTCCACCGTGCGGAGACTTGTGCACTTATTGAATGCATAGTTGCCGATGGAGGTGAGGTTGGCGGGCAGACGGATCGTCGTCAGATTCACGCAGCCGCGGAATGCATAGGTGCCGATGGAAGTGATCGTATCGGGCAAAATGATCTCGGAGAACATGGCTCCGTCGAGCATATAGTTGGGAATGGTCTCGGCGGTCATCTGCGAGAGGTCAAGCTTGGTGACGCCCTCAACGTTGAAGTACTGGAACAGATATGTGCCGAGGTTGTTACCCGTTAAGACGAGCGTATCGCCCTGAACGTAGCTCATGAGGGGCGCCGCAATGACACTTACGGGTGAATCCGCCACATTGTACTTCTTGGAGAGAAGGAACCCATTCTCCGAAGAGAGATCAATGGCTCCGCTGTCGGCGGCACTTGTATTCCGCACCTTCGTTGCCGACGCGATGTATCCCGCGACCGAATTGCATCCGATAAATGCATTTTCGCCGAGGCAGTACATATTAGAATTCAGCGTGAGCACTTCACCCATGAACAGCTTGCCGCAATACGCAAACGCATATTTACCGATACGATCGACCTCTGTAATATTGAGACCTTCGATCTCCTCGAGATTCTCGCAGTGCTGGAAGGCGTAGCTGCCGATCTGCGTGACGCCCGCGGGAAGGATCACCTTTCGAAGTTCGGTACAGCCGTCGAAGGTGTACGCATTTGTCGAATAATCGACATTTGTCGTCTTGGTGCTGCCTGTCAAACGGTCGATCTTCGTCATGGAGAGGTCGATCTCCCTGAGCGAAACGCAATTCTGGAAGGTATAGTAGCCCAAATAATCGATTGCCTCGGACAGCTTCACCGTCTGAAGGGATTCACAATCGGCAAACATATAGCTTCCAAGCCCCGTTGCAGTGCAGTTGCTGAGATCAACTTCCTTGAGGTTGGTGCAACCCCTGAACATATAAGTGCCGAAAGAAGAGATCTGCGTTTCCCCGAGATTGATGTCTGTCAAGGCCGCGCAACCTCTGAATGTGTAATTGCCGAGCTTGCCCGTATAGCCCTTCGGAAGATGGACCGTCTGGAGCGCGGAACAATTTGAGAACGTATACGCGGGAAGATCGTAACCATAGTGGTCGTCAAAGGTCACCTTTTGCAGCCCTTTGCATTCATTGAAAACGTAATCAGCGAACTTGGCACTCATATTGGCGGGAATCGTAATTTCGGTGAGCTCTGAGCAATTTGCAAAGGTGTAGGTCCCCCATGTTGTGATCCCCTTGAAGTTTGTAAGATCGAGCGTCTTAAGGCCGGTGTTATGGAAGGTGTACTTGCCGAGCGTTATCGCGCTTGCGGGGATCTTTACCGAGGCAAGCGACGTGCAGTTCTCAAAGATCTTGTCATCCTTAAGGAAGTCCGCCGAGCCGACGCACTTGGAGAGATCGGCCGAGGGCAACGAATCGCAGTCAGTAAATGCTTGCGTGGCGATCTTGGTGAGGCCCGTGAGCTTCGTGAAGTCGAACTTTGAGAGCTTCGGGCAATTAAAGAACATGGAGTTATTGATCTTTTTGAGCGATTCGGGTTTTGTAAATTCGACCTTCTCCAGAGACAGACAGCCTTTGAACGTGCCGTATGTTGTCTTTTCGGTAAAGGTGGACTCGCCGGAAAGCTTTACATGTGTGATGCCGCTTCCAGCAAAGCTGCCGGCATACAGCGTTCCAACGGAGGTGAAGTCGTTCGCCTCACCGTCACCAACATAGATCTCATCAAGGGTGGTTGCGCCGTAAAAAGCCTGGTGGCCGATGAACTTGAGCGCTTTAGGAAGCCGAAGCGTCTTGAGTTGCGTGCAACCGTTGAAGATGTTCAAGCTCGTCGTGGAGGTCTGCGCCGCACCCGCCTTATCGGAGAGATATTCGATGCTCGTGTTGGAGAGGTCAAGCTCCTGCAATGCGCTACAGTCTCTGAAGCAGGTGGTCCCGAGGAAGTTGACGCTGTCGGGAAGTTTTACGCTCGTGAGCTGTGTGCAGTTATAGAATGCATTGCTCCCGATAGAAGTGAGCGACGTGCAGGCAGAAAGGTCGATCTTCTCGAGGCCGGAATAGCTGAACATGCTCGCCGCAACCGCGGAAAGTGTAGTAGGCAGTTTTACTTCCTTGAGATTTTCGGCATACTGCATCAGGGTACCGCCGACCGTTGTCAACGATGTGCAAGCAGAAAGGTCGATGGATGACGCACCTGTATACTGGAATGCACTGGCGCCGATGGACTTCACTGAGTCGGGAAGAACGATACTCGTAAGCGATTTGGTATATTTGAACGCGCTACCGTTGATCGTCGTTAGGTGCGTGCAAGCCGTCAGATTGATGCTCTTCAGGTTATAGCAGTTTTCAAATGCGCTTGTACCGATGGTCGTGAGCGTACTGCCCGACGCGAATTCGACCGATTCAAGATTGATGCAGTTGTTGAAAGCGGAGTTGCCGATCTCCTGTACGGTGGGGCCGATCTTGATGTGGGAAAGTCCTGCCTGCCCGTCAAAGGCGCGCGAACCGATCTGCGTACCGCTGACGATCTCGATGGTGCCCTCAACTGCGGCGTAGACGAACAGAACGGATTCGCCCTTGGAGTCGTACAGTGCGGGGAAATCGGGATCCTTCGAGCCCGAGAAGTACCCACCCTGCGCGACTTCGATGGTCTTGAGACTGCCGCAACTCTTGAAGACGTTGTCGATCTCGTGGACAGACGTGGAGAGCTTGACGCGTGTGAGATTTTTACAATACTGGAAGAGGCCGGCACCGAGATCGATCTCGTCCGCAGTGGATTCAGGGAACTCCAAGCTCGTGAGCCCGGATTTTTCGAAAGAGTTTTGTCCGATCTTTTTCAGATCGCTCTTGCCCGCATCGGTCATGCCCGATTCGTAGGTCGCAAACGTGAAATTCTCAAGGCCCGTATCGTCCTTGAACACATAAGTTCCCAACTCGGTAACATTTGCGGGCAGGACCACGTTGTTGAGAAGCGTATTGCCGCTGAATGCGTAGTTGCCGATCGTGAGTGCGGGCGATTCCTCCGTCGCCTCGGGGAATACGACGCTCTCGAGCGACCTTACCCAGCGGAACGCATTAGTGTCGATCTTAGTGAGCTTCGTCGCCTGCGAGAAGTCCACAGACTTGATCTTGCGATAATTGGAGGAGTCGTAGAAAGCATTGGAACCTATTGTCTCCACATTCTCGGGGATCACAAGGGTATCTTGCTCCTCTCTGAGCTTTAGGTAATTAAATGCATAACTTTCGATACTCCTGAGGCTTTCGGGAAGTTCGAGCCTATCGAGCACGGTATAATCAAATACATGCTCGCCGATTTTAACGGTGTTATCGGGAAGTTTGAAGTTCTCGAGGCTCTCGCAGTAGCTGAACGCACGATCCCCGATCTCCAGCTCAGCTTCATTGCCGCCGTTGTTTTCCAAATAGGCGGTGTCGTCATCAAAAGTGATGTGCTTGACGGGCGAATGAAAGAAGGTATGGTTGCCGATCAGTACCGTGCGGGAAGGAAGCACAACAGAATCGAGCTTCATCATGTAATTGCTATCTTTGCCCGTGGCAGAATCATAGAACATACCAAATACAGAGTAATAGTAATGACTAATCGTGCTGGAACCTTCATGTGATTCCTGCTGTACTGCATTTTCCAAGGTGAGAGGCTCTGTTCCGCCCTCCTCGAAGGTGAACGAAGTAACGTGGTCGCAACGATAGAAAGCCTTTCCGTTGATGGTCGTCACCGTCTTGGGAATGGTGATCGACGCGAGGCCTTGGAAGTAATAGATGAATTCTGTTCCCAACTCCTTGATACCGTCGGGCAACGTGATGCTCTTCACACTCAGGTTGTAGGATCCCTCGTTTGCGGTGTCTGTATTGGAACCGTCGAGCGCTCTCGCTTGGAACGAGAACTCGTCGTCCAAATCGCCTTTCTCGTTATAGAGAGGAACGATCGGCTCGAATACGATGCTCGTCACCTTGTTGATATCTTTAAAGGCCCATTTATCGAAGAGGTGTGCAGTGCCGGGGACCTTGATCTCTCCCTCTGTACCGGGGGAGGTGAAGAGAGCCTCGTAGGGGACTGCTTCGAGCTCGCCATTTTCGCTCTTCTTCATCTGCTTGAGCTGATACAACACGCCGTTGATCGCAGTAAAGTTTTCGTTATCTTTATGAACGGTGAGCGATTTTAAGTTGTTGCAGCTCTGGAAGAGGTCAAAGAATTCAACTTTATTTGCGCCTGTGCCCGAGACTCCCCTTTCGATCGTTTTCAGTTTTTTGGGAAGTTCGATCGAAGTCAGCCCGTCGCAATTGTAGAACATGGTTGCGCCCATCTCAACGAGACGGTTGGGCAATGTGATCGAAGAAAGTTTTGTACAGCCATAGAACGCACGGGAGCCGATCGTGAGGTCTGCGCCCTCGTCCTTATCTGCCCCGACAAAGGTGACAGTCAAAAGGCCGGTACAGCCCTCAAACGCGCTCGCGCCGATTTCGGTGACCGAAGCGGGGATGGTGATCTCGGTGAGCTTGGTCCTCGTTGCGAATGCAGTTGCTGCAATTTCGACGATCCCATCGGGAACGACATAGGGACCCTCTTTATCGTTGGGATAGAAGAGGATGTGCTGTTTCTCGTTATTCTCCCCCACCTTGTCATAAATGACGTTGTCTTCAGACTGGACGTAGGGATTTCCTTGGTCGATATCCACCGTGGCGAGCTTTCCGCCAAAGACGCCCGAGTAGGAGAATGCGGGGCATTCAGGACCGATGTGGACGGTGGTGACATAGGAGACGTTGCCGCTTGCGCTCACAAATGCGCTGTCTTTATATTCAATGTTCTTGCGGGTCGTTGTGATCCAAACCTCGGTAAGTTTGCTGTATCTGCCAAAGGCATTCTCGCCGAGATAGGTAAGGTTTTCGGGCAAATGGAGCTGCAGGAGATAACTCTGCGAACCTGTATCATTGACCGAAGTAGTTGCATAGCCTGCGTAGAAAGCTCTGTCGGCAATGACAAGGTCGTAATCGGACTCCGTGCCCTCAAAATTAACGTATGCAAGTTTCGTAACGTGCTGGAACGCACCGGACGAGATATTGACGACTGAACCGGGAATGGTGACGCCGGTCAATTTGGTACTGCCGAAGAAAGCATTTTTGCCGACGGAGACGACGCCGTCCGGAAGGGTGTAATCGCCGAACTCCCTGCCATTCGGTGCGACAACGATCTCTTTCCCTCTGACGCCCTTATCGTCGCTGTAATTTGTGCAGAGGATCCCGTCAACTGAGGTATATGTACCGCCCTCTTCCACCACGTTGAGTTCGGTGAGGTAAGTGAGAGCCGAGAAGGTATCCGCTGTAACATTTTTGATACGTGCGGGAAGCGTGATGGATGTGAGCTTGGTGCAGCTGCTGAAAGCTCCGTCGCGGATGGTGATATCCGAAATGCCGCCGGGAAGGAATACGATCTCATTGAGCACAGAACAGCTCTTGAACGCATCCTTCTGGATCTCATTGACGCCAGTGCCGATGTAGAGCTTTTCAAGCAATTTCACATTGAGGAATGCGCCCGAAGGAATGGAAGTGACGTTATTGGGGATGGTGTATTCGCCCGACTTGGCGGCGGGGAAGTAATAGAGGAACGTCGCAGAGGAAGCCTCATCCTTCTTGATGAGCACGCCGTCATCAGAACTGAACACTGCCAAAGCGGGATTGACGTCATAGACGTTGACCGCATAGAGTTTCGTGCAGCCCTTGAAGGACGCGTTCTCGGTACCGCTGATGATGGAAGTGATCGTATCGGGAATATCGAGCGTTTCGAGCTTGGTGCAGCTCGAGAAGTCCAAAATGGAAGTGACGGGCGCCGTGCCGTACCTTGCGGGCACTTTCGCCTTGGTCACGATGCCTTGAACGATGGCAGGACCCTTCGAGACGGAATATCCGTCCTTCGACGCCTTATCCTTCGCAAATACGAACACCTCGACATAGGAAGCGTACACAGTGACGTCTTCATCCACGAGGAACGCTGTAGTGAATTTACCTTCGTAGTCGGCAAGCTGGGTACCGACGTCGCTGACATAGTGCCAGCCGTAGAATACACGGTTGCCGTTGTTGGATTCGGGAACGGGAAGTGCATGACCTGAGATATCTGCGCTCTCGCCGAAGCGAACTTGGACCGAGAGTGCCTCGACATCCTTGGAGCCATAGGTGCCGACATTGAAGTGGATCGTATGGACGTTTGCGATCCAGCCTGCATACACCGTGAGGTTCTGCTTACCGAAAGCGCCGTCGTTGAAAGCGTCGCCGCCGGAACTCGGCGCAGTATACCACTTGTCGAACGTGTAGCCGTAGAATGTAGGATCCTCGGGCTTGGGAATGGAGTCGCCCTCCGCAAGATAATAGACGGCGTGCGGCTCTGCGCTCGGCCTATCCATACTATAGGTGAGAATGTAGGTCTCGACGGAAATCTCCACAGGTGCGGAGACAACCTCATCGATCACAGTGGACACGGAGAGTTTGTTCGTACCTTCATGCGTGAAGGTGACTTGATAGGAAGATTCCTGAACATGCGCCACTTCGACGCCGTCGAGCAATACAATATATTCTGTTACGCCGCTGACGGAGTTCCAAGAGAGCGTACCCTTCCCATACTTGAGGCCGCTGAGCACGGAACTGAGCGTGAGCGCATCCGATACAAGGGATGCGGTGAATTTATCGGCCTTCGCCTGTACTGTGATCTTGTGGTCGGAAATGTTGCCGTCGAAATCGACGTCTGCAAGATCGAGCGTGGTCGAGTTGCAGGGATATTCCGTACCGTCGATCGTGACGATATAGCTCGTTGCGCCATTGACGGGATCCCAAGAAAAGCCTTTGCCGTTGTAGGTGGGCGCTTTCGGCGTTGCAAGGCGGGACTTCTCATAGTGATAGGAGGAAGCCTCGGGGGAGCTCCAGCCGCGTGCGATGGGCTGAACCTTGATGGTATAGTCTGCCGCATCGTAGTATTTGAGGTCGAGCGACGTCTCGTTGCCGACGTTCTCCGAATAGACTTCTTTGCCGTCCTTTTCGATCGTGACGAAATAGGAGGATGCATCCTTGACCGCGTCCCACTTTACTGTTTCAGTCGTGGAATCGACGGTAAGTCCCCCCACCTCGCCGAGTGTACGGGTAAAGACATAGGTCTCGGAGATGGAGGAAAGGTAGCCGTCTGCTGCCGCCTCGACGGTGAATCTGAAGCCGCCCTCGGGCATCTCGCACTCGTCAAACGTATAACTGCGGGTGTCGGAGGGAATGAGTATTCTCGTTTCTTTCTGCGCATGGCCGGGCGTGCCGCACACGGCGGTAAGGTAATACTGCGTCGCGTTCTTGACAGCGTTGAAGAACACAGTGGACCCCTCAACCGAGAACACGGAGACGCGTGCAAGCGTCTTGTTGCTGTAGTAGAGGGTGGTCGTCTTCTTGTTGAGCGTGACGTCGATCTTATAGACGCCCTCCGCCTTGGTCGTGAAGTCGTAGGAATAGTGCTTGGAAGTGCTCGACTCGTTGTTGACATCCACACCGTTTGGTGCGGTAATGGTGATCGTGTAACGGTCGCCGAGGCTCGTTTCGATATCGACGCCGCTTTCCGTCACGTTGACAACGGGGGAACCGTCATCCCAAACGGCATAGAGGGTGATATCCTCCTCGATGGGCTGTTCGTCATAGAGATAGGAAAGTTTGTCTGCCGCATAGGACTGGGAAACATACCAGCCGACGAACTTGCCGCCCTCCTTTTCGGGGGTGGGAAGTTCGAAGAGCATGCCGCCGACCGTCGTTTGAGGATCGATCCCCTCTGCACCCTCGCCCGCGAAGGATACGGTAAATTCGGGCTCGATGGGCTTGACGAAGCGCGCGTAAAGGGTGAGCTCGCCTGTGACGGGCTCCGTGAAGTAGTATGTATTGTGGAATTCCTCATCGGAATACCAGCCGACAAAGACATTCCCGTCCAGCTTGGGATCCTGAGGCTTCGCAGCCGTCTTGCCGTTCAGAACAGAACTGTCTGCAACGGTAGATCCCCCCTTCGTGTTGAAATGGACGGTATAATTTTCCTTCAAGAGGAAATTATAGGCGATATCCTTATATGTGAGGTGCAGAACGTTGCCTGAAACGGAACCGCTGACCGCTGCGCCGCTCTTGGGCGTCAGTGTGAGCGCACCGCTCTCCAAGGCATATTTGCCTTCTGCCTGATCTCCTGCGATCGAATACGTGAAGTAATTCTCCGAACGTAGCGAGATCAGATATTCGCTTCCGCTGGCGTCATAATAGTACTCACTGACGACAGCATGATCCGAGGCGTTTCCGACGATATCGGTGTTGTCACCGTTGCCGGAGTTGCTGTTCTCGGTATCGCACGCTGTGACAATGGCAAAAATGCCGATCAACGAAAACAGAAGACTGAGGACTGTCAATAGCTTGCGTTTCATGGATACATCTCCTTTTAGAATTTTTTTGTTTGTCATGAAATGACAAACCGCCCCCATGGGGGCAAAATTCGCTATGAACTTGCAAGTATTATACCATTTTACTTTTTGGCATGTCAAATAAAATTCATGCATTCTTTCATAATTATTTCTAATACCTATTATAATTTTTTTGTATATATTCGCAATTTTCCCCGTATTTTCTCGCTGAAATCGACCATATTTCTCCAAAAATATAAATTTTTTGATTCTCTCGGCGGCCTCAAAATATTCAAAGAAATAGTGAATAAATATATAATATATGCGTCTTTTATGCAAACATTATAAAAAAATTGTCTGAAAATCACATTTTTTTGATATTTTTTGAGACATATATGAACGTTTTGCAAAAAAATCCTTCCCGATTTTGACTGAAAGTTCTCCCCGTCCGACGCACACAATGCACACAAAAAAACTCCCCACCGTCATAGATTGGATGCGGGGAGGCGAACATGCTGCTTTCACTCTGTATGATCGTGCGGGACGAGGAAAAGACGCTCCCCCGCTGTCTCGAGAGCGTCAAGGGGCTGTATGATGAGCTCATTATCGTCGATACGGGCTCCGCGGACGGTACAGCCGCCGTTGCCGCAAGGTATACGGAAAAGGTCTTTCATCTGCCGTGGAAGGACGACTTTTCGTATGCGCGGAATGAGGCATTCGCACGGGCGGGCGGGGACTATGTCATGTGGCTGGACGCCGACGACGCCGTGGACCCAGCCGATTTCAGGGCTCTTCGCACCTTTTTGCAGGAGGAATCGCCCGACATGGTCTTCTGTCCCTACCATGCGGGCACGCTGACCTATGAGCGCGAAAGGATCCTCAGGCGGGAGAAGCAGTTCCGCTTCGTCGGACGGGTGCATGAAGCCATCGCCCCGCATGGGAAGATCGCACGCTACCCCCTCACCGTCACGCACCTTCCGAGCGGAAAGGAGCGGAGTCGGCGCAACCTTGACATCTATCTGAAGTGGGCGGAAGAGGAACCCCTCTCACCGCGTGACCTGTTTTACTACGGTCGGGAGCTCTACTATCACAGGCTGTACACCGAGGCGGCCGCGGTGCTTGAGAGAATGTTGCAGGGCGACGGATGGTATGTCAACAAGATCGCCGCGTGTGAAATTTTATCCCGCTGCTACGGGGCCCTGAAAGAGAAAAATTTGCAACTTATAGCGCTGTTTCGCAGTTTTTTGTACGGCGAACCACGCGCATTTATCCTCTGCGAAATCGGCAGAATTTTCTTTGACGAGAGCCGTTTTTGCGAGGCTGCGTATTGGTATGAAGGTGCACTTGCCTGCCGCGACCATACGGCGGACGGCGACTTTGAAGAACCTGCCGCACGGGGGATCACGCCGCTTCTGCAGCTTGTGGTGTGCTATTGGAGGCTCGGCGAACGGGAAAAATCGCTTGCATGCCACAAAAAAACGGAGGTCCTTGCCCCCGCCCATCCGTCGGTCATCTTCAACAAACAATTCTTCTCCTGACCCCCGCTCATCCTGAGCGCAGCGAAGGATCCCATAAAACGCACGGGAGCCAAGCGAGCGGATCTCGTAAACCAACGGACCCAGCCCCGCGTCTGCCCCTCCGCTCATCCCGAGCGAAGCGAGCGGATCTCGTAAACCAACGGAATCAGCCCCGCGTCATTCTGAGAAACGGAAAAAAGAACGAAGTCCGACAAACTAACCCGAAGAATCTCGCGGGGCGTATCCGTAGAGTGCGGCGAGATGCTTCGATACAGCCCCCGTAGACTCCGTAATACTCCCCTTCTCAGCATGACGCCGCCCCGCCCTTTTCCCGCCCCGACGTTCCCAATCACGTCACCCTGAGCAACGTCGAAGGGTCACCGCAGCAATCAATATTGAGTACATAGCAATTAAACGCAATAAAAAATAACCGCCCATGATGTGGTAGTCTTGGCGGTTATTTAAACTTATAACCACTGGGCTGACCGCTAAACGGGGTTCAACCCTTGTTGCACCTTTATTATAAACCATTTTCCCCTTTTTGTCAATCGTTTGGGGGAAATTTTTTTCAAAGAGAGAGCTCCTTCTCCCTCATGCCGTTTCCAAGGCCGAAAGGAGCCGCAAAAACGCCTCGCTCTGCTCAAAATCGGAACTCTTCAGCCGAGCCAGCAACGTCCCCGCAAACGCCTTATCCTGCCGCGAGATTGCCTCGGCCGCAAGCGCGATCGTCGGGTTCCCCTCGGGGAAGGACTTCGCCGTCTCCCCAAGCGCAAACGCCAAAACCTGCTCCTTCGCCGCGTCGTCTGTTGCGAGACGGAACTTCACCCGCGCCGCACTTCCCACAAGGTAGTCCCGATAGCTGTATGCGGGAAGCCCCTCCGTCTCGGGCGCACCGCTCTGACAGTAGGCAGAAAATCCCTCATCCGCGTAGAGCTTCTCCCAACGCTCGAATGCCTTTTCGTCCTCTCCTTCCTCAACCGCCACCAGATACGAACGCGCCAAGCACTCCAAATCGCCCGACCGTTCATATTCACTGTATGCGAAATTCCCCGAAAGCCCGTCCATGCCCATCGAAGCCGTAAAATCCATCATGGTCTTGGGCGCGGCAAAACATAAGATCATGAGGATCAAAACGCCCAGCAAAACCGCGGCGCCGAATGTGATGAGCGCTGTCTTTAAAACAAGTTTCTTCATGCCGCCTCCCTTTCTTTCCCATTTATTCTATCATAGCCGTAAAAAAATTGCAACCGTATCTGCGGGGAAAGTCATGAACTTTCCCCTTTTTTCATATGGATATAGCATGAAAAAACTCAGTATCCCCTGTTTGTTGCTCCTTCTCTTCCCCCTTCTCCTCGCCGCCTGCGGAAAGCCCTACGACTACTCCGCCCATATCTCCGAACTCCGCAGCGATATCTTTATTGCCGAGACCGACGAGTTCTCCCTCACCCTCTCCTGCATCTCCCGCGAGTACCCCTATGCCGCCGACGGCGTTGCCTGTCCCCGCGCCGATCTTGTCGAAATTTCCCTCGTCCCCACCGTCAAAGCCGACGATTTCAGCGTGTTTTTCAAGACTGAAACGGGCGAACAGGGCGGCGAGGCCTCCTTTCGCAACGCCTGTGGGGATTGGTTCTTTTCGGAAAGCGTCAGCGCATTCCCTCAAAATACCGTCTCCATCCGCGTCAGTTGGGGAGATGAAACGCGCGAGGTGACCGCAACGTCCGTCAAGAATGAGAGGACGATTTCGTACACCGACGCCCTCAATTATGCCTTGACGGCGGAAAAGGACCGTATCGGCCGCATGACGAGCGGCGGAGCGTTTTTGGGCGAATTCCATGTGAGATTGTTAAGGAGAGATAAGAATTATTACTATATTGGAATCATCGACACGGACGGAGAAACTCTCTCGCTTCTTCTCGACAGTGAGAGTGGCTCTATCCTCGCCCGCCGCGACACCCGCATCTGACATCCCCCGCGCTCATCCTGACCCGCCCGCGCTCATCCTGCCCCCGCGCTCATCCTGAGCGTAGCGAAGGATCCCGTTAAACCAACGGAGGCACATGCCCCCACACCGACGGACGCAGCCACGCGTCATTCTGAGAACGTGAGAAGGACGAGAGGACAGGACCTAACTCGAAGAATCTCGCGGGGCGTATTCTGTGCGGCGAGATGCTTCGGGTCAGCCCCCGTAGACTCCGTAATACTCCCCGAAACTGGGGCAATTTTTTGAAACAAAAGTGGATGGTTCAAATGACAGAGTTATATGCGTGAGGGATAGG
>CANRDK010000011.1 GCA_947629345.1 uncultured Clostridia bacterium
GGGATAGTCGCCGCCGCCCGCGTTAAAGGAGATGTCCTCGAGCAGATATTCCATCACCGTGTGCAGTCTTCTTGCGCCGATGTCCTCGCTCGTGAGGTTGATCTCGGCGGAGATCTCGGCGATGGCTTCGATGGCGTCGGGCGTGAACTTCAAATCGATGTTGTCAACGGCGAGAAGCACGGAGTACTGCTGGGTGAGAGAATGCTCCGTATTCGTCAAGATCTGCACAAAGTCGTCCTTGGTGAGGGATTGAAGCTCCACGGAGACGGGGAAACGACCCTGAAGTTCGGGAATGAGATCCTCGACCTTGGAGACGTGGAACGCCCCCGCGGCGATGAAGAGGATGTAGTCCGTCTTGACCGCGCCGTACTTGGTCATGACCGTCGTCCCCTCGACGATGGGAAGAATGTCCCTCTGCACGCCCTCGCGGCTGACGTCGATACTGCCGCTCTCCTTCCCCGCGATCTTGTCGATCTCGTCGATGAAGATGATGCCGTCGTTTTCGGCACGGCGGAGCGCTTCATCCTTCACGGCGTCCTCGTCGATGAGCTTTTCGCTCTCCTCGGCGATATAGAGCTGCATGGCCTCCTTGACGGAGAGCTTGCGATGCTTGCGCTTCTGCGGAAGGACCTCCCCGAAGATGGAGCCGAGGTTGATGGCGGCCCCGCCCGGCATGAGTTCCATCGTCTTGGGAACGTCCTTGACGTCCGCCTCGATGATCATACTGTCGAATGTGCCCTTGCGGAGGGATTCGAGCAGATTCTGTTCAAAGACCTCGCGGGCCGTCTCGCCGCGGTCGTTCTTCTTGACCTCGGCAAGCAGTTTTACCATCTTCTTTTCGGCGGCGTCCGTCGCCTTGACGCGGACCTCTTCGGCCTTTTCGTCCTTGACGAGACGGTAGGCACACTCCACAAGGTCGCGGACCATGCCCTCAACGTCCTTGCCGACATAGCCGACTTCAGTGTACTTGGTGGCCTCGACCTTGACGAAGGGAGCCCTGACGAGCTTGGCGAGCCGACGTGCGATCTCCGTCTTGCCGACCCCCGTAGGACCCTTCATGATGATATTCTTGGGAGTGATCTCGTCGCGGAGCTCCTGCGAGAGCTGTGCGCGGCGGTAGCGGTTCCTCAGGGCAATGGCAACAGCCTTTTTGGCCTCATCCTGCCCGATGATGTGTTTGTTCAGTTCATTTACAATTTGTTTCGGCGATAAATTCATATGATTACCTCATGATTTACTGTTTCTCACCCCCCACCCTACCCTCCCCCCTCAAGTATAAGGGGGGAGGCGGAGAAAAGGCCCACCGCGGAGGAGGCAGGGAAACCCTATTTCCGCCCGCCCCCTTCCAAAGGGGGCGGGGTAGGGGTGGGGGTTCACTTTCCTTCCGAAAATAAATGATTCCAAATATCTTCGCACACACCTCTGAAGTTCGCATTCACTTCTTTATCGGTGTAACGAAGTACTGTATATCCCATCGATTCAAGAACTGCATCGCGGATCTTGTCTTTCCTCTCTCCCTCTTCCTCATAGTGCTGTGCGCCATCCAATTCAATGATGATTTTTTTGGATGTACAACAAAAATCCACAATGTAATTTCCAATGACTTTTTGTCTCGTAAAGCGGATGGGAAGTTGACAAAGAAATTCGTACCAAAGATGTCTTTCTTCATCTGTTTGATTTTTGCGCAACGCTTTTGCATTTGCGACCAATAAAGGATTATGGATCTTTCGTGTCATAACTGCTGTTTTTTGAATTTCTCACCCCCCACCCTACCCTCCCCCCTCAGGTATAAGGGGGGAGGCGAAGAAAAGGCCCACCGCGGAGGAGGCAGGGAAACCCTATTTCCGCCCGCCCCCTTCCCAAGGGGGCGGGGTAGGGGTGGGGGTTCACTTTTTCCCTATACCGCACCGCATTACAGTGCAATGCTCCTTAAACCGTTTCGCAGATGATGTGGTCGTTGGTAAAGACACAGATCTCCGAGGCGATCTTGAGAGACTTTTTCGCGATCTCCTCCGCAGAAAAATTTGTGTTCTGTGCAAGAGCGCGGGCCGCGGCCAAGGCATAGTTCCCGCCGCTCCCGATGGCGCAGATCCCCTCGTCGGGCTCGATGACTTCCCCCGTGCCCGAGAGAATGAGCAGGGTATCCTTGTCTGCAGTGATCATCATCGCGTCGAGCTTTCTGCCGAACTTGTCGTTCCGCCAGAGGTCGGCGAGCTCCACCGCAGAGCGCATGAGGTTGCCCGCAAACTTGTTGAGCATGCCCTCAAAGCGTTCGGAGAGGGCGAATGCGTCCGTCACGGACCCCGCAAAGCCCAAAATGACCTTTCCGCCGTAGATGCGGCGAACCTTGACGGCGGAGTTCTTAAAGATGACGCTCTCGCCCATCGTAACCTGACCGTCACCCGCGATGGCGGTCACGCCGTCCTTCTTCACGGCGCAGATCGTTGTTCCATGAAATTCCATAGTTTCTCCGTATGAAATGAGATTTTACTTTTTTGTACCCGATTTGAAGGATTTCAAAACAGGAAATTTTATTTGACTTCGTTTATGGGCGGACCCCCACCCCTACCCCGCCCCCTGACGCAGGGGGCGGGCAAGAGAGGCTCAGGATGAGCGGAGGGAGGCTGCGTAGGTTTCGATCTCGAAGAGGGAACGCTCGGCGAGAAGACGGCGTTTCTCCTTTTTGTCGCGGATATGCCCGAATCCCTCTGCCAGCACGCCGTAGTTGGCGTTCATGGGCTGAAAGTCCCTGTTCGGCGTGGCAACATAGCGGGAGAGCGCCCCGATGACGGTGGTATCGGGCGGGACGATGGGCTCCTTTCCGTTGAGCTTTCTCCACATGTGGATACCTGCCATGAGGCCCGAAGCCGCGCTCTCCACATATCCCTCAACGCCCGTCATCTGCCCCGCAAAGAAGAGCATGGGGTTGTTTTTGGCAGAAAAATCTGCATTCAGCATGTCGGGAGATTGCAGATAAGTGTTCCTGTGCATGACGCCGTAGCGCAGAAATTCCGCATGTTTGAGGGCGGGAATGAGCGAAAACACCCGCTTCTGTTCCCCAAACTTTAAATTGGTCTGGCAGCCGACGAGGTTATAGCTTGTCCCCGCGGCATTCTCCTTTCTGAGCTGAAGCACGGCATAGGGACGTCTGCCCTCCCCGTCGCTGAGCCCCACGGGCTTGAACGTGCCGAAGCGGAGGGTATCCTTCCCCCGTGCGGCCATGACCTCGACGGGCATACAGCCCTCGAAGATCTCCCCCTTTTCAAAGTCGTGCAGGGTGGCACGCTCGGCGTGGGTGAGTTCATATATGAACGTCTCGTACTCCTCCTTCGTCATCGGGCAGTTGATATAGTCGCCCGTGCCCCTGCCGTAGCGGTCCTGCGTGAAGGCATTGTTAAGGTCGATGCTCTCTGCCGAAACGATGGGGGCGGAGGCATCAAAAAAGTGCAGAACGCCGTACTGCTCCATGATGGCCGCGGCGAGCGTTTCGTCCGTCAGAGGGCCCGTCGCAACAATGCCCTGCATGGGCAGAGAAGTGACGATTTCGTGACATAAGTGCACATTTTTTTGGGAAAGGAGGGTCTCCGTGACGAGGGAAGAGAACTTCTCCCTGTCCACGGCGAGGGCCCCTCCCGCGGGAACTCTTGCCTCCTCCGCTGCCGCCATCGTGATAGAGCCCAGCCGCCGCATTTCCTCCTTTAAGAGGCCGCAGGCGTTGCCGAAAACGTCGTCGCTCTTGAGGGAATTGGAGCAGACGAGCTCGCACAGCTTCTCACTGCTGTGGGCGGGAGAAAATTTGAGGGGCTTCATGTCGATCAGCTCGACTTCGGCCCCCTGCTTTGCAAGAAAGTGCGCCGCCTCGCAACCCGCAAGGCCGGCGCCGACGATCTTTATCATTTTTGCGTCTCCGACGGTTTTTTATAGCCGCACGATTTATCCGAACACTTGATGACGCCGCGCGGCGATTTGACGATGGGTGCGCCGCACTTGGGGCACTTCTCCCCCGTGGGCATATCCCAGCTCATGAACTTGCAGAGAGGATAGCCGCTGCAGCCGTAATAGGGCTTGCCCGTGCGGGAACGGAGCTTCTTCGTGGGCTTGCCGCAGTCGGGACAGACCCCCTCAAAGATCTCTTCCTCCTTCTTTTCGCCGTAGGGCATCGTCGATTTGCAGGAAGGATAGTTGGGGCAGGCGAGGAATTTGCCGTATCTGCCGCTCTTGACCACCATCATCGCGCCGCACTTGGGGCAGGGCGTATCGGAAACTTCCTCCTCCGATTCGCTGACAATGTTGGAGCAGGCGGGATAGCCGCTGCAGGCGAGATATTTGCCGTATTTACCCGTCTTTCTGACCATGGGCCTGCCGCACTTGGGGCAGGGGATGTCCGTCATCTCGTCGCCGTCGGTGGAGGCGAAGCGGAGCTGTTTTTCAAAGGGAGGATAGAACTCCCCGATGATCGAATGCCAGTCCTTGCCGCCCTCCTCGATCTCGTCAAGCCGCTCCTCCATGCCCGCCGTAAAGCCGACGTCCATGATGTCGGTAAAGTAGTGCACAAGCATGTCGGTGATCTTGTAGGCGATCTCCGTGGGCTTCATATATTTGCCCTCTTTTTCGACATATTTGCGCTTATTGAGCACGGAAATGATGGAGGCATAGGTCGAGGGACGGCCGATGCCCTTATCTTCCATGGCCTTGACGAGGGAGGCGTCGGTATAGCGGATGGGCGGCTTGGTGAACTTCTGCTCCGGCTTCACGGCGAGGCAATCGAGGGCGTCCCCTTCATTGAGGGGCGGCAGGAGCCCCTTTGCCTCTTCCTCCGCGCCCTCGGGCTTTACCTCTGTCCATACGGCGGTGAAGCCTGCAAAGCGGAGCGCCTTTCCGCTCGCCTTGAGCGTGTAATTGCCGTTGAGGATGTCCGCCTGAACGGAATCGTACTGCGCCTCCGCCATCTGCGATGCGATGAAGCGTTCGTAGATGAGCTTATAGACGGCGTAGTGCTTCCTGTCGAGGAGCTTCTTCACGGCCTCGGGCGTGCGCGCAAGGTCGATGGGACGGATGGCCTCGTGGGCATCCTGTGCGCCCTTTTTCGACGCATAATAGTTGGGTTTTTCGGGAAGATATTCCTTTCCGTAGCGCTCGGCAATATATTCCCTCGCCGCCGCCTGTGCCTCTGCAGAGACGCGGGTGGAGTCGGTACGGATATAGGTGACAAAGGCGATGTGTCCCTCTCCCTCGACGTCGATGCCCTCATAGAGGTGCTGGGCCATGAGCATCGTTTCAGGGGCGGAGAGCCCCAATTTGTTGGAGGCGTCCTGTTGGAGGGTGGACGTGGTGAAGGGGGCGGGAGCATGCGACTTCGTGACCGTCTTCTTGACGCTCCCGACGGCGTAACTGCCGCTGTTGAGGGCCGCAAGAGCCCTGTCCGCCTGCTCCTTGTTGGAAATTTTCAGCTTCTTATTGTTGAATTTCTCGAGTGCGGCGCGGAAGAAGGGATGCTTCCCCTCCCCGTCCTGCAGGTCGCAGGTGATGGTCCAATATTCCTCGGGAACAAAGGCGTTGATCTCCCGTTCCCGCTCCACGACGAGGCGGAGGGCAACGGACTGCACACGCCCCGCGGAGAGCCCGTTCTGGATCTTGTTGTTGAGAAGGGGAGAGAGCTTGTAGCCGACGAGGCGGTCTAACACCCTTCTCGCCTGCTGGGCGTCCACGAGATTGTAGTTGATGCGGCGGGGATTCTGCAGGGCATGCTCCACGGCACGGGGAGAGATCTCGTTGAACTCGATCCTGTTCTCCCCCTCCTCGGAGAGCCCCAACACGGTCTGTAAGTGCCACGAAATGGCCTCGCCCTCGCGGTCGGGGTCGGTTGCAAGATAAACCCTGTCTGCCCTCTTCGCCTCCTCGGTGAGACGCTTGATCGTATCCTCCTTGCCGGGGGAAGTCACATAGCGGGGTTCAAAATTTTTCTCCACAGAGACGCCGAGCGTCTTTTGCGGCAGATCGCGGATATGGCCGCCCGAGGCGTCCACGCGGTATTTTCCCTTGAGATACTTTGAAATTGTCTTTGCCTTGCTCGGCGATTCTACGATGATGAGATCCATAATTGTCCTTATTTACACTGCACTGTATTTGTTGCCGCCCGTCTTTGTGGCAAGGCCCTTGATCTCGAGCGCCGAGAGGGCGGCGGAGGCCTCGAAAATTCTCAGTCCGAGGGCCTCGGCGATCGTGGCGACGTGCGTTTCGCCCCGTTCGCGGAGATATTGGAGAACTCTGCCCTCATCCCCCTCTGCCTGTGCCTCGGGCTTCTCTTTTTGTGCCTCGATGCCATAGACGGAGAGAATGTCGGCAGCTTCCGTCACGAGATAGGCGCCTGCCTTGATGAGGGAATTACAGCCCGCTCCCTGCGACACGCCGATGTTGTAGGGCAGGGCGAACACCTCTTTCCCGTAGTCGAGGGCGCAGCCCGCCGTGATGAGCGCACCGCTCCTGACGCCTGCGGAGAGCACGAGCACGCCCTCCGAAAGTCCCGCCAAAATGCGGTTCCGCTGATAGAATGACCACTTTGCCGTGCCCGTCCCGAGCGGATATTCGCTGAGAACGAGCCCCTTTTCGATGATCTTCTCCTTGAGAGAGGTATGGGCGGCGGGATAGCACATGTCGATCCCGCAGGGGAGCACGCTGATGAGGTTCCCCGAGGGAAGCGCTCCCGCGATGGCCGCCGCATCTCCCCCTTCCGCAAGCCCCGTTACGATCGTAAACTGTTCGGAGAGCTCCGCGGAGAGATTTTTCCCGAATTTCTCCGCCCACGGCGGGGTGATACGGGAACCGACGATGCAGAATTTTCTCCTCGCCAAAAGTTCCCTTCTGCCCATGCCATAGAGAAGAAGGGGCGGGTCGGAGGCATGCGCCAAGGAGGCAGGATAGTCCGCCGAGAGGGCTGTGACGAGGAAGATCCCCTTCCTCTCGAGCGGCTCAAGAAAGGAAGAGACCATCTCCTCCTCGTCCCCCTTGAGGGTGCGCACGCATGCCCCGCCGCGGATGGCGTCGAGCACCTCGCGGCCCTTCATTCCTTTGACGGCCGCCTCATAGATGACCGTTTTCTCTTCGGGAGTATACGTCATTTCGTTTACGGCTTATCGAAAAGACGATAAGATACCGCCTCAAACACATGCTTGGGAAGGATCTCCTCGCTGCTGTCGAGGTCGGCAATGGTGCGGGCGACCTTGATGATGCGGGCGCGGGCACGGGCGGAGAGCTTCATGCTCTCAAAGGCATTGCGGAGGATCCTGTCTCCTTCTCGGGTGAGGGTGCAGAATTCTTGGATCTCCTTCTCCCCCATCTCCGAATTGGTGTGGATATTTGTTCCCTCGAAGCGGGCACGCTGGATGCGCCGCGCCGCATTGACGCGCTGCTGGACCGTGGCGGAGTCCTCGTTGACCTCCTCGGAAGTGAGTTCGTCGTAGGTGATATTGTCCACTTCGACCTGCAGATCAATCCTGTCGAGCAGCGGGCCTGAGATCTTGCGGCGGTACCGTCTGATCTCGGCGGGCGTGCAGGTACAGGTCCGCTCGGTGGAGCCGTAGTTGCCGCAGGGGCAGGGATTCATACTCGCGCAGAGCATGAACCGCGCGGGATATGTAAACGTTCCGCCCGCACGGGAGACGGTGATACAGCCGTCCTCAAGGGGCTGGCGGAGCGCTTCGAGCGTGGAACGCTTGTATTCGGGCAGCTCGTCCAAGAAGAGCACGCCACCGTGCGCGAGAGAAATTTCGCCGGGGTGAACGATCTTGTTGCCGCCGCCGCACATGGAGACGGTGGTCGCCGTGTGGTGGGGTGTGCGGAAGGGCCGTTCGGTGACGATCCCCTCTTCCCCCAAGACGCCTGCGACGGAGTGGATCTTGGTGATCTCGAGCGCTTCCTCAAAGGTCAGATCGGGCATGACGGTGGGGAGGCACCTCGCGAGCATGGTCTTGCCTGTGCCGGGAGGGCCCGACATCAAGAGATTGTGCCCGCCCGCGACGGCAATTTCGAGGGCACGCCTTGCAATGGGCTGGCCCTTGACGTACCTGAGGTCCGCGGAGCTCTTTTTGTGCTGTCCGGGGACGAATTCCCGCATTTCGAGGGGAGGAATGGGCTGCATGCCGACGAGATGGCGGACGACGTCGCCGAGCGACGAGGCGGGGTAGACCTCCGCGCCGCCCAAATATCTCGCCTCCTCCGCGTTCTCGGCGGGAATGATGAATTTTGTGAAGCCGTGCGACTTTGCCGAGATCAAGATGGGCAAGAGGCCGTTGATGGGGCGAAGATCCCCCGTCAGCGCAAGTTCGCCGAGAAAGACAATGTCCTTGACGTCGGCGCTGAGGAGCTGTTCGCTCGCCTTGAGAAGGCTGATGGCAATGGCGAGGTCGAACGCCGCACCCTCCTTCTTGAGGTCTGCGGGAGCAAAGTTGATCGTGATGCGGTTCATCGGGAACAGCAGGCCGCTGTTCTTGAGGGCCGAGCGCACTCTCTCCTTGCTCTCCTTGACGGCGGTATCGGGGAGGCCGACCATGTCGTAGGAGGGAACGCCCTTGTTGACGTCCGCCTCGACTTCGACGGGGATCCCCTCGAGGCCGCTGAGCGCGTAACAGATGATTTTAGCGATCATAAAATTTCTCCCTTATGTGAGATTTTAAATCAGCCTTGGGAAAAACCCGCCATGAATCCCGAGGGTACGGGGACCGAGAAGGTGAAGATGGCAAGGAGCGCGAAGCAGACGATGAGAAGTACCAACGCCGCGATGGTGACGCCCTTTGCGGCTTTGCCCGCAGTGCCCTCAAGGTTCATGCAGTCCTCTGCGGCATAGGCCGCGAGCATGAACGAGAAGATATAGGCGAGGAAGATGAATCCGAGCGCGCCGCCGCCGAAAGCCGCCGTGACGAGAGAGATAACAACGCCCGCAAGGAGCGGAAGGATACGGCGGAGTTCTTTCCCCTCTTCCTCAAAGTTCTTGGCGATCTTGACGATCTTATAAATCGCATAGCCGATGCCGAAGAGGCCGACAAGGGCGGCGACGGGGTTCATGATGGCGGCCGTCAGAGCACGGTTTTCCCCTGTGCCGAGGAAGATACGGTAGATGAAATTCCACGCGGAGGGCATGTTCCCCACCACGTTGCTGCCCGCAAAGCCGCCGACAAAGGCCTTCCAGCCGAGCGAGAACACGTTCATCGCGGGGGAGGCGGGATCGTCGTAGAACTTGACGAGGGGCGAATAGACGGGCAGGATGAAGAGCAGCGAGAAGAGGAATGCCCCCAAGATGAGAGAGATGGGGAAGATGAAGCCCGCGGCAAGGTTCTTGTAGCGGTTTTCGGAGATGACCCTCGCAACTTCCGTGGTATCCTTGACGCCATCCTTCTCCGCGGCCTCGCAGTTCTCGATCGCACGGTCGAGATAGACTTTATTCGCCTTTTGCTGGCGGATCATACCTGCGACATACAGCCCGCAGACGCCGAGGACGGGAATGAGCATCGCGCCGTTCACGCAGATCGCCGCCGCGGCGGAGAGCCCGCCGAAGAGGAGAGGCGCAAGGCCCATGAAGCCCACCCTCTTCATGCCCCTGCGGTAGAAGGAATCCACGCAGTAGGCGGCAAGGAGCACGAAGAAGAGCCCCGCAGTCAGCGGCGTTCCGACGTGCCCGAGCGAGAAGGAGAGGTCGCACAGGGCATAGAGGACGGCAAAGATGAAGCCAGCCCTGTCGCTCTTGAAGAGACGCTGTACGAAGAAATATCCCAAAACGAGGATGCCGAAGGAGAACATCATGGGCATAAATCTGAGCCCGAAGGGGTTCACGCCGAACATCTCCGTGCCGAGTGCGACGACACACATGCCGAGGGTGTTGTACACGCCGTCGATATGATAGATATTGGTGTCCACGCCGCTGTCGTTCGTTGTAAACACGTTGCCGACCCGCATTTCGGTGATGGTGAGGAGGGAATAGATCTCCTCCTTCGTGAAGGTATCGTAGGAAGTGGAAGGATCCGCGGGGATCATGTCCTCAGCGGGATATGCCACCGTGCCCCTCGTCTCTTCCTCGGCCAAGGAATCGATATAGGCACGGACTTGCTTGTTCAGATCCCCATCGAGGAGGGACCCCGCCTTTACGACGGCTTCCTCTGCCTTTTCCCCCGCGTTGGGGGTCGCAGATCTCACCGAAGCGGGAATGATATACCTGCTCTGGTTGGATTCCGTCGTGGAATCGGTGGGTCTGCCGATAAAGAGCACTTCGCCGAGACGGATGTTGCTGCCCGTAGCGGCGATCTTCCAATAGCGGTAAGTGCTGATCGAGGGATGCGACGTCATGGTGAAGGGATGGACCCAGCGGTAGAGCGCATCCTTCTGAAGGGGCGTATTGCTCTGCGTCTCCTCCGTTTCCTCCGTGAAGAGGTTCTCGAGGGAGGCGGAGACCTGCCCGCCGAAGTACTGTGTAGAGCTCGAACTGCGGAGCGCCGTGATGCCCGCGGAGGTGCCTGCCTCCGAGTAGATGGCGTTCACATAGAAATAGATATCGTCGAGGAGGAGACTGATGGAGCGGGTCTGCTCCTTGCCGTCCGCATCGACATAGCTCTCCGAGATGGAGGAATTGAGCTCAAAGACGACTTCGGACTCCTGCTGGATCCCCTCGGCGTTGCGGATGGGGGCACGGAGTTCAAAGTCCTCCCCCGTGGAGCCGAAGGAGCCGAGCGTCCCGAGGCCGAACGCGAGGAAGACGAGCGCGATCACGAGGAACGCAATGAAAAAGGGTGTCGGTTTTCTTTGTGTTGTGCTTGATTTCTTCATAAGAGGTATTCCCTATTATAAGTTAGTATTTCCATTCTAAACCATTGACATAAAATTGTAAATGATTTTTCGGACATTTCGGGCAAATTTTTTTCATAAGATTTTTATTTTTTTGAAATTTGCCGCCGCGGTGACAAAAAATCGGCCCGCCGTGACCTTCGGCAGACCGAAATTTTTTTACTTCAATTCCTTGATCTTGGCAGCCTTGCCCGTACGGCCGCGCAGGTAGTAGAGCTTTGCCCTTCTGACCTTGCCCTTCCGCACCACGTTGACGTAGGCGACCTTGGGGGAATGGAGCGGGAAGCAACGTTCTACGCCGACGCCGAATGAAAGACGGCGGACGGTGAACGTTTCGCGGATGCTGCCGCCCTTCTTGGCGATGACGACGCCCTCGAAGTTCTGGATACGCTCTTTCCCGCCTTCAATGATACGGTAGCCGACCTTGACGGTGTCGCCGACGTTGAACTTGGGAGCATTCTCTTTTAAGCCTTCCGCTTCGATCTGCTCAATGAGTCCCATGACTTTACCTCCTGTAATACGCGGCGTTCATGCCCTTTTGGCAGAGGACCGCCCGAAGTCAAGAGTTATTATATCGGATTTTCGGAAATAATGCAACCGTTTTTCAATTGAAATTAAAAATTTAAAATTTAAAATTAAAAATTGCGGCGGGGCATATTCAGAACAACACCCCCTCAGTCACTGCGTGACAGCTCCCCCTCGAAGGGGGCGCCGAGGGAACCCCGAACGAAGTCCTCTTGCCCGCCCCCTGCGTAAGGGGGCGGGGTAGGGGTGGGGGTACGCCCTTGAACGAAGTCCGCCCGCCGCGCTCATGCTGAGCGTCAGCGAAGCATCCCATAAAACGTACGGAAGTCCGTTGGTTCAATGAGATTCTTCGCGTTGCTCAGAATGAGCGACCTGTCCCGCCGCGTCATTCCAATTCTCCCCAACCTCAATTTTTAATTTTTAATTTTAAATTTTTAATTTTTAATTTTTACCTGCCTTATGCCCTGCACGACGGCGTAGGTGTCGCGGCGGAGAAGGGTGCGGGAGAGGAGCACGCCGTTTTCATACACCAGCAGATAGCTCTCGCTCGCCACCCCCTGTTTGGGCGCACGGAGCAGCTTGTCCTCCTCCCCCTCCACGATCTTCTCCTCGGGCGGGTCGGCAATGAGAAGGACCTTGCTCTCGATGTCGTACGTCTTGCCGTCGGGGAGGCCGTAGAAGGTGAATTTCACCCTTCCCCCTCCCGCAAGGCCGAGGAGATACACGGGCAGATCATAGGGATTTTTGAATTTCAGGTCCGAATATTCGGAGACCATCGCGTCCCTCGAATAGGGCACATAGCCCACGGTGAGCGAATGCGGGCGGCTCTCCGTGACCTTGAGCCCCGCAAGGAGCGCGGCGTTCATGAGGGTGGTGCTGACCTGACAGACGCCCCCGCCCACGCCCGGCACGAACTCCCCGCCCGAGATGATATTGGCCTCCTCGAATCCGTTCTCGCGCGTGCGCTTTCCCACAATATCGTTGAAGGAGAACTCCTCGCCGGGCAGGAGAACACTCCCCGAGATACGGCTGCATGCAAGGGCAATGTTGTGGGAGCGGGCGCTGTTCCCTGCGTCGAAATAGGTCGTATAGGATGCAAGCGCCTGCGTGCGTGCGCGGAGGTCCCTCTCCTTGACGTCCGCCGCCACGGGAAAAGTGGAGAGGGTGACCTCATCCTCCCCCCTCTCGAGCGCAGAGAGCGTATCGGCCAGCAATTTTTGATAGTTGCAAGCCCGCCCCGCCCGCTCCGTTCGATAGGAAAATCCCCGTGCGGAGAAGGACAGCGCGGCGTTCTCGGCCGAAAAGCTCTTTCGCTGACAGAGGGAAAATAGGTCCTCCTCCATCGTGACCCAGACCCGCTTCACCGAGGCATGCAGCTCCTCTCCCCTTTTCGCACGGCGGAGAATGTCGTCGAGATCGTCCTCGAATGCAGTTTCAAAGAATTCGTCCCCCTCCTCCGTATGCACGGTGAAGGGCGGAAGGGAGGCGGAGATCTTCCCCCTGACCGCGGCCGCCGCCTCGGCATAGGAGAGCCCGCCGACGTCCATGCCGTCCACGACGACCCCGCGGTTCACCCTTCCAAAGGTCCATCCGCCCAAAAAAAGAGCGCTCCCCATCAAAAAGAGCGCAATAAGTATCGAAATTTTCTTCATCCGCTCCCCTAAGGGCGGAGGCCGAGCGCACACAGAAGCCGCTCATCGGGCTCAAAGGGGGGAAGGCCGACTTCCCGCGAGGAACCCTCCGCATGGAAATCCGAGCCGCCCGTCTTGAGGAGCCCCCGATCTTCGGCATAGCGCCCAAAGTACTCCGCCTCCTTAAAAGTATGCTGCGAATGAATGTATTCTATTCCGTCGAGCCCGCGTGCCGTTAAATCGTCCATAAGTTGCAGTTTTTTGGCTTCGTCCATCTGGATCCTGCCGGGGTGGGCAAGCACGGCGAGTCCGCCCGTTCCGTGAATGACCTCGAGCGCGTCGAGCGGGGAGGGCCTGCCGATCTCCGAATAGGCGGGCCTGCCGACGTCGAAGAGCTCCGCATACATGTCGCGGTAGGAGGCATTCGTCCTCTTTGCAACGGCACGGACAATGTGCATGGTGTGGAGCGGGGCGTCCTTCACCGTCATTTCGGCGAGGGCGTCCTCGAGCGTCACATGAATGCCGAGGTAGGCGTTGGCTTTTTTTAAAATATCCTCTGCGCGGGCGAGAGCTCCCTCCCGTCGTTCCTGCAAAAACGCGTCATATGTTGCATTTTTTTGGCAGCGATACCCCAAGATATGCACCTTGCAGCCCGCGTAGGCGGAGACCTCCCAGCCGTTCACAAAGAGGAGCCCTTTCCTCTCTGCGGCGGCACGCTTTTCCTCGAGGCCGCCCATCGAATCGTGGTCGGTCATGGAGATGAGGGCGAGCCCGTTCCGCTTTGCAAAGGCCGCGATCTCGTCGGGCCCGTGCCTTCCGTCCGAATAATAGGTATGAATGTGAAGATCCGCTCTCATGTCACCGCTCCGATAAAAAGTCGTAAAGTTCTTCGCTGAGGTCAAAGGGCATACAGCCGACGGGAGGGTCCTCTTCGCTGTGGAAATCGGAGCCGCCCGTAAACGCGAGGCCGTGATTCAGTGCATAAGTGCGATAAAATTCCCTCTGCTCGGGGGTGTGCTTGGCGTAGATCGCCTCGATCCCGTCGAGAAGGGGCGCAAGTCTGTCCACAAGGGCCTGCCGCCGCAAGAGGTTTTCCCGCTGCAGAAATTCCCGCCGCGCACTGTCCCCCGTCGTCCGCATCTCCCTGTACTCTACGCTCGTCAGAAGCCCGATCCGCCCCGGGTGTGCGAGCACTGCCCTTCCTCCGCAGGCATGGATGAGCGAGACAGCTCCCTCGGGCGTGGGGCCCCAATCGGGCACATGGGCGGGCATGCCGAACGCAAAGGCCTCCGCAAATACGTCCCAAATGTACCTTTGAAGCCGCGCGGAGACGAGCTTTGCAAGCTGGGCGGCGTGGTAGGGTTCACGGAGATTTTTTCGGCTCTCGCAGAACTCCTCATAGGTGATATCGAGGCTGTACATTTCGTTCGAAAGAGCGATCATTTTCTGGATCCGCGCCTCGGATTTTTTGAATTTTTCCTCAAAATATGCAACATATGCTTCGTTTTCGGCACATCCGTAACCCAAGACGTGGACGCGGCCCTCCCCCTCGTAGGCGGAGATCTCCACCCCCTTCAGCGGGAGGATGCCGGCCTTTTTGGCCTCCTCGAAGAATGCCCCGCAGGCTCCCATGGTGTCGTGGTCGGTGACGGCCATGGCCCCGAGCCCCGCCGCTTTCCCCATGGCGACGACCTCCTTTGGCGAATGCGCCCCGTCCGAATAAAAGGTATGCATGTGCAGATCTGCCCTCATGGCACGATTTTTCCTCCTTGGATCCTGATTTTGTTGCATTCCGCCCCGTAGAGGACGCGCTCGGCGTGCGTACAGGTCAGAATGCACTGCACGTCCCGAATGCGGGAGAGCAGTTTTTTGCGGCGGGGAAGGTCGAGTTCGCTCATCACGTCGTCCAAAATGAGCACGGGAGCCTCCCCCGTAATGTCCCTGAAGATCGCAAGTTCGGCGAGCTTTAAGGAGAGCGCCGCCGTCCTCGCCTGCCCCTGCGAAGCAAAGCCCCGCGCCTCGTCGCCGTCGATGGAGATCTTCACATCGTCGCGGTGCGGCCCCACCGTGGTGAAGCCGAGGCGGAGGTCTCGCTCCCTCGAATTATCAAATTCTCTTATCAATCTTTCCCGAATCTGCTCCTCGGTCTCCTCCCTCTCCTCCGCGCCGACAGAGAGAATTTCCGCCCCGTCGGTGAGGAAGGAATGAGCCTCGCATGCGAGCGGGGAGAGCTGTTTCAAAAATGCTCTGCGGCGGAAGACGATGCGGGCGGCATACGTCGCAAGCTGCTCGTCCCAGACGGGCAAAGTCTCCAAAATCAACGATATATCGTGATTTTTCAGGAGATTGTTGCGCTGGTCGAGAATCTTTTGATATCTGAGAAGGGCCGTGCAGTACTCCCGCGATGTCTGCGAAATGGAGAGATTCAAGAACCTTCTCCGCTCGTCGGGACCATCCTGAATGAGCCGCAGTTCCCCGGGAGAAAAGAACACGGCGTTCATGTTTCCGAGCAGATCCACGGCGCGCGTGAGTTTATTTCCGTTTACATAGAGTTCCCGCCTGTTCTCATAGATGTCTGCCCGCAGAGATACGCTCCCGAAGCGGCTCAAGGCCTCGGCGGAGATGCTCGCCGCCGTCTCCCCGTGGCGGATGAGCTGGCGGTCGTGGCGGATGCGCAGCGAGGAGCCCGTGCAGAGATAGTACACGGCCTCGGCGCAATTCGTCTTGCCCTGCGCATTCTTCCCCGTGAGGACATTGAGACCCTCTCCGAAGAAAAAGGTCTCGTCCTCATAATTTCTGAAGTTGTGCAGGCTCAACTTTTTGATCACCATGATTTTCTACCGCAAAAACACTTTATTTTCGGGCGATTTTGTATTATAATGGAAGGGAAGAAACTCTCTTCTCTGTTTATTATATCAAATTTACGGAAAAACTCAAAACGTTTGCGAGGATAAAATGTCAGAAAATACGCAGTACGAATATTTGTGGAAGAAAATCAGGGAAAAGGCCGAACGCATCATCAACCCCCTCTCCTACGAGCGTTTTATCCGCTCGCTCCAACCCGTGGACGTGATGGGCGGCACCCTCGTTTTAAAGGCGGAAGATGAGCTCATCGCAAAGACGGTGACGGCGCATCATCTTGCGCACCTGCGCGAGGCGGTGAAGAGCTCGGACGTGGGGCTCTCGGACGTTGCGATCATCGTGGACGGCAGCGACGAGTACACGCTCGACAACGTTCCCGACAGCTATGACGAAAGTCCCGTCACAGTGGACAAGCGGTACACGTTCGACTCCTTCGTCGTGGGTTCCTCCAACAAATTTGTCTATGCGGCCGCGCAGTCGGTGGCCAACAACCCCGGCGCGGAATACAATCCCCTCTACATCTACGGCGGAACGGGCCTCGGCAAGACCCACCTCATGCAGGCCATTGTCAACGAATTGCAGCAGAAAAAGCCGACGCTCAGGGTGAAATATACCACGAGCGAGCAGTTTTTGAATGAATTTGTGGACAGCCTTGCGCGCAAGGGGGAGGGACGGGAATCCCGCTTCCGCAACCGCTACAGAAACGTGGACGTGCTCCTCATCGACGATATCCAGTTCTGGGCAGGGAAATACGGCGTGCAGGAGGCCTTCTTCCACACCTTTAACGAGCTCTCCTCGCAAAACAAGCAGATCGTCATCTCTTCGGACTGCCCCGCAAGGGACCTCACGACGCTGGAGGAGCGGCTGCGCACACGCTTTGAGGGAGGGCTCATCGCAGATATCCAGCCGCCCGACCTCGAAACGAAGATCGCCATCCTAAAGCGCAAGGCCCTCGAAAAGAAATATCTCGTGCCCGATGACGTACTCGCATTCCTCGCCAAAAATTCGGATACCAACGTCCGTACCCTCGAGGGACGACTCAACACCGTCATCTTTGCGAGCAAACTGCACGAGGAACCCATCACCCTCCAGCTCGCCGCAACGGCATTGCAGGAGGCCATCAACGTGGACGAAACGGCTGTCGTCACGCCCGAAACGATCATTCGGGCGACGTGCACACACTTCTCCATCCGCAAAGAGGAACTTCTCGGCAAAAACAAGCGTGCAGAGCTCGTGCGGGCGCGGCAGATCTGCACCTATCTCATGTGCGAAATGCTCGCGCTTCCCCTCGTCACGATCGGCAAGGAGATGGGCGGCAAGGACCATGCGACCATCATCTACTCGCGCGACAAGATCGCCTCGCTCATCAAGGTCTCCGACGCCACCGCAAAGGATGTGAACGATATCAAATCGGCGGTTTTAAAACAATGATCCGCCGCTCATTCTGAGGAAGGGAGCCCTTGCTTCCCCTCTTAGGGGAAGTACCCGCGTAGCGGGGGATAGGGTTAAACCCCTCAGTCACGGCAAGGGCAGCCGTGACAGCTCCCCTAAGAGGGGAGCCGAGAGCCCCACCTCAATTTTTCATTTTTAATTTTTAATTTTAAATTTATCAAATGAATACTTTCTCCGAAGGCAGTGTTGACGCCGTGGTCATCGGCGCGGGGCATGCGGGCTGTGAAGCGGCCCTCGCCCTCGCACGGACGGGGCTCAAAACTGTCATTCTTACACTCAATCTCGATAGTATCGGCTTCATGCCCTGCAACCCCTCCGTCGGCGGAACGGCGAAGGGGCATTTGGTGCGTGAGATCGACGCGCTCGGCGGGGAAATGGGCCTCAATGCCGACCGCTGTGCCCTGCAATACCGCATGCTCAACGAGGGAAAGGGCGCAGCCGTGCAGTCCCTCCGCGCACAGGTGGATAAGAACCGCTACCATACCGAGATGAAGCGCGTGCTTGAGCACACGGAGAACCTCCGCATCGTGCAGGGCGAAGCGGCGGAGATTTTGGTGGACTTCGTTCAAGGGCGGACCCCCACCCCTACCCCGCCCCCTGACGCAGGGGGCGGGCGAATAGAAGCAGAGTCGCCGTCCTTGCCCACCAACGCAGGGGGCGGGCGAATAGAAGCAGAGTCGCCGTCCTTGCCCCCTCCTGTGGAGGGGGGTAGGGGGGTGGGCCCCCACGTCATTGGCGTGAAGACGACGTACGGCGGAGTATTCTCCTGCCGTGCGGTGGTCATCGCGACGGGCGTGTACCTCAACGCGCAGACGATTACGGGGGAAGTCGTCAACGACAGCGGGCCCAACGGCTTCGCACGGGCCACCGCCCTCACCCAAAATCTCATCGAGCTCGGCTTCAAAGTCCGCCGCTTTAAGACGGGCACTCCCGCCCGCCTCGACGGCCGCACGGTGGAACGGTCCGCGCTCGAACTTCAGCCCGGGGAGATGACCTATCCCTTCTCCTTCATGAACGGGAGCGTTCCCGCGGAGCAGACCCCCTGCTACCTCGGCTGGACGAACGGCGAGACGCACAGGGTCATTTTGGAAAATCTCGACCGCGCTCCCCTCTACAACGGGCAGATCTCCTCCACGGGCCCCCGCTATTGTCCCTCCATCGAAACCAAGGTCGTCCGCTTTGCCGACAAGGCCCGCCACCAGCTCTTTTTAGAGCCCGAGGGGGCGGACACGACGGAAGTGTATGTGCAGGGTCTCTCCACCTCCCTCCCCCACGATCTGCAGAGGGAGATGTACAGAACAGTAAAGGGACTTGAACATTGTGACATTGTCCGCTACGCCTACGCCATTGAGTACGACTGCATCGACACCCTCGATCTTCTCCCCACTCTGGAATTCAAAAAGGTGGAAGGGCTCTACACGGCGGGGCAGATCAACGGCACGAGCGGCTACGAGGAAGCGGCGGCGCAGGGGCTGATGGCGGGGCTGAATGCCTCACTCAAGCTCCGCAATATGCCCCCTCTTGTGCTTCGGCGGGATGAAGCGTACATCGGCGTTCTCATCGACGATCTCGTCACCAAGGGCACCGAGGAGCCCTACCGCATGATGACGTCCCGTGCGGAATTCCGCCTCTCCCTCCGACAGGACAATGCCGACCTCAGACTCACTGAATACGGACATGGGTGCGGGTTAGTCACCGAGGAGCGGTACATGGTATACCGAAATCGCGTGGAGCTGAGGAATTCGGTCATGGGTGCCCTGAATCAGAGGGCCGAACGGGAGATCGCGGACATGGTGGTCACAAAACACGGCGATCCGCCCCTCACCTCGGGCGTCACCTATGCGGACCTCATCCGCCGCGGCATTCCCCTCTCCGAGATCCGCGAGGCGTTCGGGATCCTGCAGGAGACTCCTAAAGATGTCCTGCTCTCCTGCGAGACGGAGATCAAATACGAGGGCTATTTGAAGCGTGCGGCAGCCGAGGCGGAACGGGCGCGGCGCATGGAGGAAAAGCCCCTGCCGCCCGATTTGGACTACGCAAAAATTCAGGGTCTGCGGCTTGAGGCGCGGGAGAAGCTCAATAAAATAAGGCCCTTGAGCCTCGGACAGGCGGAGCGCATTTCTGGCGTTTCCCCCGCCGACATCGCCGTGTTAATGGTGTATTTAACTTTACAAAAGTAGAGAGAAGGACGACCTCGGTCGCGGCGTCATGCTGACCCTGAGCGTAGTCGAAGGGGAAGCATCCCGTTAAACGCACGGAAGTAATTAAAAATTAAAAATTTAAAATTAAAAATTGTGGTATGGCACAATTCAGAACCTCCCCGCCCCCTACCCCCTCCCCAAGGAGGGGGCACGGACTCCGTGCGGGCCTGAGCTGAGGACGGGGCTGCTTGGCTCCCCTCGTAGGGGAGCTGGCGAGCGTAGCGAGACTGAGGGGTTTCGGAACCCTATCCCCCCTTCGGGGTACTTCCCCTAAGAGGGGAAGCGAGCCTCGGTTCACCTACAAAGAGAAATAAAAAAACAACGGCAGTGGATGCCGTTGTTTTTTTATACTGTTATGGGGTTATTCCTCGTGGGAGGAAGGGTCCTGTTCGCCCTCGGCGGGGCCTGCTTCCGCTACGGGAGTTGCCTTCTTCTTGGGTGACCAGAAGAAGAACAGCGCACATGCACCGATGCCGAGCAGGAGCACGATGTCTATGATCGCCCACAGCGACACGAAGAGCGGTGAGAACGGCGCGGCCGTGGCCGTCTGCGATTCCTGACCTGAGGTATACAGCGTGTCGAGATAGGTGTAGAGAATGCCCTTGGCGGACTGCCTTGCCGCATACTCCTCGCCTGCGCCGTCGAATTTAATGTTGGCCTGAGAGCTGGAACTGCTGAGCCACATGTTGTTGCCTGCCTTCATGGCACGGCCGTAGTCGTTCATGTAGGGCTGGCCCCAGTCGGTGATGACGGAACCCTTAAAGCCCCACTCCTCGCGGAGCATGGTGGTGAGGAGCGCATGGTTGTAGCCTGCCCAGACTGCGCCGACGCAGTTGAATGCCGACATCATCGCGTTTGCGCCGCCAACTTTGACTGCGATCTCAAACGGTTTGCAGTAGTTCTCGCGGAGATTCTGCTCGGTGGTCCATTCGTACCACTCGTTGGAGTTCTGTCCGCTCTCGGCGAGGGCAAAGTGCTTCAGATAGCAGTAGACGTTTTCGTCCTTGGCGCCCTTGATGGTTGCCGCGGCCATGTAGCCTGAGAGCCTGCCGTCCTCGCTGTAGTACTCATAGTTACGGGAGTTGTAGGGGGAACGGTGCAGGTTGACGCCGGGTGCATACCAGCCCTGTACGCCCATCGAGGTGCCGATGAGCCCCTGCGCACGGCCGATATTGTACATGAGGTCGGTATTCCACGAGCAGCCCGAGAGAGTCTCCGCGGGGAAAATGGGGAATGCCGTCATCGTGTTCGCATCGACGACATTGTTGTTGAAGCCCGCGGGACCGTCTTTATCCGTATTGCGGGGTTTCCCGATGGATTCGAGCGCAATCGTCTTGAATCCGCTCATGCCGATGAGGTCCTTGATCTCGTTCTTGGTGAGCTGATTGAGAAGTTCATTCCACGTCTCTTCGTTCATCTCCTCGTCGTCCGAGAAGAGGAAGTCAAACAGCCACTTCTGCGTCACGAGCTCAACTTTTTCGTCGCCGTTGAGCTGAGCCAATGTGGCGGGCGTGCCGTTTTCGTCGAGCGCCATGATGGCATAGATGGGAGTATCGCCGTATTTGTACTGTGCGACTTCGTCCTTGATCTCCTGCTTTTCGTAGCCCGTATAGGCGAAGGTCTTTGCAGCGTCTGCCGCAGAATTTTTTCCGCCGACAGTGGCCGTTGCGGTCTCATAGTTGGCGAAATGGTCCGCGCGGGAGAGATAGGTCACGCCGCCGTTGACGCCCTTGCTGCCGTCGATGGGCATGTTCGCATAGGCGGTGTCCCCCGTGAAGAGGTTCTCCACCTTCGTCCCCGTGACGGGGTCGTTCTCGAACATGATGCCGTTGGTGGAGTGCAGGGAGATCTGCTGGCCGTCGAAGGGCGTGTGTGCATTCTGCATGAGCTTGATATCGCACTGTCCCTTGTCGATCTCATAGCCCGTGAACTGGTTCTTGTTCTTGTCGTAATCGTCGTAGGAGGCCAAGTCGTAGGAGGTGAAGGTGAGCTTCACGTCCTCTTCATCGCCCGCCTCAAGGAGCTTGGTCTTGCCGAATGCAAGGAGATTGATGCTCGCTTTCTCGATGCCGCCCTCGATGTATTCGGGGGTGAAATAGAGCTGAACGACCTCCTTGCCCGCACGCTCGCCCGTGTTCTTGACGTGGACGGTGACGGTGTAAGTCCCCGTTTCGGAGATCTCGTCGCCATCGGAGACCTTCTTTCCGTCGAGCTCAAAGCTCTTGATGGTCTGCTCGAAGGAGGTGTAGCTGAGCCCATAGCCGAAGGGGAACTGGACGACCTTGCTGTAATCGTAGCCGCTGAGGCCCGCCGCTGCCGCCGTCTCGTACCACTTGTAGCCCATGTAGATGCCCTCTCTGTAGGCGATATTGCCCGTCATGCCCACATTGTTATAGGTGGAGCTGAAGTCCTGCCAGTTGTAGGCAAATGTATCGTTGAGCCTGCCCGAGGGGCTGATCTCGATCTCGTTTTCGTCTGCGTCGAGCTTGCTGCCGTAGAGGAGATTGGGGATCGCCATGGCACCCGACTGCCCGGGAATGCCCACATAGAGGCATGCCTTGATGTTATCGTACTCCTCGAGGAATTTGAGCTCGAGGGGATTTGTCGTGTTGAGAAGGACGGTGACGGTAAAGCCATTCTCCTTCAACGCGTTGAACATTGCCTTTTCCTCGTCGGTGAGCCTGAGGAAGGAGCCGTTGGTGTACTTGCCGATGCTCTTGAGCTCAGAACCTCCGCCGTTCTCTGCGCCCCAACGGGAGAGCACGACGACCGCTTTCTCGGAATAGTTCTTCGCGCTCGACATGAGTTCGCCCGTATAGAAGGATGCGGGCGGATTCTTGAGGCTGTCCACAACGTTCGCACCCGTGGAGCCGCCGGAGCGGTAGTCCGCATCGAAGGTGGAAAACTGTTCGTACGCCGCCGTCAGATCTTCGTTGTATTCGAATCCATTCTTCTTGAACGCCTCGGTGAGCGTGACGCGCTTGGGCTTTTCTGCGGTAATGTTGGTACCGCCGCTACCGCCGCCGACGAGCAGGAATCCCGCATCCGTCGCACCCCATCCGAAGAGGTTGACCTTATCGGATGCGGCAAAGGGCAGATAGTCGTCATCATTCTTCAAGAGCACGATGCCGTCCTCTGCAACGTCCTGCACGACTTGGTCGGCATAGTCCGTCGCCTCGCCCGTGATCTCATTCGACGTGTTGGAAGCATCGCCATACCCGCCGAAGAACCCGTGGAGAAGAGGCGCCTGCCATTGCAGAATGATATTTCCCGCAATGAAGATGCCGAGAAGCAAAACCGCCACAACGGTGAGCACGATCTGCTTCTTGCCGAATTTGATTTTCATATTTTTCCTCCTTTTTTCCTCTTTTAAAAAAGCACATTGGGGCGGCGGAAAACCGCCGCCCTTCTGTGGCTCAGCGCATAGACGCGCCGACTTACTTCTTTGTGGCCTCGTTCCACTTCAGACCCGAAATGGTGACCGTGACTTCATCGGACATGCCGGGCAGCTGGATATCTGCCGCCCAGGGAGACTTATCCTCAAGCGCATTCGTCGCAAGGGTGAAGATATACTCGACCTGCGTCTGCTGCCCTGCTTTCAATGCAATCTGCTTGCCATTCACCGTGATGGTCATATCTTTCGTTGCGGTGACGGTGAAGCTGATCTTGTACTCTTTCCCTGCGGTCATGTGAGAATTCCCGTAAAAGAGCTGTACGCTGTGCGCCACATCGCCGCCCTGATACGTAAAGGTGATGGTATTGTTCTCATAGGTGTGCGTCTTGAGATTGACAACGCTGCCGTTGTTCCAGCTAACATCCTGCACATACCAATACATAAAGGTATCGAGAACACGGGTCGCTTGGTCGTAGTCGGATTTTCCCGAGTTGACCATGGCGTTCGCGCTGGGAAGGATATCCGCGCCGTAGGTGTAATCGCTGGGATCTGCAGGCTTTGTGGGTTCCTGCGTATCGCCCTCGATCTTCCAATTCGAGATGGTCACATCGGCCGCTTTGACGTTGGTGAAGTTCCCTTCGCTCTCAAAGGTGCCCATGATTATGGAAAGCGTTGAAGAAGCTGCCTCTGCTTTGGTGATCGTGAGCGTGCGCTCCACGCCCGCCTTGAACTCTTCGACCTGCCCGCAGACACGGATCGTGCAATCCACGCTGACCTTGATGGTGAGGGTGATCTTGTACTCATTGCCCGTGACAGCGCCGGGAAGTTTATAAAAGAGCTGGACGCCTGCGCCGTAAATATCGTCACCCGTGGAGGTGTAAGCGAAGTGAATGGTCTTTTCCGCTTCATTGAACGAGCGTTCGGTCATCGTGACGGTTGCCCCGTTCCAATTCTGGTCCCACCAGAGATAGAAGGTGCCGGGGTTATCGACTGCGGCCTTTTCGCCGCCCTCAAGCAGGGTCCCGGGGGGGGTCACATACTTCGTCCAAGTGATATTCTTGAGTTCGAATGTGCCCTCTGCAAGCACGGCAGTGGTGCCCTGATAGTCCTCTGTGGGTTCACCGAACTGGATATTCATGGAGAGCCCGTCTGCGCCCGTACCTTCAACGTAGGAGACTTCGATCTGATTGTCGCCCACAACGAGGTCAAACATCTTGGCGTTGATGCGGATCTTGCCCGCAAGCGGCGAGTTGAGGGTGAAGGTGAGGGTGTACTGTGCCCCCGCCGTGAGTGCAGGATTCTTGTAGAAGATCTGCACGGAGTACCAGTTCACATTGCCTGCATACTTGAACGTAATGTCGCCGTCGTTGTACGTTGCCGTCTCAACGGTTGCGCCGTCCTGAAGGGAATAATAGTAGGTGTCGGTAAGGTCGGCCTTCGCCGTAGCGGCGTTGCCCTCTTTCAGATTATAGGTGACGGGGCCGTGATCGACCTTGTAGGCCTGCCCCTGCGACCAAGCGGAATCGCCGTACCGCTTGTCGGTGCCGTTGGCACGGATGCGGAGCTCATAGTCGCCGTTCGGCCACTTCGCATCGTCGATGGTAGCCGTCTTTTCGGTGACGGTGATGGAGCGGACGGGATCGGCGTCAACTGCGGCATCCTTCTCAAAGAGGCCGATGGTGTAGCTCTTTACACCTGCCTTGTTGGGGTCGGTGATGGTCACGTTCTTGCCGCTGACGGTGAACGTGGGGGTCTCGAGGGAAGCCGTACCGCCGTCCCATGCTTCCCATCTGACATTTTCAAGTCTGACGGTGGCAGCTTGGATCATCGTGCCGTTTGCACCCATCATGACATAGACGGCGGAGTTGACGTTGCTGTAGTCGCCCGTGTCGTGGATACGGCCGTCATCGTCGTGCAGGAAGGGAGCTTCGATGGAGAGCTTCTGATTCGCAACGACCTCGTACTGCGTGCCGTTGACGGAGATGGTGCCGCTCGCGCTGACGGTGATGTCCATCTTCAGGACATAGTTCTTGCCGACTTCGAGCAGGAGCTTGCTTGCGTCATACTGCGCATCGTACTGGGTGTAACCCTTCGAGGAGCGATAGAAGAGCTGTACGCCGTGTTCGTTTGCGCCGTCGAGCGTATTTTCATACGTCATCGTCACGCCGCCTGCAACGAGGCCCGTTCCCGTGGGATCGCCCAAATATTCGGCATTGATGACCTTAATATTTGTGCTGTACTGAGGTTCGTATCCTGCATCTACCCAATAGCCCCAAAGGTTGGGCGTGATCTTGTTCTGCTCCCAATCCGTCAGCGCATACCAGTTGTTGGGACGTTCCGACCAAACGACGGTGACAGAAATTTCTGCCTTTGCGCCGCCCTTGCGGGTCGCAGAGATAGTCGCCGTGCCCTCCGAAACGGCCGTCACTGTGCCGTCATCCGTCACAGATACAATCTCGGAATCGGAAGAGGCCCATGTCAGGGTCTCGCCGCTGAGAGTTTGGCCGTCCTTCTTGACGGCCCCTGTGAGCTTCAGCGTCGCATAGCGCTCCATCGTGAGTTTTCCGTCCGCGACGCCCTCGCCGCTGATCTCGACCACGATATTTTCGACCGTGACTTCGCAGGAGACCTTCTTCCCCGAAGCGCTCTCGGCTGTGACCGTCGCCTTGCCTGCGCCGACCGCCTCGATGACGGCGATGCCCTTGGCGGCGACCTGCGAGCGGATGGTGACGACATTTTCGTCCGAGGACGACCAGCTGACCTCTCCGCCGCTCTTATCCGTTGCCGTGAGCCTTGTCGTCTCGCCGATGGCGAGTGTGACTTCCGTTTCACTGATGGTCAAGTCGCCGCTGCCGTTTCCGCCGCCGCATGCAGAGAGCACGCCGAGACCGAAGACAAGCGCAAAGATCATCGTGAAAACGATCAAAAACCTTCTTTTCATACAATTCCTCCTTGATTTCTATTTAAAACGGCTTTCCGCCGATCGATTTTTGGGTTGTTTATGCCCCTTTTGGGGAGGGGGTAGGGGGCGGGGACGTTCTGATCACGTCATGGTGAGCGCAGTCGAACCATCACCTTATTCTCCCCTCATCCGTCACGGCAAGGACAGCCGTGCCACCTTCCCCCCGAGGGGAAGGCTTGAGCCCCCCTCCTTGGGGAGAGCCCTCAGTCATGCCCCCTCCTTGGGGAGGGGGGTAGGGGGGTGGGGAACCCTACGCATACACGCGGACGTAGTCCACCTGCATGGCGGCGGAGGTGAACGATGCGTCGGGAGCGCGGCCCCCGTCGAACATTCCGCCCACGGCAAGGTTGATGAGAATGTAGTACGGCGCGTCGAAGGGAGCGGACGGGTTTCCGTTCCCAAGCGGCGATGTCGTGTACCAGCGACTGCTCTCCACCCGCAAAAATTCCACGTCGTCCACAAACCACGAGATATGGTCGCTCCGCCACTCCAAGGCATAGGTGTGCCATGCGGTGATGGGGGCGGTATGATTTGCCGTATTCGACGTAAACACGTCCTGTCCGCCGCCGTAGTGGAGGGCGCCCGAGGACTCAAAGAGCAGTCTCCCCTTCGCCTCCATGATATCGATCTCGCCGTTTGCGGGCCAGCCGCCGTACCGATTGTCTGTCCCCATGCCCTTTTCGGGTTGGGGAAGCAGCCAGAATGCAGGCCACATGCCCGTCCCCGCGGGAAGTTTCATTCTCGCCTCAAAGTAGCCGTATGTCCAGAAGCCCTTGTCCCTCGTCACGATGCGGGCGGAAGTGAACTGCCTCTCCTCGGGCAATCCGCTCTTCCTCTCCGCCGTGATCGACATGACTCCCTCCACGAGGGAAACAGCGTCCTTGGTATAGTATTGCAGTTCATCATTGCCCCAGAAACGAGGCCCCTCGATCGTCCTGCCGTCGTTGACATACACGTCCCGTATGCCGAGCTGATAGCTCCACTTGCTCTCGTCGAGGGTATCGCCGTCGAACTCGTCCGACCAGATGAGCTGCCGCTCTGTGGGATCGGGCGTATCGGGAAGTTCCCCCTCCCCCACCACGGTGAGGGTATAGGAGGCGGAATATTCCCCATAGACGGCGGTGATCTCCGCCTTGCCCGGCGAAAGTGCCGTCACGATACCGCTCTCCGCCGCGGCGACGTCCTCATCCGAGGAGGACCATTCGGCGTTTAGCCCCTGCGGGAGGCCGTCGTAAAAGACGATCTCGTCCCCCACGGTCAGCGTTGCATCCGTCATGGAGGACTTCACGCCCTGTACTTCCGCACTCACGGTGACGGTGCAGTTGACCATTTCCCTGCCCTCCGCCGTCGTCAAAACGGTGGAAATGACAGTTTTTCCCTCCGCAAGGCCCGTGACGACGCCGTTTTCCACCGAAACAACGCTCTCATCGGATATGTTCCAGAATGTTTCGCTGTCGGGCTCTTCGGGGGAGAGCTTGAACTGCCCGCCCACGCGGATCTTTGCGGAGTAGGCGTCGAGGCGGACTCCCGTGACGGTGCCGCCGACGCCCGAAAAATCGGGAAGGTTGAGATGAAGGTCGCAGCCGACGCAGCAGAGCACAAAGAGGAGCGCGACAACAAGAACGGCCGCTCTCCGTATGAAGTTTTGAAGCTTCCGATCTTTGTCCACTGCTCCCTCTCCCTTAGACATTATATAGCTTTGTTTTTCTCGAACAAATTATAGCACGATATTTCATTCTGTCAACGCAATTTTGGAAAAACGTTTTGACATTGGTATAATCTGTCAATTTTTGGTTGTTTTTTGCATGGCCGAAGCGGCTGATTTCCCCTTCCCGCCCAAAAAATCAGAGGTCGAACGCGATAGCCGTGATATCGTCGTTGAAGGTGCCGCAGAATTCCTTCAGCGAGGCCTTGAGCCGCTCGATGAACCGCTGGGCATTTGCGGAGCGGCTTAAAATTTCCTCCACCCGCTCGAGGGAAAACTGCTCGCCGCGGCTGTTCCTGCTCTCGGTGACGCCGTCCGTCAAGAGCACCAAAATATCCCCCTTATTGTACGAAATCGAGGCGTCCTCATAGCGGAATCCCGGCATCCATGTGGAGACGGGCGGGGAGGGCTGGATGATCTCGTCGATGCCCTGTTCCCCCTTCAAAAGAATGGGTGCATTGTGCCCTGCGGCGCAATAGATGAGCTTTTTTTGCTCCCGCTCGATGCGGACGGCCACGGCCGTCACGTACGAACGCTCGTCGAGGTTGAGCTCCTGAAACTTGGCGTTGAGGCCGTAGAGAGCTTTCGCGGGAGAACGCTCGCTCCTGTCCCATCCCGCCCTCACAAAGGCGGAGAGCATGCCCGCCGAGATCCCCTTTCCCGAGACGTCGGCAAGCACTCCCATCGTTTCCCCGTCCGTTTCATAGACGTCGGGAAGGTCCCCGCCGATCTCGCGGCAGGGAATGTACATGAAGGAATAGGGCGCGTCGCTCTTGGCGGCGGGAAGGAGCCGCTGCTGGATGTCCTGTGCGGAGGACATTTCACGGGCGATCTCCGTCTCATACGCGTTGTCCGCAAGTCCCAAAAAGAGCCCCTCCCCCATCGGGCTCACCTTGATGCGGAGGGTGAGCGCCTCCTTTCCCCTGCGAAAGACGAGCTTGCGGAAGGAGGGCTTGCCCGACCTCACCGCCTCGAGAAAGAACTCACGGAAGGTGCAGTAGGCACATTTGACCCCCGCGCCGCAGACCTTTTCCTCGGTGCAGGAGATGGCGCCCGCAAGCGTCCCGCGCTCCCGTCCGCCGAAGTAGGCGCGAAAGGCACGATTGCAGTATCTGACCCTCAGCTTTTCGTTGACGACGATCGCCGCCGTGGGGATATTTTCGAGAATTTCCTTATATAAGTTGCTCATTTCAGCCTCGATACATGCGCAATTTCCCGCTCACGATCTTCACATGGAGGGATTTCGCGGGAATGAGTTCCCCGTCGAGCTGGACGCTCTCCGTCCCCTCGGGAAAGATCTCCGCCTCCTCGCAGAGCACACGGTGATAGATCTTGCTCCTCTGCAGCTTTCCGCGCATGAGTTTGATGAGATAGAAGGGCAGAAGGATGCGCTTGGGACAGTCCACGGCGATGAGGTCGATCTTGCCGTCGTCGATGACGGCCGTCGGGCAGATGGGGATCCCGCCGCCGAACAGAGAACCGTTGCAGGCCGCGGCAATGAGGACGGAATAGTCCCTCTCCTCCCCGTCCGAAATTATCTTCATTTTCACGGGTCTATACTTGATGAGGGAGCGGATGAGGCTCGAAAAATACGACATATGTTTGCCTTTTTTGTTGACGCGCTCCCTGCGTTCCAAGATATCGACGTCGATGCCGAGCCCCGCAATGTTCATGCTGCGTTTCCCCTCGCCGCAGTCCAAAAAGTCGGTAAATTTTGGCTCGGAACCTAAGATGAGGTCGAGGGCCTTTTCACCCTGCGGAATGTTCGCCTTGGCGGCAAAGTCGTTGCCCGTACCCGCGGGGATGAGGCCGAGGATCGTCTTTTCGGGTTCGGCTATGCCTGAAAGGACCTCGCTGAGGGTGCCGTCCCCGCCGACTGCGACGATGGTCGTCTCCTCTTGGGTGAGCCGAAAGACCTCCCCTGCAATGTCCCCCTTTTCTGCCGAAAAGAACACATCATAGGCGATTTTTTCATTGTCGAGCCGTGCCGTGACGGCGTCGGCCGTCTCTTTGGCCTTCTTAGAAGCGGGATTGACGATCAGATGAAGCATATCCTTGGTAATTCCTTACGTCTATGATACAATAAAACGTCGGGTTTTGCAAGGGAGAAAGGAAAAATTTTCACCGAATTTTCCCC
>CANRDK010000012.1 GCA_947629345.1 uncultured Clostridia bacterium
CCCTCTGCGGGAGCTTCCTCCGCGGCAGAGATCGTAACTTCCAACCCTTCCGCCGTGACATGAATGCCATCGCCGATTTCCACATTCACTGTACCAAGGGTGAGGTCTATTCCGAGGCTATTCAAAAGCTCATCGACGGCAAGTTGAATTTCGAGGGTGTTGTTTCCATTTTTGAGTGTGGGGATAATTTTACCGAAGTCCAAACTGAGCACTGTGCCGAGGATCTCGCCGACCTCAAGGTTCCCCGTCCCCTCGCCTGCAAGGCCGAGAAGATCTGCAATTTCTGTTATGTTTGCCTTTACCTTGATCCCGTCTACGAGCACATAGACGTTGTTTTCTTTATAAGTAACGGTGAGTTCCTTCGTAACGTTGCCGTAGGTGAGATCAAGATTTGCCACTGCCACGACGGGCTCTGTGCCGAGCAGGATATTCCCGTTGAGCTCAATGCCTGCCTCTGCATTCCTATAGCTGAGAGCAATGTCGAGCTTTCCGCTTTGGATGAGTTCGTAAATGCCCATGACATAGGGCAAAACTTGCGTATAACCCTCTGTTTTTACGTCGAAGGTTTCACCTTTCTCAAGCGTCAGCGTGGCGCCGAGAGCGGAGAGCGTACAGCCGTCCTCGCCGAGGCTGAGCGACACGTCGCCGAGATCGAATTCCACCCCGAGCGCGCGCAGGATCTGCGTGCCCCTGAGGGTGAGATGCAACACATTTTCAGCCGCAGAGGAGGTGAAATTTTGGGCAAAGCTGCCGTCGAGAAGGGTATTGAGCAGGCCGCTGAGGTCAAACGAACTCGTCTCCGCCGCGGGCAGGACTCCCGAGAGCAGGGGCAAAAGCTCCGCTGTCGTCGTGCCGATCCTGAGGCCGTCAACGTCGAGGCAGACAGTTTCGCCGTCAAACGCGATGCCGATCGTCTTCTCCTTTCCGCCCGCCGAGAGCGTGAAGCTGCCCTTGAGCATGAGGGGAGAGATGGCGAGATCGACCTTGCCGTCCAATTCGAATCCGTCGCCCGCATAGGACACGCCGAGGCGGAGATAACCGCCCTCGATCATCTCCTTGAGCATTTCCGCATGGGCGCCGAGCTGGGCAAACTGCGTCTTTTCCGCTTCGGAGAGCGGCGCGGGGCCCTCTTCGCCGAAGGAGGCATGGAGGGCGATATCCATACCGTTGACGGCAAATTCCGCCTCCACATAGTCGAGTGAGGCGCTCTTGTTTTCGTCGAGAAGGAAGTGGAAGCCGATCTTTGCCTCCGCGTCCCCGAGGGAGAGGGTGGAATTGAGGTCTGCCCGCTCATCGTCGTATGTAAATTCGCCGTCCATGAGGCCGGAGAGGAGGGCGTCCGTGTCGATCCCACCCTCTGTGCCGCCCGAGGGGATGAGCGCGGTGAGCTCCTCAAACGTCATCGAGAGTTTCACGCCGCCGTACTTCACATAGGCAGTGCCGTCCTGCACCCAGAGGCCGAGAAGATCCTTGAGGTCCAGCCGCACCTCAAGGCCGCTAAGACTCCCCGAGAGCGCATTCCCGAGGTCGAGATAGACGGAGCCGACAAGCTCCTTCCCGCCGATATCCAGCGAGAGGTCGAGGACGGAGGGCCCCGTGAGAACGGGGCTGAATGCCTCCGCGAGGCAGTCGGTGGCCGTAAGCTGTTTTTCGGTCTCGCCCGTCGCATCTCTGTCTGCGTACTGCTTGTAATAGCTCTCGTAAATTTCCTCGACTTCTCCCTCGATCTCCTCTATGCCGTAGGAGAACTCAGTGACGGAGTGGGAGGTACAGGAGGAGACGATGGTCTTCATCGTGGCCGTGTAAGATTCGTCCACCGTGCAGGAGACGGGGAGCCAATCTTCGGTGAAGGTATAGCTGACCGTGATATAGTTGAAGGTCGGGGGCGCGTCGATCCCGCCCGTAAAGACCATTTGGTTGCCATAGTAGGCGGCCGCACCCGTGGCGCCCGTTTCATCCGTCTTGGCCTTCAGATGATAGGTGACGGTATACAGCTTTTCGCCGTCCGCAAGGGCCGCATTGCTCCCCTCGGTGAGTTCCGCACTCTCCACAGTGGAACCGCGGATGACGTAGACGGAGAGTTCCGTCGCGGGGAGGCCGTTCTTCTTCTTGAAGCCGTCCTCGCCGTCGATATTCATGTTGCCGACGGGCTCCCCCTCCGAGAAGGGAGTATTCATGCCGTCCCAGCTGTCCTTCCCCTCGCTGCTGTTCCGCCAGATGACCCTGTCGCCCACATAGCAATATTCACGGGCGACGTTGACGAGACTGCTCGTTGTGATGTCCGAGGAGATGAGAATGGGGTCTGCAAACCGCTTGTATGTTTCAACGTTCTGAATGCCCACCGCCGTCTGCACCTCGCTGTGCATCTCGGAATACCAGTTTGTCTGCTGTCCGAAGGTGTAATTGATGCGGGCGTAGATGTCCACGGCGTCGTAGGTGCCGTCCTCATTTGAGATCACAACGTCGTTTTCGTCCCTCTCCTTGAGCGGAACAAAGGCGGCGGGATCGAATCTCTCCCCCGGTTGCACCTCGATCATGGCAGAGCCGTAGTCCTCGGCAACGTCGTTCCTCTGCTGGGGACGTAAAAAGGCGATGCAGGCCCATGTGCCGACCGCTGCGACCAATGCCGCGGAGACGATCATAATACTTGTCTTGACGGGGCCAAACCTCTTTTTCTTCTCAGATTTTACTTTTTCAGACATAATATCCTCTCTTTCAGCTTTGTAGGAGTACCTTCGCTGTATGACAAACCCATTGCCTGTCATGGAAAGTTATGACAATATCATACCACGATATGACAAGTCTGTCAACGATTTTGTCTGAAAAAAAAGATATTTTCTCGCGACTATATTATATAAATAAAAAATCCCCCCTTTTGGGGGTGACTTCGTTTGAGGGCGTACCCCCACTCCTACCCCGCCCCCTTACGCAGGGGGCGGGCAAGAGAAAGGGCAGAACGCGGCGGGGGGGACGGATGACGCACTGACCGCTCATGCTGAGCGTCAGCGAAGCATCCCGTTAAACCCTGCTCCGTTGGTTTTATGGGATCCTTCCCCTTCGGCTACGCTCAGGGTCAGGATGAGCGCACGGGGCAGAACGCGGCGGGGGACTTCGTTTGAGGGCGTACCCCCACCCCTACCCAGCCCCCTTACGCAGGGGGCTGGCAAGAGGGCGAGGACAATCTGCAAGAGCGGACAAATGTGAGCGGGAGGAGCTTCTCTCCGCGGGCAACGACGGCGCCGGGCGCGAGGACGCTGTTGCACCCGACCTCTGCAAAGTCCCCCACAAACGCGCCGACCTTTTTTCTGCCCGTGGGAATGTCCTCGCCGCGGATGACGACTTCTCCCCTGTCGAGCCGCACGTTTGCGCAGATGACCCCCGCGCCGAGATGGGCTCGATGTCCCAAAATGCTGTCGCCTACATAGTTAAAGTGCGGGACCTGTACGCCGTCGAAGAGAATACTGTTCTTGAGCTCGGTGGAATTCCCCACAACGCAGTTTTCCCCCACGAGGACGTTCCCCCGTATGAATGCACAGTGGCGCACTTCCGCATTTGCACAGATGATACACGGTGCATGGATCTCCGCCGTCTGAGCAATTTTTGCGGTACCATGTACGAAAACCCCCTCTCTCATTTCAATATATTCATCGCCGAGTGAGGGGGCGATCTCCATGAGGAACCGCCCGATCCCTCCGAGCGTTTCCCACGGATAGACAAATTCTTTCAAGTACTCCTTTGCAAGCGTATGATCAAGATCGAAGAGTGCGGAGATTTTTTTGTCCATGGTCTATTGTATGACGAAGATACGAAAAAACGCTCACATATGAGCGTTTTTTCAGCTTTGGCCCGTGGGCACGATGTCATCGTCGTCCGACTTTGGGTCGGGGCGGATCATGCAGTAATGCGGGTTGTGTGCATACTTCTTTTTCTTTGCCATATCCGCAGTTTGCGGCAGAGCTCCAAAAATTATACGGCCGAGATCTGTTTCTGCACCTTGGAAAACTTTTCCGCGTTCTGGTCGATGAGCATCTTTGCGGCGGGCTGAACTTCATAATACCCACGCGAGAGCATCTGTTCAAACACCTGAAACTGCGTATCTGCGTTCTGCATGTAGTTCTTTAAGATCTCCTTGCGGAAGGGCTTGCAGCTGCCCTCGAGAAGGGCATTGGCGTAATAGCTCATGAGGAGCTTTTCGCAGTCGAGAATGTCCTGCAGGGCGTCTTTTTCGGAGAGCGTGGTGTCCTGTTTGCTGTTCTTCATTGTTTGCCTCCCAAAATCGCATAGAGCGCCGAAAATCTCTGAGCATGGGCGGAAGCGATCTCCCCCATCGTCTGCGCAAGCGCCGTGTCCGTCAGCGTGTTGGCGTAGATCTTCGCCTTTTTGCACGCCATTTCCTCTCCCGTGAGAATGTGTGTCAGAACGTCTAAGTCCTTGGCCGTGAGATTGGTCATAAAAAACCTCCTTGCACCCGTTATGGACGAAGGAGGGGGATTTTATACAACAGATTCGGCAGGGCAATAGCTGTCATTTCTAAATTAAAAATTTAAAATTAAAAATTAAAAATTGGGGTGGGGAGATTTTAAGAATGGCGGGGTGGGATTCAACTCTTGTGTTTGTAAAATTCGCACCATTCTTTCAGGGTGCAGTGGGAGCAGTCGGGCCGTTGGGAGTGGCAGACCTGCCGCCCGTGAAAAATCAGCCAATGGTGGGCCTTTGACCAATTCTCCTTGGGAATGACCCGCATGAGCCCCTCTTCGACCTCGGTGGGCGTCTTTCCGACTGCGAGCCCCGTGCGGTTGGCGACGCGGAACACATGCGTATCGACGGCGATGGCGTCCCCGCCGAATGCCACCGAGTAGACGACGTTGGCCGTCTTTCTTCCCACGCCCGCAAGCGATTGCAGGTCCTCAAGCGTATCGGGGACCTCTCCGCCGAACTTGTCCAAGATGTCGCGGGAGGCGGAGAGAATGTGCGCAGCCTTGTTGCGGTAGAAGCCGCAGGAGTAGATGTATTTTTCAAGCTCCTCCTGCCTGAGTTCCACCATTTTTTGAGGGGTATTGTAGATTTGAAAGAGTTTCGCCGTCACTTGGTTGACCCGCTCGTCTGTGCACTGCGCCGAGAGAATGACGGCGACGAGGAGTTCGTAGGGGGTATGAAAGTGCAGCGCGGGACGGGCGTCGGGATAGAGCCGCGCGAGCTCTGTGAGGATCTCATTCATACGTTCATTGTAACATGACCCGACATTTTTTGCAAGCATTTGGGGGAATGTTGCGGGGAGAAGAATGACACCCCCTCAGTCACGGCAAGGGCAGCCGTGACAGCTCCCCCTCCAAGGGGGAGCCGAGGACGCGGCCCGAACGCAGTCATGCCCCCTCCAAGGGGGAGCCGAGAGAAGCCGCTCATTCTGAGCGCAGCGAAGAATCCCCTTGAACGGAGTCCCCCTTGCCCACCCCTCGAGGGGTGGGTGCCCCGTAGGGGCGGGAGGGGTGTCCATTCAACCCTACACATACAAATACGTTTCCCCCACTTTTTTCATGTAGCCCGCAAAGGAGGAATACCCCTTCCGCGCAATGACACGGCGGGCGCGGGGCAGAAAGTTCTCCTCAAACCGTGCCGAAATGCCGCATCCGACCCTCGCCTCATGCGGATTGGAGACAGTCTGCGCGGGGATCCCCTCCCCTCTCAGCGCGGAAATGCAATCGAGCGCCTGTGCGCGGGACTTAAAAACTGCAACGATCGTCATGATTTCTGACCTGCCTTCGTATAATAAGGTATCTTTTTTTGGGGAGATATTGCCATGATCTATCTCGATAACGCCGCAACGGGGGGATTCAAGCCATACGCCGTCCGCAGCGCAGTGAACGCCGCCATGAAGGTTTGCGCCAACCCCGGGCGGAGCGGCCACCGCCTCTCCCTCGCCGCTGCCGAGCATGTTTTAAGTTGCAGAAACCTTCTCTCGGACGTCTTTGGCGGGTACGGGTTCGAGCGCTGCGTGTTCACAAAGAGCTGTACCGAGGCCCTCAACATTGCCATTTTGGGGGTACTTGAGGAGGGCGACCACGTCGTTGCCACGGCGCTCGAGCACAATTCCGTCCTCCGTCCCCTGCAATATTTGGCGGAAAAGGGGGTCATCACCTACGACATTGCCCCGCTCAAGGACGGCATTTTGGAGCCCGAAACGATCGCCGCATGCGTGAAGCACAAGACGAGGCTCGTCTGCGTGACCGCGGCATCCAACGTCACGGGGACCTCCTGCGATCTGAAGAAGCTGAAAAAACTGCTCCCCGAGCACGTTCTGCTCCTCGTTGACGGGGCGCAGGGAGCGGGGCACATTCCCATCTCCATGCGGGACATGGGGATCGACATGCTCGCGCTCGCGGGGCACAAGGGACTGCACGCCATCCAGATCGGGGCGCTGCTCTTTTCTCAGCGGGTGGATCCCCGTCCGCTCCTCTTCGGGGGAACGGGCAGTGAGAGCATGAACCTCTCCCAGCCCTCCTTCTATCCCGACCGCCTCGAGAGCGGCACCCTCTCCTACCCTGCCGTCTGTTCCCTCTTCGAGGGGCTTCTCATTGTGAAGTCAACCAAAAAAACGGAGACTTATGCGCTGACAAAGGCCCTTTCGGAGGCGGTGAAGGGGCTCCCGTCCTACGAAATTTTTTCGCCGCCGAACGCCTGCGGGGTATTCTCCTTCCGCCACAAGTCGATGCCCTCGGAGGAACTTGCCGCCGCCCTCTCGGAGAAGTTCGACATTGCCGTGCGGGGCGGTCTGCACTGTGCGCCGCTCGCGCATGAGGCCCTCGGCACCTCTCCCGACGGGCTGGTGCGGGCGTCCTTCTCCGTCTTTCAGGGCATGCGGGAGGCAAACGCGCTCTTCCATGCCCTCCGCGCCCTCTCTTAAGTGTTTTATTCGATGGCCTTGAGCTTTTCCACCAACTTTTTGAGCCTCTTTCGCTGGGCGGAGTTGAGCATCTGCGAAAAACGGGCGTAAAAGGCGTCGATCTGCTCGTTGGTCAACGTGCCCGCCCTCTTTCCCGCCTCCGCCTTGGCATAGATCTCGCGGATGATGTCATTTTCGCTCTTGCCCTGCACGGAGCCGACGGCCCTTTCCGCCTCCTTCATGAGTTCGTCGTCATAGCTTGCAAAATCCTTCATAGTCACCTCTCCTTTATCCTATGCCCCCGCACCTTTCCCTTGTGCACCGCATACAATGCCGATATGGAAACCATGCTCCTCCTCGTCTTGCTGATGATGAACTCGGATGAAAATTCCAAGGAGACACTGCAGAGTCTTCTCCGCTTTTACCGTGAAAACAAAGACGTCATCGCCTCCCTTTTGAATGCACAAAAGGGCGGAGAAATGAGGGAAAATCCCGAAGATATAGCGCAAAATCCGCCCGAAGAGGCAGAAAAAAGCCGACCCCGTGAAGAGGTCGGCGATACGCGTATCATCGAAGAATATTTAAAGCGTTTTTCAGGTTAAAGCGCCGAGGAATTCCTCCGCCGTGGCAAAGAGTTCCGCCTTGACTGCATGCTCTCCCTCTGCACGGATGCCGACGTCGTGGATGCACGTTTCACCGTCGGGCCAGAAGATCTGCGCGACCGTGAGGCGGAGCGCCCTGCCGTCGGGGGCGACATAGGTGCTCTGCATGACCCCCTTGCCGTACGTCCGCGCGAGGCCGTCAACGTCGTTGACGCGGAGGTAGATATCCTCCTCTGAGATGGTGCCGTAGCAGATCATTGCCCCCATGAGGGCCTCGGAAGCGGAGGCGGTGTTCTCGTCGGCGATCACGCGGATGCGGGAAGTTTCGGTAAAGTAGCTGCTGTAATCGTTCCCGTAGGCGTTGAATACCTCCTCGTTCCCCCTGCGGTAGCGTGCCGTTGCAACGAGGGGGGAATTCCCATCGGCATTCTTTAAAAGGTGCGAGGCAATGTCGCAGAGAATGGAGAGATACCCGCCGCCGTCGAGACGGAGATCGATCACGAGATCCGTCCTGCCGCGCTCCTTCATCTTGTCGAGACAGGCTTTGAACTCGCGGGCGGCGTTGCCCTGAAACTGTGTGAGGCGGATATAGGCAGTTTTCCCGTCGAGCACGGACAAGCCCTCCCCCACGCTCTCGAGCGCAAGCGTCTTTTCGCCGCGGAAGCGGAAAGAATTCTCGCTGTCGCTGTATTCGCAGTAGGCTGCGGTATAGGCCGCACGGGAAAAGGTGTAGAGCTTCTTTTCTCCTCCCTTGAATCCTGCCTCGAGGGTGACGGAGGCCATGGAGGAGAGGTCGGTGATGAAGTTCGAGCTCGTCGCCTCCGTAAGATGCCCGCTGTCGGGACCGAAGCGATAGACATACATGCCCGCTTCGAGCCCCGCCCGCTCCGCGGGGGAATTGTACACCGTGCGGTAGATTTGTACGGCGTTCCCGTCGTAGATCACGCTGACGCCGTAGCCCTCGTTGCTGCCCTCGCTCTCGCTGACGACGCGGTCGTACTCGTCCACATTGTAGTAGGAGCAGAACTTGTCGAGCTCGAGGGCGGAGAACACGCGGTCGTACAGCGTCTCGTCGTCCACTTCCTTGTAATAGTTGTCTGCGGCACGCTCCAAGAGCCATGCGAGGTTCCGCGCCCGCTCGTCGACAGAGCTCACGCCGATGAACCAGCCCGCCAAGATCCCCGCGAGGAGAAAGATGAGCGCAAACAGGATCGCGCTGACGCAGCGGAGCGTTTTTTCACGCTTGTCCGCGGACATGGGTGCCCCGTTTTGTGCTGCAGGGACGCGCTCTTCCTCCGAGGAGGTCTCGGACATGGTATCGTCATTTTCTTGCAATTCAGACATGGTATCTCCTTTTTATTCCTTTACAAGCTCCAACAGGACGGTGATGACGCGGAAGGTGACCGCATCCGAAAACTTCCTGATGTCCAGCCCCGTCAGACGCTCGATCTTGTCGAGACGGTAGGAGAGGGTGTTGCGGTGGATGAAGAGGGCACGGCTCGTTTCGGAGAGGTTGAGGTCGTTCTCGAGAAATCTCTCCGCCGTAAGGCAGAGCTCCTCATCGCCGAACACTTCCTCTGTCCCGCCGATGCGGAACTCCCTGAGGCTTGCGCGGATGCTCTCCCTCGAGAGGCCCGAGAGGACGCCCACAAGGAGATATTCACGGTAGGAATGCACCTCGCCGCCGTCGCCGAGCATATCGGACATACGGAGGGCGGAAACGGCCTGCGCGTAGGAGAGGGAGATCTCCGCAAAGGTAGGGACCTCACAGCCCACACCCACTCTCCCGTGAATGCCTGCCTCTTCGTAGAGGGATTGGTTCAAAAACAGCCCGAATTCGTAGGGAGACTGCCCGTCCCCCGCAAATTTCACGACGCCGATGGCATTCCCCTCCGTAAAGACGGCGGCGTCTGCCCCCTCGAGGCACCGCTCGATGTGCTCTAAGGCATCCTCGCCGCGCCTGTCGGGAAGAACTTCCACCGCATAGCAGGGGCCGTCCTTTTGGCCGTGCTCCGCGAGATAGCGGAGAGCCCGCACTCTGCCTCCCTCGCCGAGGAGGACGGAATTCAACTTCACCTTTCCGCTGTGCGCTGCGGCGGGGGCGGAATTTGCGAGAAGATAGCTTATGAGCTTTGCCTCCCGCTCGGCCCCGCTCCCCGTGAGGTAGATCGTCACCGTACCGCCGTCCCAAGGCACGGAAAAGGCCTTTTCCTCCTCTCCCTGCGGCGTGAGGTAGGCATGCACCCCCGTCTGTTCGCCGATATCCGCAAGAATTTTTTCAAGACCGTCTGAACGTTCTTCCATCGTTTCCCCTTTTTGTATCGTTTGCAAGCATTATATCACACAAAAATGAAAAACGCAAGTCGTTTGCCCGTTATGAAAAGGTACGGCAGGAGGCAAACTATTGACGGATTTGCACGAAAGGGCAAACTTTGTAGTTGACAGCCGCACGATTCCGTGTTATAATGGTACGCGACAAGGAAAAAAGGAGTACTTGTATGGTCAATAGAGATCTTGAAGATATGGACATAGATGAGGCCGACGTTTCCGACGTTTCCCCCGATCCCACGGATACGGAGGAGGAAAGTTCGACCGAATCGGAGACATACTACGACGCGGAGCCCGAAGAGGACAACTCTCATGCGGAACCGCCCGTGAGGGCGGGGAAATACCGCGCTTTTTCGATCATATTCTTCCTGCTCACGGCGGGGGGACTCTTTTTGGGACTGCTCGGGAAGTTCATCCCGTGGCTCTCCCCCACCTATTACAGCGGAAACACGGGGCTGAACAATTCCCTGCTCGGCTTCTTCCTCACGCGCATGAAGGGCATCACTTCCGCCTCCTTCACCGCTTTGGACGCCATTGCCGTGGTTGCGGCCTTTGTGCTCCTTGTCACCGTGCTCATCTCGGTCATTACGCTGTTTATCTCCCTCTTCTCCGCACGGCGGGCAAGGCGGGCCGCCGCCCTCTCGGGAACAGTCTCTCTCCTCTCGTATACCCTTGCATTTTTGTGGGCGATCTGCGTCAACAGCTTGACGATGCCTGCGTTCAGCGCGGAGGCAGTGGATGTGCCCGTTGCCCTCATCACCCTTCTGCTCTTTGTGTTCATGACGGTGTTTGCCATCGTCGAAAACGGGAAAGCGGGCATCTTCAGCGCGGGGATCTACCTCTTCTCCGTCATTTCCTGCTTTGCGCTCTTCTTCCCCGGTTCCTTCACGGAATCGCACTTCATCCTTCTCAAGACGTTCTCTTCGAACCCCGTCTATAATTCCTTTGTGCTCGCAGCACTTGCCGTCATTCTTGTGACGCTCGTCATCTCCGTGATCGCATTCCTGCACAAGCGGAGAGGGATCCTGTTCATCCTGCTCTCTACCCTTCAGCTCGCCGCCGTGCTCCTGCTCTGCATTTCGGGCAGCGGCCTCGGCAAGAACTGGAGCCTGCAGTTCTTCCGGAACGGCGCACTCCTCCCCTCGCTTGTGTTGATCTTTGCCTCCCTCGGCGCAGTGCTCTTTGCGGGCCTCACGCTTGCGGTCCAGCGGAAACAGAGGCAGCTTGCCGAAGAGGAAGAGGATGAGGACTACACCGAGGCCGACTTCTACGACACCGACGAAGAAGACGACACCTACGACGATTCCGACGAGGAAACGGAGACCGAGCTCCCCGTGGATACGGATGAGACGGAAGAGGACGTGACCGACGAGGAGTACCGCTATTCGGACGGAGAGGGCGGTGAAGAGCCCATAGAGCCCGAACCTTCCCACGAGGAGGAGATGAGCGCATTCGAGCGTGAAATGTTCTCCCTTGCCGAAAAGGGTGCGGAGGAATCGCCCGCGGAGGAGGAAAATGTTCCCCCCGCCCCGCAGTATGCGCCGCCTGCTCCCCCGTTCCGCCCCGTCAACGTGTACACCGACCCCACGATGCAGTACGTCTACGACCCCTTCATCAACGAGCTCACGCCCGAGGAGAAGAACGAGTTCGGCGACCTCTTCATCGCCTGCAAGTCGGGCAGGTACGGCGATCTCCCCATCTACCATATCGGCGGAGACAACAGGGAATTTTTCGACAAGGTGTGGATCCGCTACGGCCTCTACGACATGTCCCCGAACCTCCGCGACAAGATCTTCAATTACCTCAGAAGATACAGAAGCAAACAGCAGTAAATATAGCAGAGCCCCTCGGGATTATTTCGGATATCATAAAAATTTTGAGCAACGGGGAAAAACCGTTGCTCTTTTTTGTAAATTTTGGCACAGGAACGACTTTTCGTAATAACCTGTGATATAATAAAATTACAAGTACAGCGCGCGTATTTGAATTTCAAAAGAAAAAGGAGATTTTATGGGAGGCGGAGGAGCAACAAGCGGCGGAACGTATGTAATCGTACGAGTCGAGGGAAATCATTTGGATAAATTTGGAAAACCAAATTCGAGGTATGACGTGTATCTGAATGGAAAAAAGCATCGAAGCAGATGGTACGATCATGAGGGAAAAGCCATTCGCAATCGTGATTATTCCCACCAGGCTAAAGAAGGCACTCCTTTTCCGCACGACCATCCTTGGGATTGGAGTAGCGGAGACGGAGATCGCTATGAAGGGCATGATATCCCTCCCGACCCGAATTTTCATTGAAGAGGAAGTACTATGAGCGATAAAATTCCATACAAAGAAGATATTCCCGGCATCTGCACCGTCTGCGGGAAGATTGCCTTTTTCGATGAATTCGGGAACGGAACATGTCCGCACTGCGGCTGGGAAATGGAGCGAGACGAGGAGCAAATGGGAAAACGGGGGATCAGCTATCCCATGCTCGTTCCCGTCTGGCGGGCAAGAGAGCAGTACAAGCAAGGAAAACCATTCAAAGCGACCTTTGAAGATTTCGTCAACGGGCTGTATTTTTACAGTGAAATGTCTTTCGTCCACAAAGGTCAGCCATATTATGTCATGTTTTCAAATGGTAAAATTTGCATCGGGCACGACGGAGGATATCAATTGTACGATACCCGCGAAGAATTTACGGAAAAAGCAAACATTGACGGACGGCTCTTGAAAGACATCTGGGACGAAGTGGAAAACCCGAGCTATATGTTCGATTAAAGGAGAGATATGCAGGAAGAACTTACGGAATACGAAAAACAAAAAGCACAAAAAAAGCGTGAACTTGTACGGAATGAACTTCAAACGGTGGGCAAATATCAGATTCCGCTCATCAAAGAGCAAGAGATCGATTTCGATACGATCAGCCTTTTAAGCTACGTCGATACAAAGGCAAATGACGAAAAGAACGCCTATAAGACGATTCATTTCTTCACGCACGACTGGCTGTTCGATAAGGTCTATAATAAGGCATTTGACGAAGCCGAAAAACTCAAACAATACTATGCCCTTCTTTCGCCCGATTTCAGCATGTTTACCGATATGCCGCTCGCGCTTCAAATCATGAGCGTATTTAAAAACCGCTGGTGCGGCGCCTATTGGCAAAGCTTGGGACTTCGTGTGATTCCCACGATCAGTTGGGGGGACGAACGCAGCTTTGAATTCTGCTTTGACGGCGTTGAGAAGGGCTCGACCGTCGCCGTCTGCACCTACTACCGGGAAAACGACGAGGAGAGCTTCATGCTCGGTTATAACAGAATGCTCGAAGTCATTCAACCGAGCAAGGTTCTCTGTTACGATGAGCCGTTTGAGGCGATGAAGGGCAATATCAAGGAATTTCTTCCCACGACGTATGAGTGGACGAAAGATCTCGATTGGAGAGAAAAGGCAAAATTTTATTTTGAGAAACACACAAGAAATCAACTTTGAATCCGACAAAAGTGTGCAAAAAAAAGGAATGGAGACAGTGCACGGTTGTTCTCTAAAACCAAAAGGGAGACTTCAGTCTCCCTTTTGGTTTTAGGATATACCTTTGACCATAACAATCGATTTTTGCGCTATATGTGTTATTTTTTTGGTTTGATCGCGATGTTGGCCTCGTCGAGCTGTTTCTGTTCGACGGGCGAGGGCGCGTTCATCATGAGGTCGCGGGCCTTGGCGTTCATCGGGAAGGCGATGACCTCGCGGATGTTCGTCGTATCGGCGATGAGCATGACCATTCTGTCCACCCCCGGGGCGACGCCTGCGTGCGGCGGGGCGCCGTATTCAAAGGCATTGTAGAGGGCGGGGAACTTCTTAACGACCTCTTCCTTGCCGATCCCGACGAGGGAGAACGCCTTTAACATGATCTCGGGGTCGTGGTTTCTGACTGCGCCCGAAGAGAGCTCCACGCCGTTGCAGACGATATCGTATTGATAGGCCAAGATCTTCAGAGGGTCCTGTTCAAACGCCTTCATTCCGCCCTGCGGCATGGAGAAGGGATTGTGGCAGAACTCGAGCTCGCCGCTCTCCTCGCCGATCTCGTACATGGGGAAATCGACGATCCAGCAGAATCTGTACACGTTCTTTTCGAGGAGGCCGAGCCCCGTTCCGAGCATGGTGCGGAGGATGCCCGCCCTCTTCTGCACGTCCTGCAATTTGTCCTCGGCGGTGAGGGCAACAAAGCAATCCTTTTCTACGCCGAGCAAGTCCTTCCATGCGTCCGCATTTTCGGCAACGAATTTTGCGATGCCGCCCGCGGGGGCGCCGTTCTCGTCTAACTTAAACCAGAACATTTTGCCGCCCTCTGTGCGTACGGTGAAGTCCTCGGCCGTCTTGTCGATCCACTTCCTCGGCACATTCACACCCGAGACGGCGATGGCCTTGACATGCTTGAGCATGAGAGGATCGAATCCGCAGTTCACGGTGAGCTCTGTCACGTCCCTAATGAGGAGAGGGTTGCGAAGATCGGGCTTGTCGGTGCCGTAGTCCTCGAGGGCGGTGAGGTAGGGAATGCGGCGGAACGGGGGCTGATCGGCCTCCCAGCCACTATATTTTGCAAACACGGGCGGCAGGACCTTTTCGAGCACGGCGAACACGTCCTCTTGCTCCGCAAAGGCCATCTCGATATCGAGCTGGTAGAATTCCCCGGGGGAACGGTCTGCCCTCGCGTCCTCATCACGGAAGCAGGGGGCGATCTGGAAGTATCTATCGAACCCCGAGCACATCAAGAGCTGTTTATACTGCTGGGGCGCCTGCGGGAGTGCGTAGAATTCCCCGGGATAGAGGCGGCTCGGCACAATGTAGTCGCGTGCGCCCTCGGGGGAGGAGCTCGTCAGAATGGGCGTGGAGATCTCCGTGAAGCCCTGCTCGGTCATGAGCTTTCTGAGGTCCTCGATGATATGGGAGCGGAGCACAATTTTGTCGCGCACGGCGGGGTTCCTGAGGTCGAGGAAGCGATAGCGGAGCCTTGCGTCCTCCCCCGCCTCGGTGGAATGGGAGACCTCAAAGGGAAGCGCAGGCATGAGACGCCGACCCAGCACTTCCACCTTTTCGGGAATGATCTCGATGAGGCCCGTGGGGAGCTTTTCGTTGGGGGAAGAGCGGAGGACCACGGTGCCCTCGACGGAGACGGTGGATTCGGTGGGAATGTCGCGGAGCTGGGAGAGGCAGGGCTCTTCTTCCGCCACCACCTGCGTGGTGCCGTAGAAGTCGCGGATGACGGCAAAGAGGAGGCCGCCCTTGTCGCGCTTGGAATCGAGCCAACCGGCGATCTTGACCTTCTTCCCCGCATCGGACGCACGGAGTTCGTTACAGTTGTGAGTTCTGAATGCCATAAAATTATCCTTCAGTGAGATTTTTTCTTTTATTGTATGCCTATCGAAGAGAAAAGTCAAGTGAATGAAAATTAAAAATTTATAATGAAAAATTGCGGCAGGGTCGCTCATGCTGAGACGAAGCATCCCGTTGAACGCACGGAGGCGTGTGCCCTCATCCCGAGCGAAGCGAGCGGATCCCGTAGACCGACGTGCGGCGTCATGCTGAGAACGAAAGCGGAACGCAGTCCACAAGAGCCGTACCGAAGCATCTCGCCGCATGCTTTACGGATTCCGTTTGAGGGCGTACCCCCACCCCTACCCCGCCCCCTTACGCAGGGGGCGGGCAAGAAAAAGGGCAGAATCACGCGGCGGGGGCGGGTAGTCCCCCTCGGCTCCCCCTCCGAGGGGGAGCTGTCACGCCGTCCTTGCGTGACTGAGGGGGTGTCATTCCCAAAAGTGCCTCCGTTGGTTTTATGGGATCCTTCGCTGCGCTCAGGATGAGCGCGGGGGCATAGGCGGCGACACGGGGCCGTTGGTGCAGAAAACGCCGCCCGCGGACAGGTGTCCGCGGGCGGCGATCGTTTATTTCATTCCAAGAAGTTCATCGATCGATATCTCAAAAAATTTTGCGATCTTGATCAGTGAATCGTAATCGGGTTCATGCCTGCCCGACTCCCAAAAACTCACCGTTTGATTACAGAAGCCGAGCGCTTCGCCAAGCGCTCTCTGCGTCATTCCCCTCGCTTGCCGCAGCTCTTTCAACTGTCTGCCAAAGTAATTGTCTTTCATGAAAAAATGATATCAAAATTTTCCTACAAATCGTTGACTTCCTACAAATCGTAGGATTATAATGGATATGAGGAAACGCTATGGCATATGAAAACATTGAAATTATGGTAAAAGAATTGCGCACGGCATATTTGGCGCTCGTCCATGCATGCATGAATTGCAATATGTCAGACGCAGATGAAAGAAAGACCGTGTTTCGATTGAAAGAGGAAGTTTTTGGGCTGTACATAAAAAAATACACGTTGTTTTATAAGATAAAACAAAAAAATGGCCCGCCAAACTGCGGGTAAAGCGTCGGGGGGAACACTCTATTCGTACAACACCCCTCCCGTCACGGCAAGGACAGCCGTGCCACCCACCCCTCAAGGGGTGGGCAAGAGGACTTCGTATGAGCCCCTCGGCTCCCCCTTGGAGGGGTGGGCAAGGGTCCGTCCTTTCCTCGGCTCCCCCTTGGAGGGGGAGCTGTCACGCCGTCCTTGCGTGACTGAGGGGGTGTCATTCCCAAATGTGCTCCGTTGGTTTTATGAGATCCTTCGCTGCGCTCAGGATGAGCGCGGGGTCAGGATGAGCGCCCACAACATTTTTATTTGAAATTCATTGACTTTCCGTGGGGCTCTGTGATAAAATGTAAACATGAAACATGTCATGAAAAAAATTACTACAATTTTGCTCTCTGCGGTGCTCTGCGTCGGCGTGTGCGGCGCATTTGCAGGCTGCGGCGGAGACGACAAACTCTACGATGAACTGACCGCAAATGCCCAATCCGTCGATCCCCAATTCATGGAACTCGGCGCGGAACTGCACGTCGAACGGGTCGGCGTGACGAAGGGCACGGTCGGGCTTCAGATGACGGTCGATATGACGGGCGAATCACCCGCGGCGGACCTCCTTGCCGATGTCGATCTCGACGGGCAGGACAGCTACCTCATCGGTTTCGTCCGCGGCACAATGGTCTACACGGGCAATGGCGAATGGCCCTCCTCGGGGGCGCACGACCTCACCTCTCTCACCGCCCTCTACAGGGAAGCGGATGGGCCCGTTCTCGAGGGTTCAGGCCTCGGCGCCATCAGCGGAAGCATCGGCGTGCCCGAAATCTCCGAAGAGCTCTCCTCTCTCCCCTTTGTCACCAAGGTGGCGAACAACCTGCCGCGGCTCCTCGGCGCAACAGCTCAGGAAAAAGAGGACGGTTATGTCATCGAATACGACCTCGTCAAGGGGCTGGAGAGCGTGATGGGCGGCATCGCGGGTGCGCTCGATAAAATCACTGTGAACTCCACACTCAACGACATTGTGTTAAAGGGCTATATCGACGAAGTGTTGAGGACGCTCTTCCGTGGCGTCAAGGCGAGTGAATTCTTTGAAGCCATGGACTTTACGACGGCCGTGCCTCCCGATTCCCTTCCCGAGGCGGGAAATAAGGACGTGTATGACTATATCAAGGAGCTCTTCTCCTCCAAAGATTTTTACAATAGCCTGTACGAAAGCTCCAATGGGGCTCTTCCCAAGGGAAAGACGTTCGGGAAACTCACCCTCGGCGAGATCGGCGGAGCGAACGGACGCAGCGAAGAGGAGATCACGGAAGCTCTCGACAGCATCAAGGCTCCCTTTGCACAGCTGAAGGAGAACGTCATCGGCGGGCTTCTCGCCCTTTTGACGAACGGAAGCGCGAGCGGCAAGCTCGACACGGCTAAGGTCTCCCTCTCCTTCGATCAAAACAAGGCGCTCAAGGGCATGGACGTTGAAGTGAGCGGACTTGAGCTCACTATGGCCCAGCCCATGGCATCCTTCCCCCAAACCATGACGGTGAAGGCGGACGGAACGATGCGCATGACCTTCCCCGCCCAAGCCTCCCTCGTCTCGCTCAGCGGCATGCGCTATTATTCCGACGAAAATCAAAAAGGGGTATTCGCATTGGGCACGACGGAGCCCGCGGAGTACGAATGGTACATGGACCTCGGCAGAGACGGAAACTATGAGGATCATCAATTCGATATGACCATTGAAACGTTCGTCACCGTCGAGAGCGACAGCGTGATATACTACCTGCGCGGCGAAGAGGACGGGATCGATCTGGAATTTACGATCCCCATGGAGGACATCGAGATCCAGCTCCATCAGAATCGCGACTACATCATTTCAACGCAGTTGAGGGCAGCGCATGAGGGGCAAGAATATACGATGACGCTCTGGTTCCAATTTTCAGAGTACGTTGATGACTTTATGCTTTCCATTCAATATCAAGCACGGTTCGACAATGCGCCATTAGACGGCAATTCGTATGGAGATGGCCTCATGCCGGAGATCTTTCTCCCCTTCGCCCGAGTCGTGAAAACCATCGCATAAGTTGCAAAAAATTCAGTCCGACGGTACCCCGTCGGACTTTTTTTATGGTTTTTCCTGCGCTCATGCTGAGCGCGGGGGGCGGACTTCGTTTGAGGGCGTACCCCCACCCCTACCCCGCCCCCTTACGCAGGGGGCAGGCAAGAGGAAAGGCAGGTTGAACGCACGGAACTACCTTATGATCACCAAGTTCTTTTTGGCGCGGGTGATGGCGGTGTAAAGCCATTCGCGGCCGTCCGAGAAGAGACGGCTCTCGTCGAGCACGACCACCGTGTCGTACTCCGAGCCCTGCGACTTGTGGCAGGTGACCGCATAGGCGAATTCAAACCGCGCGATCGTGTCCTCCCGCCGCACCTTTGTGCTTCTCAGCGCCCCAAAGTTGTTCTCATGCACCAACCGCCCGTCCGCGAGCAGGCAGGCCTTGGCGCCGTAGTTGTGAAAGTACCTTCCCTCATAAAAAATGCCCGCGTCGAAGGGAAGATTGCCCACGGCGGAATCGAGAAAGTCGGCCTGAAAGTCGAGGAGCCCCAATCCGTCCTCCCCCTCCCGCACGTCGAAACAGTTTCCGATGATGCCGTTGACAAGGTGGAAATTCCCCTCTTCGTCCAAGGGCTTGGACCAATCGTTGAGGGTGCAGATGAGTTTTTCACCCTCGATGGGCAGGGCGTTTTCGGCAGAAATGCCCATATATGTGCGAATTTCGCGGTTGATGAGGCTCCGTGTCCTGTTCGTGCCGACGATGATCTGGTCGGCCTTTAAAAAGAGTTCCTGCCGCTGCTCCGCCGTGAGAGCATTCTTGGGAATGACGGCAGCGTTTTCGCCATAGCGGCCGTAGGACAGAAATTTCCCCGCGCGGACGGCCTCGGACATACGAACGATGGGGTTGTCCCGCTCCTGCCGCACGATCTCCTTGAGGGTGATAACGGGCATTTTCATGAGGGAATTGGTGCCGTACACGGGAGGGAGCTGGGCGGGGTCGCCGCAGAAGAGACATTTGATGCCAAAGGAGAGCAAATCGCGCAATAAGTCATCGGAAACCATGCTCGTCTCGTCCACGACGATGAGCTTGATCTCCTTGGGGAGGCCGCTCTTGAGCACGAAGCGGAGGAACTGCTCGGAGATGATCTCGCCGTCCTCGTTGATCTCAACGTCCTCCTCCCGCGTATAGATGAGGCTGTGAATGGTGGAAGCGGGGGTCCCGCCGCGGATGAGCACGGAGGCGGCTTTCCCCGTGGGCGTGACAAAGACGGCGCTCTCCCCGGGAACGAGCCCCATCTTTCGCACGATATAGTCCACGAGAAAGGTCTTGCCCGTGCCCGCGTAGCCGCAGAGGACAAAGATCTGTGTATTCAGATGAAAATACCATTCCTCAATGAGCGAGGCGGCCTCGCTCTGGTCGGCCGTGAGGGTGGGAATGGGAGCGACTTCTCTCTTCATGCCTCTATTATATCACGCCTGTTTGAAAAAGGCAAACGTCTGTTCTGCAATTTACAAAAAAAACCGCCGCCAATGCGACGGGGTAGGATGAGCGCGCGGGGCGGGATGACGCGCCGACCGTTCATTCAGAGCGTAGCGATGAATCCCGTTGAACCCTGCCCCGTTGGTTTAATGGGATCCTTCGCTGCGCTCAGGATGAGCGCGGGGGGGGTAGGATGACGCCGCCGTCGCACAAGGCATAACGCGGCGCATTTTTCGCCACTTATGCTGCGATTTTCGCTATTCGTTGTAGAAAACGAGCTTGCCGTCTTGCTCATCGACTGTCACGTTGCCGCTGTGGAGTTCCCCCTTCAGCAGCTCCTCCGAGAGGCCATCCTCCACCAGCTTCTGCACCGTCCGCTTGAGGGGACGGGCGCCGTATTCGTCCGAATATCCCCGCTCGACGATGAGCTCTTTGGCCGCTGCCGTCACGGTGAGGCGGATCTTCAGCCCCTCCAGCCGCTTGTTGAGCCCCGCAAGGAGCTTGTCGCAGATGACGGCTGCGTTCTCCCTGCTCAGCTTGTGGAAGATGATGACGTCGTCGAGCCGATTCAAGAACTCAGGACGGAACTGCTTTTTGAGGGCCTCGTCGATATTCCTCCTCATGTCCTCATACTCACTGGCCTCGTCCGCCGCCCCAAAGCCCAAGGAGAGCTCCTTCACGGCATGTGCGCCGACGTTCGACGTGAGAATGATGACGGTATTTTTGAAATTGACGGTCCGTCCCCTGCTGTCTGTCAGCCGTCCGTCGTCAAGGATCTGAAGCAGGAGGTTGAAGATATCGGGGTGAGCCTTTTCTACCTCATCGAAGAGGACGACGGAGTAAGGCTTCTTCCGCACCTTGCCCGTGAGATATCCCTCGCCGTCGTCATAGCCCACATACCCCGGGGCCGCGCCGATGAGCTTGGAAACGGAACTCTTATCCATGTATTCGGACATGTCGAGGCGGATCATCATCGATTCGTCGCCGAACATGCTCTCCGCGAGGGCCTTGCAGAGGTCCGTCTTGCCCACGCCCGTGGGGCCCACAAAGATGAAGGAGCCGATGGGGCGGTTGGGGTCCTTGAGGCCCGCTCTTGCCCTGCGGATGGCCTTTGCGACGGCGGAAACGGCCTCGTCCTGTCCGACGATGCGGCGGTGGAGTTCCTCCTCGAGGTGCAAGAGGCGTTCGCTCTCCTTCTCGTTCAGCTTTGCAAGGGGAACGCCCGAGCGGTCGGAAACGATCTCCGCAATGTCCTCCGCGCCGATGCTGATGTGGGCACGGCTCTTCTTCATCCGCCAGTCGCGGCGCATGGCGTTGACCTTTTCGGTGAGCTCCCTCACCTCTCTTGCGAGCGTCGTCTCGTTCTCATCTCCCCACTTTCTCGCCTTCTCCCAATCGGACGTGAGACGGACGAGCTTATCCTCCGCCTCGTGCAGTTCCGCGGGGCCGTTATAGGCGTTGAGACGGGCGCGGGAGGCCGCTTCATCCACGAGGTCGATGGCCTTGTCGGGCAAAAATCTGTCACTTATGTAGCGATCTGAGAGTTTCGCCGCCGCCTCGATGGCCTCCTCGGTGATGACGACGTTGTGGTGTGCCTCGTACTTGTCGCGCACGCCGCGGAGAATGATGATGGTGTCCTCAACGGAGGGCTGGTCCACCATGACGGGGGTGAAACGTCGCTCGAGGGCGGGGTCCTTCTCGATGAATCGATATTCCTCTACGGTCGTTGCGCCGATCGTCTGGAGCTCCCCCCGCGCGAGCATGGGCTTCAGGATATTGGAGGCGTCCATCGCTCCGTCGGAGGAACTGCCCGCCCCCACAATGGTGTGGATCTCGTCGATAAAGAGAATGATATTCTTGTCCGCCATGACGGTATCGACGATATTTTTGAGCCGTTCCTCAAAGTCGCCGCGGTAGCGTGTCCCCGCGAGAAGTCCCGTTAAATTTAATGAAAAAACGATCTTATCGCTCAATAAATCGGGCACTTCGCCGTTTGCAATGGCCTGTGCAAGGCCCTCGACGACGGCGCTCTTCCCAACCCCCGGCTCCCCGATGAGAACGGGGTTGTTCTTTGTCCTCCGCGACAGGATCTGAATGACTTTCTCTATCTCCTTGCGGCGGCCGATGACGGGGTCGAGCTTCCCCTCTCTCGCCTTTTTGGTGAGGTCCACGCCGTAGGGCAGAAGTTTATCGTCCACGACGGGAATGGGGCGGTAGTCGGTGCGCCTGAGCTCGGGCTCCGCGCTGCCCGTGGGCTCCGCCTTGGGCTCATAGGCTGTGCCGCCGATGAAGGACTCCGTGCGTTCGATGAGCAGGGGCAGGTCGATGTGCAGGGAAGAGAGGATGACGTAGGCGAAACTGTCTTCCACGTTCAGAATGGCGAGGAGGAGATGTTCCGTCCCCGTCAGCGCGGAGAAGTTCCCGTCCCTGCGGGCGCACTCCTCGGCCTGTGTGAACATGTTCTTGGTGCGGGGGGTGTAATCGAACCTTGTCGCCGTCTCGTGCGAGATGATCTGGCGGAACTTGTCGCGGTAGGCGGAATATTCCACGCCCGACGATGTCAAAAGCCGCCCCGCCGTGCTCTCGGGTACTTCGAGCATGGCAAAGACGATGTGTTCACTGCCGATGTAATCGGTCTTATAGTAGCGAGCGATCTTGTTCGCCTGCTGCATGACCTGCTTTAAATGATCAGAATAAAATTTATTGTCCAAGGGTTACTCCTTATAATTTGAGGGAAACGCTCATGCTGAACGTACGTGAAGCATCCCGTTGAACCTACGGAAGCACATACTCCGTTGGTTTTATGGGATTCTTCGCTGCGCTCAGAATGAGCGGCCAGCGGGGGCAAAAGGCTTCCCCCCGTGGGGGGAAGCTCCCGCGTAGCGGGTGATGAGGGGCATTGACTGAGGGTGAGAACGGGAGTACTCCCTCGCTGCCCCTTTTAGGGGAAGTGCCCTGAGCGTAGTCGAAGGGCGAAGGGGTTCAGAACCCCTCAGTCACTGCGTGACAGCTCCCCTAAGAGGGGAGCCAAGGGAACCCCTCAGTCACTGCGTGACAGCTCCCCTAAGAGGGGAGCCAAGGGCGGACTTCGTTCGAGGGGATCCTTCGCTACGCTCAGGATGAGCGCGGGCGCTCAATTTTCAATTCACCCTCACACCACGATCTCCATTCTGCGCATGACTTTGTTCGACTGCTCGGCGCGGTAGACGGAACGTTCCGTCTCCGTGAGGACATGGCCGTTGAGGTGATCGATATTCGCAGGACGCATGGCGACGATGTGATCGTCCAGCTCTCCCAAGATCTCCTCTTCCGTCCTGTCCGTGCCGAGATATCCGAACAGAATGCCGAGCTTGAAGTCGGCCGTGAGTTCCATAAACTCCTTGATGCCGAGCAGACAACAGTTCGAGAGGACGCCGTACGCACGAAGGACGCGGTCGCGAAGGGAAAGTCCCCCCTCCGTTTTCATGTTCTCCCGCTCGCGCAGTTCAAACTGCACGATGAGCTTCACCGCCTTCTCGACGGCGGACAGGATCTCCGTCTCCGAAAAGCCGAGCGTCACCTCGTTGGAGATCTGAAAGAGATCCCCTTCCGCCCCGCTTCCCTCCCCCGAGGCCCCCCGCACGGTGAGTCCCAAGCGGTTGAGTTCGGGGACCACCCGCTTCATCAGTCCCCTCCTCGAGATGGCGGGCAGGAACATCATGACAGATGCCCTGAGACCCGTTCCCAAATTGGTGGGGCAGGCGGTGAGATAGCCGAATTCCCTGTCGAATGCAAAGGGAATGGATTCAGAGATGACGTCGTCGATCCCCGTGATGCGCTCATATGCCTTTTTGAGGTCGTAGCCGCGGGTGAAATACTGCTCGCGGATATGGTCCTCCTCGTTGATCATGACGGAAATGCTCTCATCGGGGGTGATGAGGGCGGCAGAAATATCGCTGTGGCGGACGAGATCGCGGGAGATGAGGTTGCGCTCTACGAGGTAGGCAGCCCGCTCCTCCGTGAGCGTGCCGACGTCATAGAGGTCGAATTCCTCCAGCGCGTTGAGTTCCGCATTGATGGTGCGGACGATCTCGCTTGCCCTCTCCCGCCCGTGGGGGCTCAGAAGGAGCCGATCGGGGAAGGGGCAGTCCTGAAAGTTTCTTGCAAGGCGGATGCGCGAGGACACCGCCACGCTCTCATAGGAGATATTCATTCGTCACCTCCGTTCAGGAGCCTGTGAATGACGGAAAGACGGTAGCGGATGCGCTGTTCCATAAACTTATCGCCCATCTTTTGCGCATCGATGAGTTCCCCTTGGAGTTCCCGCTGCTCTTCGTCGAGGGCACGGGCGGGGTCCTTCCCCGTGTGGCGCAGCCGACCTTGGATGAACTGCACGGTGGGGATGAGCTCCTCACGGAATACGGAATAGCAGTCGGCACAGCCCAAAAGGCCCGTCTTGCGGAACTGTGCAAGCGTCGCCCCGCAGGAGGGACACGCCCGTCGGGCATTCGCTTCGGGACGGGCCTCGCCGTACAGACGGCGATAACAATCGGGGCAGAGGAAAACAGTCTTTTCCCCCTCCGCTGTCCGCCGCACATACGGCTGCGCCTGATTTTTTCCGCACTGTGAACAGAGCATATTCTTTCCGTTTTGACCTCTTTCTGTTTGTTTTGAAATATCCCCGCCCCTCCTTGGCTCCCCTCTCAGGGGAGCTGTCACGCAGTGACTGAGGGGTTTCTAAACCCTATCCCCCCTTCGGGGTACTTCCCCTAAGAGGGGAAGCAAGGGGACCCCATAGCGGCGTCATGCTGAGAACGCGAGTACAACGCAGTCCATGCGAGCCGTACCGAAGCATCTCGCCGCATGATTTACGGATATTCGCCGCGAGATTCTTCGGGTCAACTCCCGTCTTCTCGTCCTACTCACGTTCTCAGAATGACGCGGCGCGGGTCAGGATGAGCGGCGCGGGGCTCAAGCCTACCCCCGCCGGGGGGAGGCTGTCACCGCAGGTGACTGATGGGGGGGCATTCTCACCCGCATGTTTCGGGGTAATTCTGCTGCAAATACTCATACACGCCAGCAATGTCGGGCAGGTGATAGGCCCCGTAGGGGCATTCCACCTTTAACACGGGCGTATCCCCAGCCTGCGTGCGAAGGATAGCCGTCACCTCTTCCCACTTCAGAAAGATGCGCTCGCCGCTCTCCTCTCTCCAATAGATCCCCTCCTCATACACCGCAAACACGCTCTTTGCGGCGAGGAAGTTTGAAAGGCTGCGCAGCCCCAAAAAGAGGCCGATGGCGGCGAGAAAACTTCCCGCCGTCACATTCCACCAGATCGCCGCGGGGATCCCGCCGACCGCAACGGCAAAGCCGAGGATCATCATGATGAGCGCCCGCCGCCGTTTGCTTGGAACGGGCACATAAAACTTCGTTTTCAGCGCATATCTGCGATTTTTTTGCGCTGTGTGCTCCTCGCCGAGAAGGGTAAGCCCCTCCTCTTCGATAACTCTGTACAGCCGCTCCTTGGCGTCCGTCTGCACGAGGAGCTTCTCATCCTTTTCCGCCCTGCCGCTCTTTGCGAGGTAGCGGGCGGGGAGTTCAAACACGACGCTCCACTCCCCCTTTTCCTTGGGAGCCCTGCGCGTGCACACCGAAAAGAGCCTGATTTCGGCATAGGGAATGCGGATATCCTTGGCGCCGCCCCTGTCGCCGTGGAGGAGAAGTTCGCCGTTTCCAAAGGTCGCGAGCGTCCCTTCACCCACATAAAAGCTCTTTTCCGAATCGCACCGCTCCGAAAAGTCCAGCCGCATGAGGTCAGCCGCCGAGAGCAGGCGGGAGAAGAGATAGGCCGCGCCGCCGCAGACCATTCCGCCACCGAGAAAGGAGCTGAGCAGAATGATGGCGAGCGAAGCGGACAGATCTCCGTTGAATTCAAATACGATGACGGAGATGATCGCGCCGAGAAAGGCGGCCACGGAAATCGCAAGAAATATGAAGAAAAACGCGCTATAAGTCTTCGATTTTCTCTGAAATGCCCGCTTGATCTTCTCTCTTTTTCGGGCCGAATCGGGCACGGGGACCTCTCTCATGATTCCTCCTTCAGGCGGGCCTTTCTCCGCCATACAAAGTAGATGAGCGCCAAGATCTGCAGCGGCACGCCGATGAGGAAGATGAGCCACATGCCCTCGCTGACTTCACACGCCCAAAGGGTAAGATAAATGCAGGCGAGGAAGGTCCATATGAGCACGGAAATTGCAATGACACGCGTCCATTTCCAGTGCCAGATGCTCGAAAATACGGTGACGACGATCGCGCTTGCGGGCACGGCGTACACAAAGGCCAGCCAAGCCCCCTTCCGCCACTCGCCCTGCACGTTCCACGCGACGCCGATGAGCACAAAACAGGCCACGGCGACGAGCCATACGACGCCGACGGACAGCAGTGTGACGATGAGACGGCGGATCTTTTTCTCCCGCTTGGGAACGACGGGCTTTTCCTTGTGCTCGCGGACGAGGTCGTCCACAGACACGTTGAAGAGCTCGGCAAGCTGGACGAGGATCCGCACGTCGGGGATCCCGTTGCCCTGTTCCCACTTTGAGATGGATTTATCGGAATAATTGAGCTTTTCGGCAAGTTCAAGCTGTGTCATGCCCGAAAGTTTCCTTAGTCTCGTGATATTTTTTCCGATGACGGTTGCAAGAAAATCCTGTTCTTCCATGCCACCATTATAGCGTGAAACGCGCTACTTGTCAACAATTCTACTCTCGGTAGAGTAAGAATTTCGGACTCTACTGCGATATTTCACACAATAGAGGGCGGCGTGCGAAGAGTAGGTTGATTTTTGCGGGGAAAGGCAGTACAATCGAGATATCCCTAAGGGCGGGAGCGGTCCCAGCCGCCACCGTCCGACTCTCCAAAATTTTATAGAGCCCGAGGCCTCCGCCTCGGGTTTTATATTGCCGCGATTGTAGAACAGCATCGCTCATCCTACCCCGCATGCTCATCCTGCCCCGCGCGCTCATCCTGAGCGCAGCAAAGGATCCCGTTAAACGCACGGAAGTCCGTTGGTCTAATGGGATTCTTCGGTCGCTGGCGCTCCCTCAGAATGAGCGGTTGGTGCGTCATCCTGCTCCGTTTCTCAGAATAACGCGGCAGCCCCTCCCCTCACACCAAGGGTGTTGAGAGGTAGCGGGTGCCGCTGTCGGGGAGGAGGACGGCGATGCGTTTGCCGAAAAACTCCTCCCGTGACGCGAGGGAGAGCGCGGCGGCGAGGGCCGCACCCGACGAAATTCCGCAGAACAGCCCCTCGCAAACCGCCAACATGCGGGCGGTTTCAAACGCCTCCTCGTCCGTCACGGCAACGATCTCGTCGTAGACGCTCCGATCGAGCGTTTTGGGCACAAATCCCGCGCCGATCCCCTGAATTTTATGGCTCCCCTTCTCCCCTTTCGAGAGCATGGGGGAAGAGAACGGCTCCACGGCGACGACCCTCACCGACGGGTCCCTCTCCTTCAGAAATTTCCCCACGCCCGTCAGCGTGCCGCCCGTCCCCACGCCCGCGACGAACGCGTCCACCCTGCCCTCCATGTCCCTCCAGAGTTCCGCCGCCGTGCTCCTGTAATGGGCCAGCGGGTTGACGGGATTCAAGAACTGCGAAGGAACAAAGGCATCTTTGTATTCCCTTGCAAGCTCTTCCGCGCGGGAGATGGCCCCCTGCATACCGCTTGCGGCGGGGGTGAGTTCGAGCTCCGCGCCGTACGCCTGCACCAACTTTCTGCGCTCCACGGACATGGAATCGGGCATGACGATGATGACCCGATACCCCTTCACGGCCCCGACGGCGGCGAGGCCGATGCCCGTGTTCCCGCTCGTCGGCTCGATGATGACCCCGCCCGCGCGGAGTTTGCCCGATTTCTCCGCCTCCTCGATCATGGCAAGGGCGATACGGTCCTTGACGGAGCCCGTCAGGGAGAACATTTCGAGCTTTGCAAACAGATCCGCCCCGCAGCCGAGGCGGTTTTTCAGGTGTGAAAGTTGCACCGTCGGGGTATTCCCGATGAGCCCAAGGGAGGATGAAACTAACATACTACAATGTATGAATTCTCTCCCCGCCGCGATTATGGTGACGTAATCGAGAGCGTCCCCGCCCAAGGAGAGGACTCAAGGCTTCCCCTTGGGGACCCTTGCCGAGGACGGGAGCCCGCAAGCCTTCCCCTTGGGGGGAAGGTGGCACGGCTGCCCTTGCCGTGACGGATGAGGGGATAATGTATGGCACGATTCAGAATGTCCCCGCCCCCTATCCCCCTCCCCAAGGAGGGGGCATGACTTTGTTCAGGCTCTCGGGAAGAGGCTCCTTGGCTCCCCTCTTAGGGGAGCTGTCGCGCTGTCCTTGCGCGACTGAGGGGTTTTTGAACCCTATCCCCCGCTGCGCGGGTACTTCCCCTACAAGGGGAAGCAAGGACGTCCCCGCCCCGC
>CANRDK010000013.1 GCA_947629345.1 uncultured Clostridia bacterium
TTTTCCGCTTCTCCTTTCGCTTTTCCATGATTTCTTTCCTCCCACCTCTTTTTGTCCAACTTTTGGGGTCCATTTCATCGGGAGGGGGTAGGAACGAGGGTTCTCCCCAAGGAGGGGGCATGAACGAGGGCTCTCCCCAAGGAGGGGGCATGACTGCGTTCCGCTCTCCCTCGGCTCCCCCTTCGAGGGGGAGCTGTCGCGGGTGTCCTTGCCGCGACTGAGGGGGTGTCATCCTGAATGTGCTTCCGTGCGGACTTCGTTCATGGGCGTACCCTCACCCCTACCCCGCCCCCTTACGCAGGGGGCAGGCAAGAGAGATGGACTCCGTCCTTACACAGGGGGCGGGCAAGCGGGAACCGCGGGGGCATTCCTCTCACCCCAAAATGGCGACGGAGAGGCCGCAGAAGATGATGAGCGAAACCGCGTCGACGATCGTCGTGATGAAGGGCGAGGCGACGGCGGCAGGGTCGAGTTTCACGGCTTTCACGCCGAGGGGCAAGAGACAGCCGACGAGCTTTGCGATGACGACCGTTGCGAACATTGCCAGCGAGACGACCGCGCTCAACAGCAGTGTATAGCTCTCATAGCCGAAGAGGAGCCTGTCGATGAGCTGTAATTTGCAGAAACAGGCGACGGAGAGGGTCGCCGCCAACAGCACGGACGCACGCATCTCCTTCCATAGCACCTTTAGCGTGTCCTTCGTCGTCAGTTCCCCGAGCGCAAGGGAGCGGATGACGGTGACGGAGGCCTGCGAGCCCGAATTCCCGCCCGTGTCCATCAGCATGGGAACGCAGGCGAACAGCACGGGACTGATCGCATTCAGCCGCCCCTCAAAGGTGTTGATGATGAGCCCCGTGAACGTCGCGCTCACCATGAGAATGAGCAGCCACGGCACACGGGCCTTGAAGATGGAGAACACGCTCGTCTTTAAATACGGCTTCTGCGCGGGCAAGATAGCCGCCATCCTTTCGATATCCTCGGTGTTCTCCTGCTCGATGACGTCCATTGCGTCGTCAACGGTGACGATGCCGACGAGCCGCCGTTCGTCATCCACGACGGGAATGGCCAAAAAGCCGTAGTCGGAGATCTTGCGGGCGGCCTCTTCCCTGTCGTCCTGTGTCCCCACATAGATGACGTTGTCGTGCATGATCTCCCCGATGAGGGCGTCCTTCTTCGCGAGCATGAGCTCCTTCGCCGTCACGAGGCCGATGAGCTTATTGGAGGTATCCGTCACATAGCAGGTATAAATGGTCTCCTTGTCGATCGCCGTCTCGCGGATGCGGTCAAAGGCCTTTTCCACCGTCATATCGGGCAGAAAGCGGACGTACTCGATCGTCATGATGGAGCCGACGCTGTCCTTGGGGTACTTTAAGAGTTCGTTGATGTAGGCACGCGTTTCGCTGTCGCTCTGGGCGAGCAGCCGCTTGACGACGTTGGCGGGCATCTCCTCAATGAGGTCCACCGTATCATCAAGGAAGAGCTCGTCCATGACGGCCTTGATCTCCCTGTCGGAGAGCTTCTTTAAAAGTTTCTCCTGCGTGTCGCTGTCGATCTCGACAAACATGTCGGCGGCGAGGTCCTTCGGGAGAATGCGGAAGAGGACGGGCAGGTCCTCCTCCTTGACGCTCTCGAACACCTCGGCGAGGTCGATCTCGTTCATCGAAGAGAGAAGCGGCTTTAAGACGGAGAATTTTTTCTCCTCCAAAAGGGCCAAAATTTCGTCCTCTTCGGCGATACGGCGGGCGACGGCCTCGGGAAGGTCCTCGATGATATCGACGGTATCGTCAACGGAGACATCCTCCATGACCTCCTCGAGTTCGTCGTCGTGAAGTCCCTCGACGATCGCCTGCTGCACGGGCGGATCGAGAAGGACGAGGACGTCGGCGAGGAATTCGCTTTCGAGTGCGCGGGCAAGGGGAATGACGTCATCCCCCGCCTCGGATAAAATTTCAGCCGCCTCTTCGGGGGAGAGTTTCCCCACGAGTTCGGCGGCGGCATCATAGTCTCTCTGTGAGAGCAAAACTTTGAGTTCTTCTGTCATAGCTCACCTCCGTTTTTTGATGATTGGAATGAGAGCGCAGACAACAAAGCTGCCCTTGTTATTTGGAGCATGCCAAAAGAAACAAAGGCTTTGCTATGTCGTCTACGCAGCTACTTCGTCCTTTCATGGCATTTCTCCTTGTAATTATTTTTAATTCGTTGATTTCTTTTTAAGGGCAAAAAGAATTCTTCGAGGGGTTCGTTGCACATTCTTAGCGCGGGGGCGGGATGACGCACCAACCGCTCATTCTGAGGAAGCGCAAGCGACCGAAGAATCCCATTAGACCAACGGACTTCGTGCGTTTAACGGGATCCTTCGCTACGCTCAGGATGAGCGTCGTTAGCAGGGCGACCCTGCCACGCGCAGTCATTGGGAATGGTCCGTCCTTGAACGAAGTCCCCTTGGCGCCCCTTTTAGGGGAGCTGTCACGGCCGCCCTTGCCGTGACTGAGGGGTTGTCATTCCAAATGTGCCCCGTGCGTTTAATGGGATGCTTCGTCTCAGCATGAGCGAGCTCCCCCGTTCGCCCTATCCTCATTATACGCAAACGGTTGGAAAAAGTCAATGATTTTCCGCTTCTTCGAGCGGGACAAATCCGCCCTTTTCGAGGTCGATGAGCCCCCCGTCCGTCAGCTTCAGTTTGGGAATGACGGGCAACGCCAAAAAGGCGAGCGACATAAAGGGATCGAACCCCTCTTTCACCCCCATCGCAAAGGCATGGGCACGAAGTTTCGCTGTCCCTTTGATGACCTCCTCGGCGGGCGCCGAACTCATCAGCCCTGCAATGTCGAGCGGGAACACCTCTTCCCTCTCCTCAGACACCAGCGCCATACCGCCACCCACTTCCTTCAGGAGCGCAACGACCCGCGCCATCGCCCCGTCGTCGTCCCCCATCACGATGAGATTGTGACTGTCGTGGGCGACGGTGATGCCGATCGCACCCCCCTTCAGCCCATACCCCTTGACGAGGCCAAGCCCCATCTTTCCGCTTGCGAAGTGCCTCTCCACGACGGCGAGTTTCAATAGCTCCGTCCCCTTGACGGAGAGTTCCCCCGCGGGAACCTCGGCAAAGGTCTCCTCGGTATAGAGGGACTGCGGCGTCATGCCGATGACGCGGAGCCTGCCCCCCTTCGTCACGATCCGAAAGTCCTCGGGCGAAACGTCTTTGACGTGGACGGTGCCGAGAACGGCCGCGGGGAGATAGCGCTTGGCCCCGTCGAAGAGGACTTTCCCCTCCTCCGCAACGAGCACGCCGCGCTTCCAAACAGCAGAAACTTCAAAGTCCGTGAGATCATTTACGAGGACCATGTCCGCAAAGTAATTGGGAGCGATCGCGCCGACGCCCTCGACATGGTAGCACTCTGCAACGTTGAGCGTGGACATGGGTATGGCAAATTTGGCGGGGAGGCCTGCCTTCACGAGACGGGCAAGTGCGCCGTTGATATGCCCCCTTTTAAGGTCCTCGGCGTGCTTATCGTCCGAGCAGACGACGAAGCGGCGGAAGTTCATCTCCGTCACCGCCTTGACCCCCTCTTCGACGGAGTTTGTTGAGGAGCCGACACGGATCTGCACATACATGCCCTTTTCGGCCTTCTCAAAAAAATCCTCCGCCGTCAGGCATTCATGATCGGTCGCGATCCCGCCGCAGAGGTAGGCGTTGAGCGCATTCCCCGTGAGCGCAGGCGCATGGCCGTCAACGATTTTGTGAAGGTCGCGGGCGGCCTGCAATTTTTTCAGCACGTCCTCATCGGCCCCGACGACGCCGGGGAAGTTCATCATCTCGCCGAGGCCGTGGAAGAGCTCCCGCCCAAGTTCAAGCTCCGTCTCCCTTCCGTCGAGGGATGCGCCGCTCGTTTCAAACGAAGTCGCCGGCACACAGGAGGGAAGCTGGAGCTTGACGTCGAGCGGGTCAACACCATTCACAGAGAGACGGCTGAACGCCTCGGCAATGTATTCCGCCCCCGCGATGCCGCAGACGTTGACGATCTCGTGCGGGTCGGCAACGATCGTGCCCGTTCCCTGCGCAACGGCGAGGGAGGCAAACGCCTCGGGGGAGAGGAGACTGCTCTCAACATGGATATGGGCGTCGAGAAAGCTCGGCAGAAGGAATTTTCCGCCGCCATCGTATGTCTCTTTCCCCTCGTAGCCGCCGATGCCGACGATACGGCCGTCCGCAATGCCGACAGCGCCGCGCTTGACTTCCCCCGTAAAGACGTTAAAGATTTGGACGTTTTTGATGACGAGGTCGCACTTCTCGCGTCCCATCGCACAATCGATCGCGTGTTTCATGCCTTGATTATACCATAAAAGCCACCTGCATTGCAAGCGACCGACAAAAAATTTGCAATTTAACCGAAAGAATCCGAGTGGAAGTGGCCTCTGTCCCGCCGCGTCAATCTAAGGAAGCGCGGGAGCGGGATGACGCACCAACCGCTCATTCTGAGGGAGCGCCAGCGACCGAAGAATCCCATTAGACCAACGAGCCCCCGTGCGTTTAACGGGATCCTTCGCTGCGCTCAGGATGAACGTGCGGAGCAGGATGACGCACTCTCGGCTCCCCTCTTAGGGGAACTGTCACGCAGTGACTGAGGGGTTCCGAAACCCTATCCCCCCTTCGGGGTACTTCCCCTACAAGGGGAAGCAAGGCCCCCCTCAATCATGCCGCCCTTGCCACCTAAAGCGGGAACATTCCAAATATTCTATATCTTTTTATTGACACGATCACTTTATCATGCTACAATAAACACAAGCAACAAGGGTTCCTGCTTCGGCGGTTAGCTCCTTTTTGGGGGGATATTTTCGGATATTTCCAAAAAAGGAGGTGCGTCATTATGAACGAGTTGAAAGAGCTTCTCACGCGGCTCATCGGGCTCCTCCAAGAGCTCACCGAGCTTCTTGACGAGATCGAGTATATCGCAATCAAACGCATAAAAAAATAACCGCCTCTGCGACCAAGCGATGACGGTTATTTTTTCATAACGTCGGAGCTGACCGCTAAGCAGGGTCAACCCTTGTTGTGTCTTTATTGTACCCCATTTTTTCGCATTTGTCAAGTATTTGCGAAATTTTTTATTTTCCCCATTTATCCGATCGGAATGATCACCGTGATGCCATCGGACTCGGAGTATGTTCTCGAGGAGGCGACGGCGTCCACGAGGTACAGCCCCCTGCCGCATTCGGCGTCGGGCGGGCTCAGCGTGCTCTTTTCGGGCGGGCGGAAGTCCCTCTCCCCGCGCACCGAGATCCTGATGACCTCCCTCCGCTCCACCGAGAGGAATGCCCTGCCGCCGCCGTGACGGAGGACGTTGGAGACGAGCTCATCGATGACGAGCTTACAGTCAAACAGGACATTTTCGGGCAGACCGCCCATCTCCGCGCAAACCTTCAGGAGCGCCCCTTTCAGGGCAGAAAAACTTTCAATTTCAAATCGCATCATTCTGCCATGCTCTTTTTGAGCCTCTCCCTTAATTTTTCCAGAATTTTGCGTTCCATGCGCGAGATGTACATCTGCGAGACCCCCATGCGGCGGGCAGTTTCCGCCTGCGAGAGTTCCTCGCCGAACCGATAGGCAACGAGTTTTTTCTCCGTCTCCGAGAGTCCCTCGAGGGCGGAAGCGACGGCGTCGTGCGTATCGATCTTCTCGAACACGTCGTTGCCGTCCGAGATGACGTCGTAATAGTTCATGTCGCCGTCTTCGGAGGGCCTGTCGAGGGAGACGACCCAGCCCGCCTCGGCAGAGCAGAGCACCTCTTCCTCCGAGACGCCGAGCTTCGCCGCGATCTCGGCGGCCGTGGGCTTTTTGCCGAGTTCCCTCGTGAGCTCTTCCGTGGCATTCAGGACGGCGGTCCGAAGCTCGGAGACCTTGCGGGGCAGATGGATGAGGTGGGAGCGGTCTCGGAAGTAATTCTTGATCTCTCCCGTGATGGTCGGCGTGATGAAGGTGGAAAATTTCAATCCTTTGCGCTCGTCAAAACGGTCGATCCCCTTGACGAGTGCAAGGGAAGCGACCTGATACAAGTCGTCGTATTCCACGCCGCGGCCGACGAATTTTTTGGCGAGAATGGCGGCGATATGGAGGTACTTTTCGGCGATGAGATTGCGGAGTTCCTTATCCCCCGTCTCACGGTACCTTTGAAAGAGTTCGCTCTCCGTCATTTCTCCGATCCCATTGTAAATGTGATGGAACTGAGCTTGCCGTCCCGTTCCGTCGTCTCGATCTCCCCGAGCAGGGCGCTCAAGAGGGCAAGCGAGATCTCGTCCTCGGGGGATCCTTCCTCCTCCCCTTCGCCCTCTCCCTCAACGGAGATGCGGAGGCCTTCTTCCTCAAAAAAGCGCACTCTCCCTACGGTATACCCCCTGTGCTTCAACAGGAGAAGCCCCTCGGTGATACAGACCTTGCAGTCCTCACTCATGTCGAGGTCGAATCCCTTCACCGCGCACACGCCCCCTGCAGCGAGGCGCACGGTCGTCATGAGGTCGCTCCTCAAGGGAAAGGAGAGTTCAAACAGCGGACTCATTCGAGCGAAATGACGCGGTCGAGCGCGCAGATGACGAACAGCTTTTTGAGCTGCGGCTTCAGGGCGGTGAGCTTCAGGGTATGCCCGTCCGCCTTGACGAGATTCAAAATTTTGACAAAGGTGCCGAGCGTCGTCGAGTCGATGAACGACAGGCGGTTGCACTCAAACACCAGATCTTTGGGAGCCTTTTTGTACTCCCCCATGACGATTTCGAAGAGTTCATCCGAATTCTCCGAATCGATCTCCCCCGCAAGGGAAAAGGCGAGCGGATCACCGCCCAAGATGGTAACTTCCTGCATACTCCCCTCCGCCGCATATGTGCGGCCGCTTTTTTGTAACGCGAAATTTCCGCGTTCAAGCGGTTTTCGCATAAATTGTACCAAAAATGTGCCGAAATGTCAATTCTTGCCCAAAAACTCGTTGAAACTTTCCAAAATGAGGTCGGGCCTGTCCTGAAAACGCCAAAGGTCCTCCCGCTTGGTCTCCCCCGAGAGGACGAGGACAGACTTCATGCCGCAGCCGTTTGCAAAGCGGATATCCGTGTGCATCCTGTCCCCGACCATGCAGATATGCTCTGCCCTCTCCCCCGTCAGACGGCAGACAGCTTCGCCCATATAGGAGAAGGGCTTGCCGACGATGACGGCCTTCCGCCCCGAGGAACGCTCGAACATCGCGAGGAAGGAGCCGACGTCGGGCATAAAACCGTAGCTTGTCGGGCAGACGTCGTCGGGATGGGTGGCGAGAAAGGGCCTGTTTTGGCGCAGAAAGAAGTCCAGCCGCCTGATCTTTTCAAAGGTCAGGGTCGTATCGTAGGCGAGGACGCAGACGTCGGGGTCCTCCTCGGTGAGGGGAATGCCGCCGCGGGCAAATTCCTCCCTCACGGCGTCCGTCGCAACGAGGTACACCTTTGCACCGCTGTACCGCTCCTGAAGGTAGGAAATTGTCGCCATCGCGGAGGTGTATACGAGGTCGCCGCCCTCGAAGAGACCCATGCGCGTCAGCTTTTGGCGGTACTCCCCCTCCGTGCGCGAGGAATTGTTGGTGAGAAAGACCAGCCGCTTCCCCATTCCCCGCAGTTTTCTGAGCGTCACGGGCATGGGGCCGATGGGGGTACCGCCGAGGTAGACGGTGCCGTCTAAATCGAGCAAAAAAACGTTGATTTCGTGCAATAAGTTCATAATTTTTCCATGAGGCCGAAGTCGCGGATGACGGCGGAGAGGCCATTGGAACGCTCGGGCAGCGTCTTCAGTTCCTCCTTCGGCGCACGTTCGACCGTCCCGCCCAAACTGCGGTAATATCTGCTATAAGTTGCATTTTTTTGTTCGATGACGGAGAGCTCCCGCAAGAACTCCGCCCGTCTTCCGCCGAGCACGAGGGCCCTGCGGGTGTAGTCCTCCTCGGTGGGAATGCGCATGTCCGCAAACGGGATCCCCGCCGCCCGTGCCCGCTTTTCATAGTCCGCTACGACGAATTTCCGCGGACTTCCGCAGCGAAAAAATGCAACATATAGCGCAAATAACGCAGAAAACGCCGCAAAATTTCCACAATTTGAAGCGAGGATTTTTCCCTCGCCGTCCTCCATTCCCATGCGGCGGAGAGCGGCATGCTTCAGCACAATTTGCTGCAAATCGGGCTCTTCCACGTCCATGAGAACGGAAAATGCCTCCTCGGAGGGCGGCGCTGTGCCGTCGAACCGCATGAGCGCTCTCCTCTCGAAGAGGGCGAGGCGGCAGAGCAGCAGGCCCGCATACCCCTCCGCCATGGACGGAGCGATGAGGGAGCTGTCGATGCAGACGGCCGCGTCCGCGAGCGGATGAGGGAACAGTTCCCCCTTGACCTTCGCCCCCGTGCGTTCAAAGGCTCCGCGGAGCTCGCAATCGGCGGGAAAAATGAGGCAGGGGATCCCCCGCACCGCCGCATACAGGCGCGCCGCACGCAGAACTTCCTCCCCGCCCGCCGCAATGACGCCCGCGGCCTCGGGCATGGAGAAGAGCGCAAGGGCGTCCTCCCCCACCGCACAGACCGTCCGCGGGGACCGTGCCGCAAAGGCGACGGCGGGAAAGGCATGCTTGTCCGCCGCGAGGAGAATTTTCCCCGCCGTTTGCGCAAGAAAGGAGGAGATCTTCTCCCCCAAAGTGCAAAATTCCAACCCGCCGAAATCGGGCTTTGTCATTGGCAGAGAACGTTCGGAGATCCGCATGTTCCCACCTCTGTCTTTATATCAGTTTCACGATCCCGCACGCCGCATAGCCGACAGCGACGCCCAAAATATACATAAACGCGACAATAAGTGCGCTTTTTTTGAATTCCTTGGCCTTGAACAGGGCCAGATAGCCGAGCCCCGCATTCGCGACGAGCCCGCCGAGCAGGCCGCCGAATCCGATACCGCCGAGCGAATAGACTTCGGCGAGTACGACGGACGAGGCGCAGTTGGGAATGAGCCCGACGAGCGGACAGAGCACGGGCTGGACCCAATATCCCGCCCCGCTCATGAATTCACCCACGAGCAAATTGCCCTGCTCGGTATCCCCTCCCCCGATGGCATAAAAGAGGAAGCCGAAGAGGAGATTGACGAGGAGCACAAACCCCGCAACCTCCAGCGCATGCAGAAGGGGCGAGAGGAAATAGAGGGTCAGGTTGCTCTCGTGCCTGTGTTCGCAGACGGAGAGTTCGGCGCATTCGCAGCTGCCGTCCTCGTGCGCATGTTCATCCTCTTCATGATGCTCATGGCCGTGATCATGGGCATGGCCGTGTTCATGGGCATGGTCGTGTTCATGGTCGTGTTCATGGTCATGTTCATGGGAATGGTCGTGGTGCGCGGGAATGGGCAGGGCTTCATGCTTGTTGGCGATGAGATCGACGAGGTAGCCGACGGCGACCCCGAGGGCGAGCTTGCTCAGGACGAGCGCAAGGAGGGACCAGAGTTTGTAGCCCCAAGCGGCGTCGGAGAGGAGAAGGACGAGGAAGCCCTCATCGCTCGTTGCGATAAACACGGAAAGGAGTGCGCCGAGGGTCAGATGGCGGTGCGAATAGAGCTTTGCGGCCATAACAGAGAAGCCGCACATGGGTAAAAGCCCCGTCGCCGTGCCGAGAAGAGGAGCCCATTTCCCCGAAAGAAGGCGCGAGGGATGGCCCATCTTCGTCTTGTGTTCCATGAGCTCGATGAGGATATAGAGCACAAGAAGAAACGGGAAGAGTTTGAGGGTATCCAAGAGCGCATCAACGATGACTTCCCACCACATATCCGCCTCCTTTTCGTGATTTTACTGCTGTATATGATAACATACCTATTGGGAAATTGTCAAGCAGTGCATTTGAATTAAAAATTTAAAATTAAAAATTGCGGCGGGGAGTGATTATCCCCTCCTCAGTCACCTGCGGTGACAGCTCCCCCCGAGGGGGGAGCCTTGAGCCCCCTCCTTGGGGAGGGGGTAGGGGGCGGGGCCATTTTGAGAGCGCGGAACGGGGGCCCGCGCCCCCGCGTCATTCAAAACAAATTCATCGAATCGAAAAATAAGAGCGACCGCGGTGCGATCGCTCTTTTGTGTACTTTTGCTTTATTTCAGCGTATCGGTGGGTGTGTCGTCCTTGGGCTCGGCGGCCTGCTGTTCGGCAGCTTTCTTCGCGAGCTTTTCATCGCGCTTCATCTGCTTCTTCTGCTCCTTGGTGACGACGCGGGCGGCCTCGATCTGGGCCTTCATCTCCTGCGGCGTGGGCGGAACGAAGGATGCGCCCTCTGCATTCTCGGGAATGACGTCGTAGTGCTCGTCGCGCTCGAGAAGGGTGGCCTCGGTGTAGCCGTCGAAAAGGTGGACGTGGCGGGCGTCGAAGGCGAGCTTGACGATCTGCCCAAGCTGCACCGTTGCACGCGAGGAGATCTTTGCAACCATCTGCGCTGCATTCTCGACGATGGAGGTCTTTTCGCTCTCGAAGTCGAGGTCGCAGTAGATCTGCATTTCGGCGCCGAGTTTTTCGATGACTTCGATCTTGGCGGCAACAACGGTTTCGGGAGAGGTAGCGATGAAGCGTTCATCCTCGTGAATGTCCTCGGGACGGACGCCGAGTGTCACTTCCTTGCCCGTGTTCTTATATTCGTCGAGGTTCTTGATGCGGCGGACCATCGTTTCGGGAAGAAGGATCTTGTTCCCGCCGATGAAGTTGACAAAAATCTTTTCGCCCTCGGAGGTGATGGTGGCGTTCTTGAAGAAGTTCATCTGAGGGGTGCCGATGAAGCCTGCGACGAAGAGGTTGATGGGATAGTCGTAGAGGTTTTGAGGGGTATCCACCTGCTGCATGAAGCCATCCTTCATGACAACAATGCGGGTGCCCATCGTCATGGCCTCAATCTGGTCGTGCGTGACGTAAATGAACGTTGTGGCGAGGCGGACGTGGAGCTTACTGATCTCGGTACGCATCTGCGCACGGAGCTTAGCGTCGAGGTTGGAAAGGGGCTCGTCGAGAAGGAATACCTTGGGTTCACGGACGATGGTACGGCCGAGGGCAACACGCTGACGCTGGCCGCCCGAAAGAGCCTTGGGTTTACGGGAGAGATATTCGGTGATACCGAGGATCTTTGCCGCTTCCTTGACGCGCTTGTCGATCTCTTCCTTCGCGATCTTACGGAGTTTGAGGCCGAATGCCATGTTGTCGTACACGGACATATGGGGATACAGAGCATAGTTCTGGAAGACCATTGCAATATCCCTATCCTTGGGGACGACGTCGTTGACGAGCTTGCCGTCGATGTAGAGTTCGCCGGATGAGATCTCTTCGAGACCTGCGATCATGCGGAGCGTTGTGGACTTACCGCAGCCGGAGGGGCCGACAAAGACCATGAATTCCTTATCTCTGATCTCGAGGCAGAAATTGAACACAGCTTGGTTTCCGCCGGGATAGACCTTGTTGATTCCTCTGAGTGACAGACCTGACATAATTTTCCTCCCTGAATAAACAGTTTTTATACATTCATTTTACAGAAATTCCGTCAAAAATTCAAGAGAAAAACACAACAAAGTTGACGGCATAAATTGTACAACCTGCACAAAAGGTGAATGAGCAATAGCGCGGGCGCCCCATCACCCGCTTATCTTGATTGAATTAAAAAACTCCCCGAGGGGAGCCTTTTTTGCAACATATGTGCGATTATTTCACTTCTTCAAACGCCGATTTCGGCTCCCCGCACAGGGGGCAGACCCAGTCGTCGGGCAAGTCCTCAAAGGGGATCTTCCCGTCGTATTCATACCCGCACACCCTGCAGCGGTATCTCTTTTTCTCTTCGCCGCCCACCTTTTTGAACATGTCCTTGCCGACGCCGCATAAGGGGCAGACCCAGTCGTCGGGCAAATCCTCAAAGGGCACATCGCCGTCATACTCATACCCGCACACCGTGCACACCCACTTTGCGCCCGTGTCTGTCTTTTTCTCCTCTTTCACATATGTGGGAGCATTCACGCTCGTCTTTCCCTTCAGAACCTTGTGGTAGTACGCATATGTCATGGGTGCGCCGCCGTGCAGGACTTCCGCATCGAACACCTCGCCGAGAAAGACCGTATGCGTCGATGTCTCCATCTTGCTCACGACCTTGCAGGCGAAATAGCAGAGGCAGTCGTCGATGACGGGGAGTTTTCCGCGCACATGATAGGGCGTTTCGGCAAATTTATCGACGTCTTTGGAGGAGCGGAAGCCGAAGTTGCCGATGAGCTTGGGATCTGCCTTTTCGCCGAGGACGCAGACGGAGAAGTACCCCGTTTCGGAGATGCACTTGTGGGTATAGTTGACCTTGTTGACGGAGACGGCGATGGTTGCGGGGTCGGCCGTGATCTGCATTGCGCTGTTGGCGACGCATCCGACGGGCCGTCCCTCGTCCCACGACGTGCAGATGTACACGCCGTACGATAATTGATAAAATGCGGTTTGATTCATATATCACTCCATATTGGAAAGTTTCTCTGTTGAAATCCGCGGCGAAGAGACCGCTCATTCTGAGCCGTAGGCGAAGAATCCCATAAAACCAACGGAGCAGGGTCTAACGGGATGCTTCCCCTTCGACTACGCTCAGGGTCAGCATGAGCGCCGTGCCCCCTTCCTCATTCCGAGCCCCGAAGGGGCGAGAGAATCTCGCTCTAAGAACGGAAGCCCGTAAGTTTACGGGATCCGCTCGCTACGCTCGGGATGAGGGATCTTGCTGCCCCCTTGGCATCCTCAGCCGAAAAAGAAAAGGCGGAGATGATTCGTCCGCCTTTGTGGTTTGCATTGTTACTTCTTCTCAACAGGCTCGGGCACAACTTCCTTTCCATCATACCAGCCGCAGTTTTTGCAAACTCTGTGAGCCACCTTGAGCTCATGGCAATGAGGGCACTCTACAAGCGTTGCCGCAGATGCCTTATAGTTTGCAAAGCGCTTATTCGTCCTGCTTTTGGATTGTTTTCCCTTCGGAACAGCCATCTTACACCTCTCAATGTCGTTTATTCTGATTCTTCTTCCGTACAGTTTTTGCACAGAAGCCGTGAAGGAAGCGCAAACAGGACACTGTCGCGCAGGAATTCCCCCAAATCGATGAAGCCGTTTGCATAGCCATACTCTTCATCCTTTGGATCGGGGGCAAACACCCCTTCCGCGGCAAAGCCGATCTCCTCCTCCGTTTCCGCAAGGCACCTCGAACAGAGGCCCTTGAGGGTGAAAGAGATCTTCCCCGTCACTTCCACTGTATCGTCCGCGAAGATCTCGTAGTGCAGCGCAGCCCTGATGGGGGAAGAAATTTCCACATAGGGGATATCGATGAGGCCATTGTCTGCATCGAAGCTGAAATTGAGCTCCCCCGTGTAATTTTTCTTCGCAAGCGCTGTGCGAACATCGATCCTCGGAACCATTGACGGAACCATTATATTTGATTTACAGCTTTCTGTCAATCAATTTTGGCGGGATTTGAAGTTCTTTTTCTATATTTCGAGAAAAATCACAGAAGAGCCGCCGTCTCGCGCGCGATCACAAGTTCCTCATTCGTCGGAATGACAAGGATCTTCACCCTCGAATCTTCCGCCGAGAGATCTCGGATGGAGCCGTCGTTTTTAAAGTTGTTCTTTGCCTTGTCGAGCTTGATCCCAAAGGCCTCCATTCCCTCGCAGATCCCCTCTCTCACCGTGGGCGTATTCTCGCCGACGCCGGCCGTAAATACGAGGACGTCGAGCCCGCCGAGGACGGCCATGTACGACCCGACATACTTCTTGCAGGAATAGGCAAACATGTCGAGCGCGAGCTGTGCCCTCTCGTTGCCCTGTTCCGCCGCCGCGCAGAGGTCGCGGAAGTCGGAGGAGACCCCCGAGATGCCGAGCATGCCGCACTTCTTATTGAGATAGGTGAGCCCTTCCGCCATGCTCATGCCCTTCTTGCGGCAGAGGAATTCCACCGCGGCATAGTCGATATCGCCGCTTCTCGTCCCCATCGGGACGCCCGCAAGGGGGGTGAAGCCCATGGAGGTATCCACGCACTTTCCCCCGTTCACGGCAGAGATGGAGGAGCCGTTGCCGAGGTGGCAGGTGACGATCTTGAGGTCTTTCACGTCCCTCTTGAGATAGTCGGCCGCGGCCTGCGAAACGAACTTGTGGGAAGTCCCGTGTGCGCCGTACTTTCTCACCTTGTACTGTTTATAGTCGTCATAGTCGATGCCGTAGAGATAGGCATAGGGCGGCATGGTGGCGTGGAAGGAGGTGTCGAACACGAGCGCCATCTTCTTATCCGGCATGACCGCACGGCAGGCATTGACGCCGAGGATCGCCGCAGGGTTGTGGAGAGGTGCAAGTTCCTTGATGACTTCCATCGTCTCCATGACTTCATCGGTGACGAGGGTGGTCTTGGTGAATGCTTCACCCGAGGCGACGACGCGGTGGCCGACAGCGTCGATCTCATCCATCGAATGAATGACGCCCGCCTTTGCGTCGACGAGTTCCTTGAGGACGAGAGAGATGGCGGCGGTGTGGTCGGGAAGCTCCTGCTCGATGACGAACGTTTCGCCGTGTGCCTTGTGGGTGAGCTTGCCGCCGTCGATGCCGATGCGCTCGCATGTGCCCTTGGCGATGACCTCTTCGGTCTCCATGTGAATGAGTTGGTACTTGAGGGAGGAACTCCCCGCGTTGATGACTAAAATTTTCATGATATAGCTCCGAAAATTAAAAATTGAAAATTAAAAATTAAAAATTGTGGTGGGTAGCCCCATGGCTCCCCTTGTAGGGGAGCTGGCACGCAGTGACTGAGGGGTTCTAAAACCCTATCCCCCGCTGCGCGGGTACTTCCCCTACAAGGGGAAGCAAGGGTCCGTCCTCGCCTCAACGGAGTCATGCCCCCTCCTTGGGGAGCGCCTCAACGGAGTCATGCCCCCTCCTTGGGGAGGGGGGTAGGGGGGCGGGGACGTTCTCAATCACGCCGACCGCACTCTCCCCTCCTCAGTCACTGCGTGACAGCTCCCCCCCGAGGGGGGAGCCATGAGACTTCGTTCAGGATATGCGTTTACGCCTGCAATGCCGTAATCGCCACGGCGCAGACGATATCGGCGGACTTGCAGCCGCGGGAGAGGTCGTTGAGGGGCTTTGCAAACCCTTGGCAGATGGGCCCGATGGCCTGAAATCCGCCCAGCCTCTCCGCGATCTTGTACCCGATATTTCCCGCCTGCAGGTCGGGGAAGATGAGCACGTTCGCATGGCCCGCGACGGGAGAACCGGGAGCCTTGAGCGCCGCGACTTCGGGCACGAGGGCCGCATCGAACTGGAGTTCACCGTCCAAAAGCAAGTCGGGAGCCTTTTCCTTGGCGATGCGCGTTGCCTCCTGCACGAGGGTGACATTGTCGTGCTTGGCGCTTCCCTTGGTGGAGAAGGACAGCATGGCGACCCGAGGCTTGAGGCCTGCGATCTCCTCTGCGCTCTTGGCCGTGGCGATGGCGCAGTCGGCAAGCCCCTCCGCCGTATAGGTGGGATTGAGGCCGCAGTCGGCAAAGACGAGCATGTTGTCCTCGCAGTAGCGGTTGGTCCCGACCATGAGGTTGAAGCTCGACACCGACGACACGCCGGGCGCCGTCTTGATGATCTGAAGGCCGGGGCGGAGAGTATTCGCCGTCGAATGGCATGCGCCCGAGACGAGCCCGTCCACGTCGCCGTTCTTCAGCATGAGTGCGCCGAAGAAGGTGCTGTCCTTGGCCTGCTCAAAGGCCTGTTCCTCCGTCATGCCCTTTGCCTTGCGGAGTTCATACAGAAGTTTTGCATACGTTTCGAGTTTGTCGCTCGTTGCGGGTTCGATGATCTCGATCCCCTCGAGATTGACGTCGGGGTTGCGTCCCTTGATCTCCTCGGGGTTGCCGAGCAAAACGATGCGGGCGATCCTGTCGCGCACGCATTCTGCTGCCGCCTTGACGACACGGCTGTCCTCCCCTTCGCAGAGGACGATCTTTTTGTTGAGCGCGATCGCCCTCTTCTTGATGTCGCCGACGACTGTGCCGTTGTCTGCAAATTCTCTGAGTGCAGATTTCAATTTGTCACCAATACTCATGTTTTTTCTCCGTTGAATACTTTATTTTTCGCTCCGCATCGTGTATAATGGTGTCGGAGGAAATGGTTCCGTTCTATTATACAACAAAGAATCGGAATTGTAAAGAAAAAAATGGAATTCTGCGCCGTAATTTCTGAACTGAACCCCTTTCACAACGGGCACAAGTACCTCTTCCGCAAGATCAGGGAGCTTGGCTTTGAGCACATTCTCTGCATCATGAGCGGAAACTTTGTCCAGCGGGGGGAGGCCGCCGTCTTTCACAAGTTCGTGCGTGCACGCCATGCGATCGAGAACGGGGCGGACGCCGTCATCGAGCTCCCCGCCTGTTTTGCCGTCTCCCCCGCCGAACTCTTTGCGGGCGGCGCAGTGCACATTCTCTCTGCGCTCCCAAACGTCAAGGCGCTCGCCTTTGGCTGTGAAATCGACAATAAGTCTGAATTTTTGCGCACGGCTGAACTTCTCTCCCGCGAGGATAAGGCATTTAAGGCTGCCCTCAAGACACACATGAAGGACGGCAATTCCTATATCCGTGCCCGCAACGCCGCCCTCCTCGAGACGGGAGCGGACATCGACGAAAATTTTCTCTCCACCCCCAACAATATCCTCGGCGTCGAGTACTGCCGCGCCCTCCTCGCCGAAAAGAGCGCGATCGAGCCCCTTCCCATCCTCCGCGTGGGCAGCAGCCACGGCGATACGGCGCAAAACGGGGAATTTTCCTCCTCCTCTGCCATCCGCACGGCCATGTCCGCGGGGGACAAAAAGAGCAAAAAATTTCTGAAAACCGCCCTTCCCGACGGCGTATTTGCAGAAACGGCGGACTTTCGGCAGATCCCGTACAGACAGGCCGCGCTCGTCAGCCTCATGCGCGCCGCGCGGGAGGACGTCGCCGCCACGCCCGACTGCTCCGAGGGGCTCGAAAACAGGCTGTGCTCCATGGCAAAGACCAACCCCGACTACGACACCCTCCTCTCGAAGGTGGTCTCCAAGCGGTACACCCTCTCGCGGCTCAGGCGCATCCTTCTGCAGAATTTTTTGGGCGTGAAGCTCAAAGACGTGAAGGAGTATCTTGACTCCCCTCTCTACGCCAAAACGCTCGCCGTAAAGGAGGAAAATTCGGAGGAAATTCTCGCCTCTCTCGCGGGAAACATCCCACTTATTGCACGAAAAAGCGACTATACCCTCCTCAAGAAGGACGCGCTCGACTGCTTCTCTCTCGACCTCCGCGCGAACGACCTCTACAACATTCTCACGGGTACATACACCAATGAATTTTTGACGATTTTTGCGTGATTTAGCCCGCCGCTCATTCTGAGGGAGTCGACCGAAGAATCCCCTTGAACGAAGTCCGTGCGTTCATTCGAGCAAAGCGTTCCAAATGCGTCATGGTGAGCGCAGTCGAACCATCACCGCAGCAAACCTTCCCCTTGGGGCCCTTGTCAAGAACGGGGGTCCGCAAGCCTTCCCCTTGGGGGGAAGGTGGCACGGCGTAGCCGTGACGGATGAGGGGATAATGTTGACTGCGATTAGAACATCCCCGCCCCCTACCCCCTCCCCAAGGAGGGGGCTTTGATTTCGTTCCGCTCTCCCCAAGAAGGGGGCCCTTGCTTCCCCTCTTAGGGGAAGTACCCCGAAGGGGGGATAGGGTTCCATAACCCCTCAGTCACGGCAAGGGCGCCGTGCCAGCTCCCCTACAAGGGGAGCCAAGGGCGGACTTCGTTCAAGGGCGCCGTGCCAGCTCCCCTCCAAGGAGAAGCCATGGGACTTAAATCCCCCCACCTCAATTTTTAATTTTAAATTTTTAATTTTCAATCCAAAACCCCCGCACTTATGCGCGCATAAGTGCGGGGGTTTTGGATTTTCGCTTAGCCCTCGAGCTTGCCGCCCGCAAGGGTGGAATAGTTGTTCATGAACATTGCCATGCTGCGCGTCGTGTTCGCGTCCGAGCCGAGCGTCGTGATCGTGAAGCCCGACTTATTCTGGTCGCCCAGCCATGCGGGACGGACGACGCCGTAGAACTCCCTGTTGCCGCTGTCCGCATTCTTTGTGCCCTTGAGCGTTGCGTCGAAGGTGAACTTGATATATCCGCCGCCGTACATCTTCCATGTGCCGATCTTGGTCCCGTTCTCTTCGGTGATGGTGTGCTCCGCCGTCAGATAGACATTGCGGGAGACATTCTGAATGTTGGAGAAGTCTCCGCTTGCCGTGTCGCGTTGGTTGATCATGACCACCATCTTGAACTCATAACCCTTGTCGTCCTTCTTCGTATACTTCAGAAGTTCCTCTTCGGAGACAGACCTGTTGACTTCGAGACTGTAGCGGTTGGGATTGATGACGATATGCCCGAGGCTGTTGAGGTAATATTGATGCACCTGCGTGAGGAAGCTGTTGTTGTCCGTCTTGCTGTAGGAGATACGGGTGATATACGCTGCGAGATCGACGCCGCTGTTTGTCGTGTAGAGGTCGTTGTGGCCGGGGAGCATGATATCATACTCGGTGACGCCTGCTGATTTATCTGCCCATCTGAACGCACCCATGTACTTGTTGCCTGCGTTCCCGCCATTCCCGGGGCCGACGTTGTGAACGATGCCGCCGCCGACGGAACGATAGAGTCCCCACACGTCCTCGCTTCTGCCGCCCCACATCTGATAGTTGTCGCCGAGGCCGTCGTAGGAGTGCATGGTGTAATAATAGGTCTTGCCGTTCCCCTCGAGGAGGTTTTCGTTCTCGTCCATGATGGTCACATTGTCGTGACGGGCGATGACGGGAGCCTCCATGTTCTCACGGGAAATGTTCTTTCCATAGTAGGGATGCTCCCAGCCGACCTTTTCGGGCGTCTTATTGAAGAGTTCCTGAATGTTTTCGGGGTCAACGATCTCCGCCTTGGCGTCGTTTTCCTTGTTGGAATTGATATAGCCGCGGATGGTCTCATGCGTCTGCCAGCCCTTGCCGTCCTTCCGCATGCCCGTCTGAGGGTCGAGCTCGATCATGTAGTCGCCCGAGCCGAAGGAGCCGTATGCCATGTACATTTTTCCGTCGGGTGAATAGATGATCTGGGGGTCGATGCCGTTGACGTCTTTCTCGGTCTCGCCGCGCTTGATGGAGGACTGCATCAGAACGACGGGGTCGCCGTTGCTGTCTTTCACAGGTTTAAAGGAACCCGCCATCACGGACTGCGAATGATAGAGGAGAATGCACGCGCGGGCGTAGTTTCCGCCGGGGAGGAGCATGCCCTCATTGTCCCCCGCGCCGTCCACGACGCAGGTGTACAGCCAATAGCCGCCCGTGGGGCACGGGACGATATCGGGAGCCCACCAGCTCGCCTTTGCGGAGGAGTAGCTCCCGCTGAGCGTGCCGTCATAGAGCCATTTGCCCGCCTTGGTGTTCACAAACTCCTCGTCACGGTTCTTGTAGTTGAACGTTCTGCCCTCATATTTCCATGTCAAAAGGTCTGTGGAGGAGTGGATCGCGTTGCCGTAATAGGTCGTGCTCCCCTTTTGGGTCGTCGTATCCCAGCCCGTGGAGAAGAGATAATAGGTCGTGGCGCCCGTGTTGGGATTGGTGACTTCGATAAAGGAAGGGTCGTGCGTGTTGCCGAGGAGGGTGCTCGTAGACTCGGCCTTATCGTCTGCGAGCTTGGTATACTGGTTGTCGGGATCTTCCACATAGGCGGGAGCGACGGTGAGTTTCCCAAAGCTGCCGTTCGCATCCTTGTAGATGATGGAGCCTGCGCCGACCGCCGTAAACACACCCGTATTCGCATCATATGTTGCGATTTTTGTGTAATCGCTTGCCCCCGTCAGCGTGAAAGCGGACGTATCGAGCCCCTTGGGTGCGGTGAACTTCGTATCGGTCTCGGCAAGTGAAATGCCGTCGTCGGGCAGGTTATCATAGCAGATAACGCCGCTCGATGCGGGCGTCTTGTCGGTATTGCCCTGACCGGGATTTTCGCCCTGACCGGGATTTTCGCCCTGACCGGGATTTTCGCCCGAGGTTGTGCCGCCGTTATCGCAGGCCGCAAGCGAGACGACGGAGAATGCCATCGCACCTGCGAGCAACAGCGTGAGCCATTTCATGTGTTTCATGTTCTTTCCCCCTTATTTTGATAGAACTGTACATCCATTATAAACCAATGAACTGAATTTTTCAAGCATTCTATGGGAATTTTCACAATTTTATTTTCCGCACAAAAAACGCCGCCCCGCAGGACGGCGAAAGCCCTCTGCCCCTCTTCCCCGAAAGTCCCCTTCTTGCACAAGGCCCCGCAGAAAGATTTTTGTCATTCATTTCAATCGATCTCTTTGCATTTTTCGAAAAATTCCTCGTCGGTCATTTCGTGAAAGGGCTCGTCCCTTTCATCGTACAGGTTGATGATCCGCAGGCCTTTGCGCTTGGCATACCGCATTGCGGTTTTCGCCCCGCTGCGGTAGGTTTTGTGAGAATATCTGTCTGTGTCCGATAAATGCCGTTTTCATTACGGTCCTCCAATATGTAGGTATACCTTCACATTTTGTCATGGGCAATGGCTTAAAATACTATGTAGGCAGAACTACATAAGGAGAGCCATTTTGACTGTAAACGAAGCTGTTGCAAAAAGAATTGTCGGCTTATTGGCTGAAAAAGGTATGACGCAATATCGGCTGGAACAAAAATCTGGGATCCAACACGGCAGCATGCAGTGCATCATGAACGGTCGGAATAAGACGGTAACACTCAGTACGGTCATCATGATCGCCCGTGGTTTCGATATGACGCTCTTGGAATTTTTGGACGATCCGTTGTTTACCTCAGAAGATTTGGAAGTTGAGTAAAAAGAATCGCGGTAATAGCATGAAAACCAACGAAGCAATTTTGAAGCGTATCGAGGAGATATGCAAAGAAAAAGGAAACAACGTCTGTAAGGCATGCTTAAACGGCGGCAGATCGCCGTCCGCTCTCTATGACTTAATGAAGGGAAGGACAAAATGCCCGAAAGTGACGACGATCAGGAGCTTTTGCGAGGGAGCGGGAATCACTTTATCTGAATTTTTCGACAGAGATTATTTCAACAACTTAGATGACGATTAGCATAAAAAAGCCCGAAGTCCGTGAGGACTTCGGGATTTGCATTTGAAATGCAACACAAATTTTAACCACGGAAAACGCCGTCCCGTACGGGGCGGCGCTTTCCTGAGAGAATATGAAAAATATGGAGTAAGCAAATTCACCTATCTCCCGATAGGTCGGCTCCATTATAGTGCCATAATATGTTCATTTTGTGAAAGACTTATTAAAATTTCATTAAATATACTTCTTTGCAAGCTGTTCGGCGACACGAAGCCCGTCCGCAGCGGCCGACATGATCCCTCCCGCATAGCCGCAACCCTCGCCGCACGGGTAGACGTTTTCCTTCCCCGCGGCCTGCAGCGTCTCATCCCTCACGATGCGCACGGGAGAGCTCGTCCGCGATTCCACCCCCGTCAAAACGGCGTCGAACGCCGCAAAGCCCCTGAGTTTTCTGTCCATATCGGGCACGGCGGCGCGGAGGGAGGAAACGACAACGGGCGGGAGGTAGCTCTCGAGCGGGGCAAACGCCGTCCCCCGTGCATAGGAGGGCCTGACCTCGCCGAAGTAGTAGCTCTCCTTCCCCGCGAGGAAATCCCCCATGAGCTGAACGGGCGCAAGGTACCCTCCCCCGCCCGCAAGATAGGCCGCACGTTCGAGCTTTCTCTGGAACGCAACCCCCGCCAAGGGGTGGTCCGAGCCGAAGTCTTCGGGCGTAATTTGCGCTATAAGTGCGGAATTTGCGTTCCTTTCGTCACGGGCAAAGTTGCTCATGCCGTTCGTGACGACACCGCCCTCTTCACTCGCCGCGGGAATCACGACGCCCCCGGGGCACATGCAGAAGGTGAACGCCGCCCTCTCCCCCGCATGGGAAACGAGCTTGTAATCGGCGGGCGGAAGTCCCAAATACCCGCTCCCGTACTGCGCCTTGCCGATCTCCGACTGCAGATGTTCCACCCGCACGCCGACGGCAAACGGCTTCTGCCCGATGGAGAACCCGCGCGAGAGGAGCAATTCAAAGGTGTCCCTTGCGCTGTGGCCGATGGCGAGCACGAGCGCGTCCGCATCCTCCCGCACGCCGTTGACGGTGACGGAGGCGAGCCTGCCGTCTCTGATCTCCACGTCGTTCAGGCAGGACGAAAAACGCACTTCACCCCCATTTTCCAGCACATAAGTGCGAATTTTTTGCACGACGGACCTCAGATTGTCGCTCCCGATGTGAGGCTTATTGAGGAAGGAGATCTCCGCAGGTGCGCCGAATTTGACAAAGAGATCCAAAACTTCTCGGTTGAACGGCGTATTCGTCTGCGTGTTGAGCTTTCCGTCCGAAAAGGTCCCCGCGCCGCCTTCACCAAACTGCACGTTGCTGTCGGGGGCCAAAATTCCGCACTTATGAAAGATTTCAACGTCCTTGACCCGTTCCTCCACGGGCTTGCCGCGCTCCAAGAGGATGGGACGGATGCCGTGGTCGATGAGGCGGAGAGCGCAGAAGAGCCCCGCGGGGCCCGTTCCCGCAATGTAGACGCGGGGACTGCCCTTCACCCGTTCAAAGACACGGGGCTGAGCCCTTTCAACGCGGTCCGAACATTCCACCGTATACACCCAGCGGATGTTTCCCTTGTCGCGCGCGTCGAGGGATTTTTTCAATATCTTGAAATATTTTACGGGCGCATGGAGCTTTTTCTCACAGATTTTAATGAGTTTGCTCTCCCGTTCATGCGGCGCGAGATGTAGATCGTTGAGTGTGAGCTTCATATCCCCTCCGAAACGGCATGGGCGGACGAAAAGGCCCATTGCAGATTGTACCCGCCGCAGACGCCGTCCACATTCAGGATCTCGCCTGCAAAAAACAGCCCTTTTTGCAGCATACTCATCAAATTTTCGTCCGTCTCTTTGAGCGGGATCCCGCCGCGGGTGACCTGCGCGTAGTCAAAGCCGAGGGTCCCCGTCACCGTGAGCGGGAAGTTCTTCACGAGCCCCTCTCCCCCCTTTGCGGCGAGCATGCGCCCGAGGCCGCTGTGGACGACGCAGAGCATCCCGCCCCGCGAGACAACCGCATGGACCTTTTCTGCGGGAACGTCGGGGAGAAAGTCCAAAATCACCCTGTCCCCCTTTTCCGCATGGGAGGAGGCACGGAACACGGCGTCGCCCGAAAGGCCGCTTTCGGTGAAGAGAACGTCGCCGCGGGTCGAATAAATCTGCCTGTTTTGGCGCATAAGTATCAAATTTGCGTCCACGCGGATCCCCTTGAGACCCCTGACTTCCTTGGGGTCGCAGCGAAGCTGTACGAGCGCGGGGGAGAGCGGCGTCACCGTGTGTCCGAAACCTTCCGCAAGCGCATATGCTGTACCGTCGGTGCCGAAATTTTTGGCTGCTTTTCCGCCTGCCGCGAGCACAACTGCGTCCGCACGCATCTGTCCGCCCGCCCATTGGATGCAAAAATCTTCAACATATGTGACGGAATTCACATGCGTGCCAAAGACGACGTTTACATGGAGCCGTTCCAATTCACGGCGGAAGAGGTCGGTGACGGCAGAGGCCTGCCGCGAGGCGGGGTACACTCTTCCGCGGGCGTCGGGAAGAAAGATGCCGCCCATGCTCTCCAAAAATTCCACCGTGTCCCCTTCCGAAAAGCGGGAGAGCACGCGGGCGACCTTTTCTCTGTCATCCGAGAAGTAAAATTCCGCACTCATGTGCGTGTTTGTGACATTCCCCTGCCCGTTTCCCGTTGCCGAAAGTTTCCGCCCGAGACGTTCCCCGCGCTCGAGGATGGTGACGGAATTCCCCCGCCTTGCCAGCATGACGGCCGCGGCCATTCCCGCCGCTCCGCCGCCGATCACACAAATTTTCATCATATTTCCATGATACAGCAAGTAAATTTTTTTGTCAATGATTGACAGCCCCATTTTTTCGTGATACAATAGATTGTGATAAATAGATTGTGATAAGGAGAATTATATGTTATATCATTTAAATGCAACAACAGACACATCATTTTGGGATAACGTAAAGGCAAATCTGCCGCTTATCATTATTCTGGGTGCGGTCCTTCTTGCGATCATCGTGCTGGTGCTCGTCATGATCATCCGCACCGTGCAGAACAAGAAGCGCAGCCGCCGCGAGACGGAGGAGGCCGCCCGTGCGCTCGCCAACGGCCCGCTTGATGAGGAGTACATGCCCGATCTTCCCGAAGAAGAGGCCGAAGCCCCCGCAGAAGAGCCCGCGGAAGTTCAGCCCGAAGCGGAAGTTCAACCCACAGAGGAAGTTCAACCCGCAGAGGAAGTTCAACCCGCAGAGGAAGTTCAACCCGCAGAGGAAGTTCAACCCGCAGAAGAACTTAAGCCCGTAGAAGAAGTTCAACCAAAAGAGGAAACAAAGCCCGAGGAAGAGGCGGAAACGTCCGACGGGACGGAAGCCTCCCCCGCGGAAGAAAAGAAGGAGGAACCCGAAATGCAGGAAAAGAAGCACGCAGAGCCTGCCAAGAAGCAGGAACCCGCAAAGAAGGACACAAAGCCCGTGAAGAAAGCGGAACCCAAGCCCGCGGCCAAAAAGGAAGAACCGCAGAAAGTCTCCGCGGCAAACGGCAAGTGGATCATCGAGGAAGTCAAGGGCGAATTCTGGCTCACCCTCATCGCCCCGAACGGGCAGGTCATGCTCGAGAGCCCCACGGCGTACGCCTCGCTGCAGGGGGCGCGTTCGGGCATCAAGACCTATCAGGACAATATCGCGGCAGGGCGGCTCAAGATCACCGAGCACAAGAACGGCGACTCGCAGGTGCAGGTCTTGAACGGCAGAAACAGCCTGCTCGCCACGAGCTCGACCTATTCCTCCCGCGCACAGGCGGAGAGCGCCCTCGCCTCCATCAAGCGTTGGGCCTCCACCACGGCCGTCGAAGAGGTTGCGGAAAAGAAGGAATAATGTTCCGAAAATATCAAAAACAGCGACATAAGTCGCTGTTTTTTTGTGCATGGTGGTCTGTGTGCCCGTGCTGAGCGGGGGGGCGGCGTCATGCTGAGAAGGAGAGCAAAACGCAGTCTACGGAAGTTGAACCGAAGCATCTCGCCGCATAGTATACGCCCCGCGAGATTCTTCGGGTTAGTTACCGTCCTCTCGTCCTTCTCGCGTTCTCAGAATGACGCGGGGCTGCTCCCGTGCGTTTAACGAGATCCGCTCGCTTCGCTCGGGATGAGGAAAATGTCGTGCCTCCTTAGGGCGGGGATCAACCCACCCACTTTTCGATGGTGCGGGACTTCTCGATCTCCGCAAAGACGGCGGCGATCAGGTCGGTGTCGGCCTGTTCGATACGGCCGTCGTCGCACAGCTTCCGCGTATCAAAATCGAGCGGAATTCGCGCATAAGTGGGGAATTTGAACTTCTCTTTGAGCTCTGCGGCGCGGCTCGACCCGAAGATCTCATGCGCCTTTCCGCAGTCGGGACAGACAAAATAGCTCATGTTCTCGACGAGCCCGAGGAGGGGAATATTCATCATCTTCGCCATGTTGACGGCCTTGCCCACGATCATTTCGACAAGGTCCTGCGGCGTGGAGACCACGACGACGCCCGAGAGCGGAATGGATTGAAAGACGGTGAGCGGCACGTCGCCCGTTCCCGGGGGCATGTCGATGAACATGATATCGAGATCTCCCCATTCCACATCCGTCCAGAACTGCGCCGCCGCGCCTGCGATGAGGCTGCCGCGCCAGACAACGGGGTCCTCCTCATGCTCCAAGAGGGAATTCATGGACATGAGTTTGATGCCGCTCTTCGTTTCGACGGGAAGAATGACTCCGTCGGTGCCGCGGGCGAGCTCTTTCACCCCGAATGCCTTGGGAATGGAGGGACCTGTGATATCGGCGTCGAGAATGGCCACCCGCTTTCCCATTGCCCTCGCACGGACAGCGAGGAGAGAAGTGACGAGGGACTTCCCCACGCCGCCCTTTCCGCTTGCCACGGCGACGACCCGCTTGACGCTTGCATGTTTGTTGATGGGTTTGATGAAGGAATTTTTGTTCCGCGTCCCGCAAGATGAACTGCAGGTGGAACAGTCATGCGTACAGTTTGCCATAAGCCTCCTTTTTTGAGCATTATAGCACGATTTTACCGACTTGGCAAGCAGTTTTGGGGGAAGCACTGCACGCTCATGCTGACCCGCGCGGTATGCCGCCCCGCACGCTCATGCTGAGCGTCAGCGAAGCATCCCGTTAAACACACGGAAGCAGCCCCGCGTCATGTACCGAGGCCCCCTCGGCTCCCCTCATAGGGGAGCTGGCACGCAGTGACTGAGGGGTTGTTGAACCCCTTCCCCCCCTTCGGGGTACTTCCCCTAAAAGGGGCAGCAAGGGAGCCCCCGCATCATTCTGAGAAACGGGGCAGGACGAGAGGGCGGAAACTGACCCGAAGAATCTCGCGGGGCGTATTCTATGCGGCGAGATGCTTCGGTACAGCTTTTCAGACTGCGTACTGCTCTCCGAAACTGGGGCAATTTTTTGAAACAAAAAAAGATGTATCAAATGACAGAGTTGTATGCGTGAGGGATAGGGGCACAGTAGCCGAGGCTACTGTGCGGTCTCAAAAAATTGTAAT
>CANRDK010000014.1 GCA_947629345.1 uncultured Clostridia bacterium
TGACAGCTCCCCTACAAGGGGAGCCGAGGGAACCCCTCAGTCACTGCGTGACAGCTCCCCTACAAGGGGAGCCGAGGCCCCCTCCTTGGGGAGGGGGTAGGGGGCGGGGAAGTCCCCTCATTTCCTCATTCTTTTTCTGAGGTCGTTGATGGTTTCGCGGATCTCGATGGCGCGCTCGAAGTCGAGAGCGTTCGAGGCCACTCGCATGAGCGCCTTGAGCTTCTCGATCTCCTCGGGAATGTCCTTGAGCTTGAGCTCCGCCCCCTTCTTCGCCTTGCCCGTGATGGAGAGCGTGGACTGCACCTCTTTGATGATCGTCTTGGGCACGATGCCGTGTTTTTCGTTATATAACTGTTGAATTTTTCGGCGGCGGTTCGTCTCGGAGATGGCCCGCTCCATCGATCCCGTCATCTCGTCGGCATACATGATGACCCGTCCCTCCGCATTCCTTGCCGCACGGCCGATGGTCTGGACGAGGGAGGTCTCGCTTCTCAAAAATCCCTCCTTATCGGCGTCCAAAATGGCCACGAGCTTGACCTCGGGAAGGTCGAGCCCCTCCCTCAAGAGGTTGATGCCGCAGAGGACGTCGAACTCGCCGCTTCTAAGGCCGTTGATGATGTCGATGCGCTCCAAGGTGTCGATATCGGAGTGCATGTAGCGGACCTTGACGCCCGCCTCCTTCATGTAATCGGTGAGGTTTTCGGCCATGCGCTTGGTGAGCGTGGTGACGAGCACCCTGCCGCCGCCCTTTGTGACGGTGTGGACCTCGGAAAGAAGGTCGTCGATCTGTCCCTTGGTGGGACGGACTTCGACGGAAGGATCGAGAAGACCCGTGGGGCGGATGAGCTGTTCCACGACGTTGCCTGCCTCGCTGAGTTCATAGGGCGCAGGGGTGGCCGAGACGCAGATGAGCTGGGGAATGCGTTCGTCGAATTCCTCAAAGGTGAGGGGGCGATTGTCGAACGCGGACTTCATGCGGAAGCCGTAATCGACCAAATTTATCTTTCTCGCCCTGTCGCCGTTGTACATGGCACGGATCTGCGGAATGGTCATGTGACTCTCGTCGATAAATACGAGGAAATCGGGCGGAAAGTAGTCGAGCAGGGTGAAGGAGGGCTGGCCGGGGAATCTTCCGTCGAAGTAGCGGGAATAATTTTCGATGCCCGAGCAGTAGCCGATCTCCCGCATCATTTCAAGGTCATGCTCCGTCCTCTGGCGGAGACGCTGGGCCTCGAGGAGCTTCCCCGCATCCTCAAACGCTTTCACTTCGCCGTCCAAGTCCTGTTCGATCATGGAGAGGGCGGACGCGAGCTTTTCGCTCCCCACGGCGTAGTGGCTGGCGGGGAAGATGACGGCGTGCTTGAGCTCGGAGACGATCTTCCCCGTCGTGACGTCCTCCTCGGAGATGCGGTCGATCTCCTCGCCGAAGAACTCCACGCGGATGGCGACCTCGGAATTGGAGGCGGGAAAGATCTCCACAATGTCCCCTCTCACGCGGAAGGTGGAACGCTTGAAGTCGATGTCGTTTCTCGCATAGTGGATATCGACGAGGCGGGACAGGAGCTCCTCCCGCGACATGGTCTGCCCCGGGCGCATGGATACGCCGAGGCGGAAGAACTCTTCGGGTGCGCCGAGACCGTAGATACAGGAGACGGAGGAGACAACGATGACGTCGTCCCTCTCCCCCAACGAACAGGTGGCGGCGTTGCGGAGCTTGTCGATCTCGTCGTTCATCGAGAGGTCCTTCTCGATATAGGTGTCCGTGGAGGGGATATAGCTCTCAGGCTGGTAGTAATCGTAGTAGGAGACGAAGAATTCCACCCTGTTTTCGGGGAAAAAGGCGCGGAACTCGTTGCAGAGCTGGGCGGCAAGCGTCTTGTTGTGGGCGATGACGAGGGTGGGACGGCCGACGTTCTTGATGACGTTTGCCATGGTGAACGTCTTACCGCTGCCCGTGACGCCGACGAGCACCTGTGTGCGGACGCCGTCAAGGACCCCCTCCGTGAGGGACTGAATGGCCTCTGGCTGATCCCCCGTCGGCTGAAATGGGGATTTTAAGATAAAATCATGATGCTGCATAGTTGTTTACCCGCTCATTCTGAGGGAGCACAAGCGACCGAAGAATCCCCTCGAACGAAGTCCGTTACTCATCCTCTATCATCAAGTTCTTCCACTCGGGATTCATGCTCTTTATCAGCGCGATCTTCTTGTCCCGTGTTTTCCCTTTTAATGATTTTTCTCTGGCGATTGCGTCATTTTTGTGCTCAAAGCATTCATAATAGACCAATCTGTCGAGGTTGTACCTCTTTGTGAAACCGTTGTTGACTTTGAATAGATGCTCAAAATAGCGGCGGCGAATATCGTTCGTCACGCCGACATACAGTACCGTGTTGTACTTGTTGGTCATAATGTAGGTGTAAGGCATAGTTACTCCGTAAGTTTATGAGATCCTTCGCTACGCTCAGGATGAGCGGATGAAGCTCCGTTGGTTTATGAGATCCTTCGCTACGCTCAGGATGAGCGGATGAGGCTCCGTTGGTTTATGAGATCCTTCGCTGCGCTCAGGATGAGCGGATGAGGCTCCGTAAGTTTATGAGATCCTTCGCTACGCTCAGGATGAGCGAATGGGGCTCCGTTGGTTTATGAGATCCTTCGCTACGCTCAGGATGAGCGAACCCCTCCCTCACCGAAAAATCAACCGTAAAAGCATGCCGATGAGGGCGGTGATGACGGCGCCGATCGCGGCGACACCCCAGCGAAACCACACCCTCCGCTTGAGCTGGCTGTCCTCCCGCCGATAGTTCATGCCGCGGGCGGTGAGGTGCAGAACATACACCCGCTCCCCCTTTCTGTCCGACTCGATGAGTTCAAAGTAACCGTCGAGGCCCAAGTCCCTGAGCACCCGCTCCAGTTTCTCCTCGTCGAACTTCATCTTGGGCGGAAGGAGGGATAAAATATCATACGGGGCGGCAATCAATCTCTCCCGCCCCGCCGACAGCGTGAAAACGGCGTTCATCACCGCATCCTCGCGTTTATTCAATGTGTCGCTGATCATACGCCCCCCGCAAGGAGCGAGATCGCAAGCCCCGCGCCCGCAAACGCACCCGCAAACGCGCCGAGGAGGGTAAACATAAACAGATATAGCCTTCTCTTTCTGTTCTCCGTCCTCTCCCGCCTCATTCTCTCGTCGTACATTCTGCCCTCAGGCAGGGGAGAGAGGCAATACACCCCCTCCTCCGCATATCTGATATCGATATAGCCATGCTCGGAGAGGAAGCGCAGCATGTGGACGAGCCCCTCCCCGTCCGTTTTCAGTTTCGGCGGGAAGCAGGCAAGGAGCTCCTTTTCTTCGACGACTTTATAGCTTCCGCCGTCGCAGAGTTCCGCAATACGGGATAGCAGAAGATGGGTGCGTTTATCAAGCATTCTTCTATCATTATATCCCGATTCCGACAAGTTATCCTCTAATCAGAGGAAGGGATGCGCAGAGACCAGCCCGCCGAGGAGGGACGCAGTTGCCTCTCCCCCGATGAACGGATTGCCGATATAGAGCCCCGCCGAGATGGGCGAGGACATTGCAAAGTTTGCAAGTTTCTGCCCGTATTCGGCGATGGTCGCGTCGATCTCGCTGAAGTCATACCCGATGCCGCCCGCAATGGAACCCAAGAAGTTCCCGCCTGCGAGGGCCCCGAACACCGCCTGTATCCCGAGGACGATGAGAATGAACACCGTGAGATACAGGGCGCCGAGGATCAATGCGTCGGGGATCGCAACGGCCATGCTGCCGTTTGCCTTTTGAATGAGGCCGTCCAAGAACTTCGACAGGAACATTGCCCCCACGAACACGATGATCGTGAAGAAGAAAGTCAGGATCACATCGCCGAGAATGGCTGCGGAGAGGCCCGTGGGACCGAACCAGCCGCCGACGGTCATGGCAAACGCGACCCCGCCGCTCACCTGCGAGAAGAGCAGGAAGAAGCCGAAGAAGGAGCCGAGCGTGATCACGAGCGTGAGGAAGAAGTTGAGCCCCTTCAGCACGCCGAGCCTGCACCCTGCACGCAGGATCACGAGGCAGAGCGCAATGAGGAAGAAGTCGAGCGCGTGGCCCGTGACGATGGGCGGGATACTGTCGAGGAATCCGCCCTCCATGAACATACCCACAATGGGCAGGGCGAGACCCGCGAGGGCGACGAGGAACATCAAAAAGCCCATGAGCGCGGTGAATGCGCCGAAAATGTGGTTAAAGACCTTTTCTCCCGTGCTCTGTTCGAGGACGCGGCCCGTGAGAACGGCGCGGCGCAGGAAGTATTCCCCCACGAGCGGGAGCGCCGAAAAGACGATGAGAAGCAAGACCGACACGGCCATGTTCACCTGCGCGGGAAGGAGCAGTTCGAGACCGTATGCGATAAGGAGCTCCCAGCCGATCCAAGTGAGGCGGTAAAAGCCGCGGATCCCGCCATAGATCAGGGGAATGAGCGCCAAACCGCACACGCCGAGAATGACATACAGGGTGATATCCGTATCCCCGATCACGATACCGGACGCCAATAACAGATCCATATTTCCTCCTTTCTCTGCCATGGGGCAGGAAAGCCTTTATTTATTGAAATTATCCTTCAGGGAGACGATCTCCGAGAGAATGAGCTTGCCGTTTTCCGCCGCCGTCTTGTAATATCCCGTGCGCATGAGCTGGAACGCCGTGCCCTCCGCTGCCTCGGCGAGATAGGGCTCTGCCTTGGCGGAGAAGATGTGCTCGGAGTCGAGATTGATGCGCTCGGAGAAGTCCTGCCCGCTGTAGTCGGCGTCGCGGAGGAGGTGGTCGTACTGCCTGAGCTCTGCGTCGATGCAGCTCTCCGCATTCACCCAATGCAAAACGCCCTTGGCCTTGATGCCGCTCGTGTCGTTCCCCGATCTGCTCTCGGGGAAGTAGGTGCACTTCACTTCTGTGACGTTGCCCTCTCCATCCGTCACGGCCTCGTCGGCACGGATGATATATGCGCTCTTGAGCCTTGCATAGCCGCCGATCTTGAGACGGTGGTACTTGGGCGGCGGGTCGAGGGAGAAGTCCGCCCGCTCGATATAGAGCTCTTTTCCGAACTTCACCTTCCGTGTGCCTGCGTTCTCATCGAGCTGGTTGACTTCGAATTCGACGTCCTCGCTCCCCTCATAGTTGGTGATGGTGAGCTTGATGGGGTCGAGAACGGCCATCGCACGAGGAGCGTGCAGGTTGAGATAGTCCCTCACGACGGCCTCGAAGTAGCCGATCTCGCACTCCGACTGCGCCTTGGTGACGCCTGCACGGGCGCAGAAGTCCTTGATGGCCTCGGCGGGAATGCCGCGGTTGCGAAGTCCCGCAAGGGTGGGCATCCTCGGATCGTCCCAGCCGTGGACGGAGTGTTCTTCCACAAGTTTCTTCAGATACCGCTTGCTCATGACGAGGTTGGTGAGGTTGAGCCGCGCGAATTCGATCTGGCGGGGCTTGGGCGAGAAGCCTAAGTTGATGCCCACCCAATCGTACAGCGGGCGATGGTCCTCGAATTCCAGCGTGCAGAGGGAATGGGTCACCCCCTGCAGATAGTCGCAGATGGGGTGCGCATAGTCGTACATGGGATAGATGCACCACTTATCCCCCGTCCTGTGATGGGTCGCGTGCAAAATTCTGTAGATGACGGGGTCGCGCATGTTGACGTTGGGAGAGGCCATATCGATCTTGGCGCGGAGGCACTTCTCCCCGTCCTGATACTTGCCCTCCTTCATCTCGCGGAAGAGCTTTAAATTCTCCTCGGGGGTGCGATTTCTGTACGGGCTCTCGACACCGGGTTCGGTGAGGGTGCCGCGGGTCGCCTTGATCTCCTCGGGGGAGAGGTCGCACACAAAGGCCTTGCCCTCTTGGATGAGCCGTTCCGCAAAGGCATAGATGGTATCGAAGAAGTCGGAGGCGTAGACCTCCTTCTCCCAATGATAGCCGAGCCATTCGATATCGCGGCGGATGGCATCGACATACTCCGTCTTTTCCTTGGAGGGGTTGGTGTCGTCGAAGAAGAGGTTGCACTTGCCGTTGTACTTTTCGGCAATGCCGAAGTTGACAAACATGCTCTTTGCATGGCCGATATGGAGGTAGCCATTGGGCTCGGGCGGGAAGCGCGTCTGGATCGCAGAGATCTTCCCCGCAGCGAGGTCGTCGTCGATGAATTGTTCAATAAAATTGTCCGCCATAGTGTCTCCGAATCTATTTACAGTATTCCGTCTGTCATTATATCATATTTTTCACAATTTGCATAGTTTTTGAGCAGGGTTTTTTTGACATTTTTTTGTATATGGGAGAAACCCCGCCCCTCCTCGGCTCCCCTGAGAGGGGAGCCGAGGAGCGTAGCGAGACTGAGGGGTTCAACCCTATCCCCCGCTGCGCGGGTACTTCCCCTAAGAGGGGAAGCAAGGGGCGCGCTCATCCTGCCCCGCCCGCTCATCCTGAGCGCAGCGAAGGATCCCCTTGAGCGAAGTCCCCTTGCCCACCCCCCTACCCCCCTCCTCGGGAGGGGGCAAGAAACCTCCATTTTTAATTTTTAATTTTAAATTTTTAATTTTCAATTCTCTTGACCGTTCAGAAAAATCCTTGTATAATATATCCTGAACGAAATTTCACGAGGTGGTTTATGGACAACAGCGCTGTCACAATGGATAAATTGGTCGCGCTCTGCAAGGCGAGGGGCATCATCTTCCCCGGGAGCGAGATCTACGGCGGTATGGGCAACACGTGGGACTACGGTCCCGTCGGCGTGGAGATCAAGAACAATATCAAGCGGGCGTGGTGGAAGCGCTTTGTGCAGGAGAGCGAAAACTCCTACGGCGTGGATGCTGCCATTCTGATGAACTCCCGCGTCTGGGAGGCGAGCGGGCACACCACTTCCTTCTCCGACCCCAAGATGGACTGCAAGAAGTGCAAGACCCGTCACCGCGCCGATAACCTCATCGAGGCACACAGCAAGGGGGCCGTCAACCCCGACCTCATGTCGAATGAGGAAATGGAGCAGTACATTCAGGAGCATCAGGTGCACTGCCCCGTCTGCGGCGGGTTCGACTGGACCCCCATCCGCACCTTCAACCTCATGTTCGAGACCTCGCGCGGGGTCACCGACGAGAGCCAGAACAAGATCTATCTCCGTCCCGAGACGGCGCAGGGGGAATTTGTGAACTTCCTCAACGTCCAGCGCACGACGCGGGCGAAAGTCCCCTTCGGCATTGCGCAGATCGGCAAGGCCTTCCGCAACGAGATCACGCCCGGGAACTTCATCTTCCGCACCATCGAATTTGAGCAGATGGAGCACCAGTGGTTCTGCAAAGAGGGCACGGACGAGCAGTATTACCAAGAATTCAAGCAAAAAGCACTGCAGTTCCTTCTCGATTTGGGCTTCAAGGCGGAACACCTCCGCTTCCACGACCACGACAAGCTCGCCCACTACGCAAAGGAGGCGTGCGATATCCAATATCTCTACCCCATGGGCTGGCAGGAGCTCAACGGCATCCACAACCGCACGGACTACGACCTTTCCCGCCATCAGGAATACTCGGGCAAGAGTTTGCAATATGTGGACCCCATGGACGGCTCGCGGTTCATTCCCTATGTCATCGAATACAGCATTGGGGCGGACCGTCTCATGCTCGCCGTGCTCTCCGAGGCATACGAGGAACAGAAACTCGACGACGGCGAGACGAGGAACGTTTTGCACTTCCACCCCGCGATTTCGGCATATAAGGCTGCGATTTTGCCGCTGCAGAAGAACCTTGCACCCAAGGCAAGGGAGGTATGGAACAACCTGAAACGCAGGTTCCCCGTCATCTACGACGAGGCGGGTTCCATCGGCAAGCGGTACCGCCGTCAAGACGAGATCGGCACGCCGTACTGCATCACGATCGACTTTGAAACGATGGAGAACGACTCCGTCACCATCCGCGACCGCGACACGATGGAGCAGGTGCGGCTCGACGAGGAGGGCATCATCTCCTTCCTCACCGAAAAGATCGTTTTTTGACACATATGTTGCAAAAAACGGCAGTTTGCACTGCCGTTTTTTTAAATTTAAAATTGAAAATTAAAAATTAAAAATTGAGGTAATGCAAGATTTAGAACGGCGGCGTTCCGATTACGTCATGGTGAGCGTAGTCGAACCATCACCTTATTATGCTGCGGTGACCCTTCGACGTTGCTCAGGGTGACGTGATTAGGACGGTTGGGTAGAATGAAGCGGCGGTACCTTCTCCGTTGGTCTAATGGGATCCTTCGCTGCGCTCAGGATGAGCGGGTGGGCGCAGGATGAGCGCGCCCCTTGCTTCCCCTTGTAGGGGAAGTACCCGCGTAGCGGGGGATAGGGTTGAACCCCTCAGTCTCGCTACGCTCGCCAGCTCCCCTGAGAGGGGAGCCGAGGGGGGTGGGGATGAACAGGAACAGAAAACTCAAAATTGTCATATGTTTTTCTGACAGATCTGCCGTATTTCCTTGACGGATACAAAATTATTGTCTATAATAAGTACAAAGTATTACTCAAGCGGAGTTCATATGTCCCTTCCCGTCATGATCACACTGTTCATGTATACAGGCCTCTCGGCGCTGGCGATCTTGCTGTACATTCCGAAATTGATGCAGTTTCGCTACGCCTTTCAGAAGCCGCCCTATAAACGGGCCAATGTGCGGAGAAAGATCTCCGTCGTCATTCCCGCCCGCGGCGAGAGCGAGGTCATCGGGGACCTCTTTGCCTCCATCAAAAAACAGGACTACGACAGGGAATTTTTCGACGTAAGCGTCATCGTGAAGGACCCCGACGACCCCACGATCGAACTCGCAAAGGAGCTCGGCGCAGAGGTCTTCATCGTCCCCGAACAGACCTGCAAGGGGGACGCGCTCGACGGGTATTTCAAGGCCATCAAGGAAAAAATCGCAACTTATGACGCGTTTGTCATCGTCGATGCCGACGCCGTCCTCGACAGATCTTACGTCTCCGAGCTCAACAACGCGCTCGAACACGACTACGATATCTACCTCACGCGGAAGTATGTAAAGAACTATCTCGGCGGAAAAAAGGCGCGGACGGTGTTCACCAACTGCTCCGCCCTCACGTGGCCGATTTTGGACGATTTGGGGAACAAGTACCGCATGCAGAAGGACATGCCCCTCAACATGTGCGGGCAGGGCATGATGGTGCGGCGGTCCGTCATCGAACGGCTCGGCGGGTGGCCGTACAGGACCCTCACCGAGGACTACGAACTCAAGCTCGATTCCCTCTTGAAGGGATTCCGCTCCATGTTCTATCCCTATGCCATCATCTATACGGAGGAGGCCCTTCACCACAAGGACAACTTCCATCGCCGCGTGCGCTGGCTCACGGGCTACTCGCAGTGCGATAAAAAGTACAAACAGCAGATTACCGAACAGATCAGAAAGCGGGGCTCCTTTACCTCGGGGGAATGGGAATACTTCTTCGGCATCGTGCCGCTCATTCTCTTCCTCGTCTTCTCGGTGGCCACCGTTCTGACGGGGGTAGGGATCGCCTCGTGGTATGCCCTCACGGAGGGCCCGTGGTTCGAGGCGGTGATGTTCCTCATCGTGCTGCCGTTCGGGGTCATGTATCTGCTCCTCCTCGGCTATAGCGTCCTCGCGATGCTCGCCTGCCCCGAAATGTTCAAGCCGCTCGGCTTTTGGGAGAAGGCAGGCACGGTGCTGTTCAACCCCTTCTATCTGCTCGAATATGTCCCCATCTATATCATCAGCCGCCGCTATGCGCGCAAGAACACCGATGCAGGTTGGGAACAGACCGCCCGCGTCGGGTACGACAAGCCCCCCGAAGAATGACAAAAACCGTCACATATGTGACGGTTTTTTTAAATTTAAAATTTAAAGTTAAAAATGAAAAATTGAGGTAAGGAGATTGGAATTTCCCCGCCCCCTACCCCCTCCCCAAGGAGGGGGCAACTTGGCTCCCCTTGTAGGGGAGCTGTCACGGCTGCCCTTGCCGTGACTGAGGGGTTCAACCCTATCCCCCCTTCGGGGTACTTCCCCTAAGAGGGGAAGCAAGGGGGACTCCGTTCGGCCGCGCCTTGGCTCCCCCTTGTAGGGGAGCTGTCACGCAGTGACTGAGGGGGTGTCGTTCCAAATATGCCCCCACCACAATTTTTAATTTTTAATTCCTTCCGTAGGTTTAACGGGATCCTTCGCTACGCTCAGGATGAGCGCTGAGCGCTCAATTTTTAATTCCTTCCGTAGGTTTAACGGGATCCTTCGCTACGCTCAGGATGAGCGCTGAGCGCTCAATTTTTAATTCCTTCCGTTGGTTTAACGGGATCCTTCGCTACGCTCAGGATGAGCGCATGTGCTTCCGTGCGTTTAACGGGATCCTTCGCTGCGCTCAGGATGAGCGCATGTGCTTCCGTGCGTTTAACGGGATCCTTCGCTACGCTCAGGATGAGCGCTGAGCGCTCAATTTTTAATTCCTTCCGTTGGTTTAACGGGATCCTTCGCTGCGCTCAGGATGAGCGCATGTGCTTCCGTGCGTTTAACGGGATGCTTCGGCTACGCCTCAGCATGAGCGGGGGGATCAATCATCGTATGTAAGCGGGAGGCCGTAGGCGGATTCGTAGCAGTCCTTCCACTCCGTTTCGGCGCGGCGCTTCATGTCCTGCAGGCGTTCCCCCTTGGGAAGGTCCTCATCGGCATAGATCGCAGGGAGAATGTGGATACGCACCCGCTTCAAATGCCCCCTTTTGTTCCGCTTGAAAGTGCAGAAAATGGGCAGAACGGGCACATGGAACTTGATGGCATAGTGAAAGGCTCCGTCCTTCATGGGGCGGGGCTTTTGATAGTTCGTCCACATGACCTGCTCGGCATAGAAATTGACGATCTTCCCCCTCTTGAGCTGACGTTCCATCTCGGCGAGAAGGTTCCGCGTCGCCTCTCTGTCCTTGGAGAAGGGCCACATGCCGCCGTGGCGGATGATATGCCCCGCAAAGCCCGTCTTGTTGTTCCACGGGCCCATGGTGTGGAAGGTGCGGAAGTGCCCGAGCGCCGTGCGGACGAGGAGGGTGTCGAGATAATTGAAGTGGTTGCAGACGGAGATGGCCCCCGACTTCCCTATCGCCTTTAAGTTCTTCTTCCCCTTTACGCTGACGCCGCCGTAGGCGATCCAGAAGAGCGGACGGGTGAATAGCTTTAAAAAGGTCCTCCAGAATCCCGTGAGGAAGAGACTGAACCCATGTTGGCGGTAGGCATAGTTCTTGTCGGGCATGACATAGTGGCCGAGGATGGGGATATACTGAAAGTCGAAACGGCGATGCCTTTCGAGCGTCGCCTGAATTCCGCGTATTTTTTCGTTCTTCGTCCTCTTTTTTGCCACAACGTCACCCCGTTCGGCTTTTTCTCTATTGTATCCGAAACGGGGAGAATTGTCAAGCGTTATAGATCTGTTCCGCAGGGCTGTAGAGGTCAAACTCGCCGTCCAAATCGAAATTGTCCCCCTCGTCGTAGGCGGCGAGCTTGCTGACGGAGACCTCGTAGGCCGTCATCGTCACCGTCTCCTCCTCGGAGAGACGCTTTTGGTATTCTCTGCTCTGAATGCGGCCCGAGAGGGCGATCCTGTCCCCCACCTTCAGCGTCTGCACAAATCTTGCGTTGCGTCCCCAAGCGATACAGGGAATGTAGTCCGACTTGTTGTAGGCGCGGTTGACGGCGATGAGAAGGTCTGCGATCTCACGGTTGAACGGCGTGGTGCGGTAGACGGGCGGCTTGCAGATATACCCCGAGAGGACGATGCTGTTGGGGTTCTGCGAGGTGGGCTCGACGATCTCACGCACAAACACGGTGAGCATGAGGCGGGACCTGCCCCCTTCTAACTTATTATAGCTTCGGAACTGTCCGATGGCGGAGATACGGCTGCCGATCTTGAGGTCGTTCCCCTTGATGAGCCGTTCGGAGACGGTGACGGGCAGAATGTCCGCCTGACCGGAAAGGCGGAGGACCTTGACGTAGAATTCGTAGAATCCCTCGCCGTAGACCTCGTGGGAAAAGGTCGCCTCGGTGACGATCTCTCCGCAAAAGTATACCCTGTTGTTCTTTTCCGTGCTGTGATCCATGATATATGTGTACCTCCAAGTGTTTCTTTCAGAGTTTTTGACAGGAACCGTTCCTTCAAAGCATGAGTGGGGGGGGACTTGCTTCCCCTTGTAGGGGAAGTACCCGCGTAGCCCCTCTTGCTTCCCCTCTTAGGGGAAGTACCCGCGTAGCGGGGGATAGGGTTCAGAAACCCCTCAGTCACGCAAGGGCGCGTGACAGCTCCCCTACAAGGGGAGCCAAGGGACTCTCTTAAATCACTCTCCGCCACAATTTTTAATTTTTAATTTTCAATTTTCAATTACTTCCGTGCGTTTAACGGGATTCATCGCTTCGCTCTGAATGAACGCCCCGCCGCGTCATTCTACCCAACCGTCCTAATCACGTCACCCTGAGCGACGTCGAAGGGTCACCGCAGCATAATAAGGTGATGGTTCGACAGAGCTCACCATGACGTGATCGGAACGCCGCCGTTCTAAATCTTGCATTACCGCAATTTTTAATTTTTAATTACTTCCATGCGTTTAACGGGATCCTTCGCTACGCTCAGGATGAGCGCGCGGGGCTCAAGCGGCGTTTTGGGGGAGCTGCTTGCCTGTGGCGTCAATGGTGTAGTTCTCCCGATAGATGAGTTCGCCGATGGGGACAAACGTAAATCCCTTGGCGCGGAGGGTGTCGATGATAATGGGCAGGGCCTCCGCCGTGTGCAGGCCGTTGTTGTGGCACAGAATGATGGAGCCGCTCTTCACTCTCGAGGTGACCCGTTCGGCAATGTCGGAACTGCTCAGGTCCTTCCAATCGAGCGAGTCCACGTCCCACTGGATGGGATACAGCCCCATCGCGTTCGACGTGTCGATGAGCAGGTCGTCATAGTCCCCATAGGGCGGGCGGAAGAGCTCCACGGGCTTCCCCGTGACGGCCGTGATGGCGTCCACGGAGGACTTCAGCTCGCCGCGGATCTCGCTCTCGGAGAGGCGGGACATATAGGAATGGGTGGCGCTGTGCGTGCCGATCTCGTGGCCCGCGTCGGAAACTTTCTTTAGATAGTCGGGGTGGTCCTTCGCCCAGAATTCCACGGTGAAGAAGGTCGCCTTCACGCCGCCCGCTTCGAGATTTTTGAGGATCTCATCGGTGTGTTCCACGCCCCAAGCGCAATCGAAGGAGATGGCGATTTTGTTGTCCTCCCTTCCGACGCAGTAGATGGGAAGGGAGCGGCTTGCACTCGAATACACCTCCACGGCGCCCGTCACGGTTGCGGCGACGAGCGCGACGGTCAGGGCAAGCAAGATCGCCCCGACGGAAAGCAGTGTTTTCAGCTTCACGGTGAAAAATTTCATCCGAATCTCCTATATCCTATCATAATGTGCGGGAGGAATTTTGCCTTTTGTGCAGGAGTTTTGTCGTATTTTGACGAATATCCCTTGTCCCGCCGATCGATACTAAGATATGACCCTCATAACAAAAAAATGCACAGATATTGCAGAAATATCGTGCATTCTACTCAGAGTAGAGTCCGTTTTCTCCACAGTGGAGCCGCGGCGGCAAAGAGTAGCCGAGCGGAGCGGGACAATAGGTTGTAATTTGGACGGAAGTGCGGTATGCTAAATTCTGTCAGAAGCAATCGGGAGGTGCATATGTCATTTGAAATTTTTACGGATTCGTCGGCCAACATTCCCGACGATCTCTTAAAGGAGCGCAAGATCCGCGTGATCTCTTACCGTTTTCTCGAGGACGGGGAAGAGCGGGACTGCACAGCAAACAACTTCCGCGAGGCCGCAAAACAGCACTACGCCAAGATGCGGGCGGGGAAGGAGATCCGCACTTCCCTCATCTCCAAGGAACGCATGATCGAGGAGATCTCCCCCGTGCTCGAAGCGGGGCGGGATGTCTTTTTCGTGACGATCGCCTCGGGGATCAGCGGCACATACGCGCAGGCGGTTTTAGCCGCAAGGGAGCTCAGAAAAAAATTCCCCGAACGGAGGATCGTCGTTGGGGACAGTTCCAATGCGTCCATGGGCGAGGGGCTTCTCGTGCTCCGCGTGGCGGACCTCAGAGATATGGGCGAAAGTCTCGACGCGTGTGCGGAGTGGTTCGAGGCGAACCGCTATAAAATGAACAGTTATGTGACGGTTGGGGACCTCAAGTACCTCAGAAAGGGGGGAAGGATCTCCGCCGCCGTTGCCTTTGCGGGGGCACTTCTCAACATTAAGCCCATTCTCAAGGCGGACGGGGAAGCACAGGCAAAGCTCGTGGTCTGCGGCAAGGAGCGCGGCAGGAAAAAGGCCATCGCGAGCCTCTTGGCGGCGTTCGACAGCCACTGCGTTCACCCCGAGACACAGACCGTGGCCATCACCCATGCGGACTGCGAGGAGGAGGCCCTTGCCCTCGCCGAGGCCCTGAGGGAACGGGGCGTGAAGGACGTGATCGTGGAATATTACGATATCTGCACGGGGACCCACGTCGGGCCCGATACGATCGCGCTCTTCTTCCTCGGAAAGGACCGCCGCGGCGCCTCCGAGGCAACACAAAAGGCGCCCGCTATCCGCAAGGCCCCCGCAAAAACACGAATATAAGTTGCTCATTCAGCCCTTCCTCTTGCCCGCCCCCTTACGCAGGGGGCGGGCAAGAGGAACGAGCCGAGCAGGATGAGCGCACCGTCCCTTGACTCCCCCTCGGAGGGGGAGCTGTCACGCCGCCCTTGCGTGACTGAGGGGGTGTCGTTCTAAATGTGTCCCCCACCACAATTTTTAATTTTTAATTTTTAATTTTTAATTACTCCCGTGCGTTTAACGGGATCCTTCGCTACGCTCAGGATGAGCGCCGCCACGAGCTTCCGTACGCTTAACGGGATCCGCTCGGCTGCGCCTCGGGATGAGGGCGGGAACTACTTCTCTTCTCCCTCCTTCAGACCGAACGGGTGCTTGTCGTGCACGCTCGTCAGGGTCAGCGCATTCACCTCCTTCGCACCCGCACGCTTGAGGACGGTGGCGAGCTCGCTCACCGTGGAACCCGTCGTCAGCGTGTCGTCGATGATGAGGAGGTTTTTATTTTTGACCCCTTTACGGTCGGTCACATGGAAACTCCCCTCCATGTTCTTCTCCCGCTCCGTGCGGCCGAGCGATTTCTGCGCACCCGTCTCGTGAATTTTCGACACGGCGTCGAGCACGGGAATGCCGCTCAGGCGGGAAAGCTCCTCTGCAATGAGGCGGGACTGGTTGTAGCCCCGCTTCTTTTGTGCCCGTTCCGTCATCGGGACAAAGACAAAGGCGTCTGCCCCGAATTCGTCGAGGAGGGGAAACATGAGTTCCGCGGCAGTGCGGTAAAAATATTTCTGCTTCTTCAGACGGAGGACGATGCGGGCGGCTTCCCCCTCGTGCAGGAGCGGGGAACGGGCCTTGTCCACCATGAGCCGCTTTTGCTTGCACTCGAGGCAGATGCCGGGCTCCCCCACCTTGCGGCCGCAGAGGGGACAGATGTTGCCGTCGTTCCACGGGAGAATTTTTCGGCACTTATCGCACACTCTCTCGCCGCCGAACACCTCCCTGCCGCAGAGATCGCAGGTGAAATTGTGGGTATCGTCGTACCTCCGTACCGCCTCCCCAATGCGCTGAAAAATGTTCATAAGGTTTTTCATTTGGAATTTCCCCGCCCCCCTACCCCCCTCCCCAAGGAGGGGGCACTGACTGCGTTCTGGCTCTCCCCGAGGACGGGGCACTGACTGCGTTCGGGCCCGAGCTGAGGACGGGGCCCATGGCTCCCCCCCTCGGGGGGAGCTGTCACGCAGTGACTGAGGAGGGGATATATTTTAAATCGGCAAATGATTCAAAATATCTTCACATACCCCTCTAAAATTTCTATGGAATTCTATATTTGTATAGCGTAATACCGTATACCCCAAATTCTGTAAATATTCGTCTCTTTCTCTGTCATAAGCGGCCGCTTCTTCCTCGTAATGCTGTGCGCCGTCCAATTCAACAATGAGCTTTGCCGTGGGACAGTAAAAATCTACAATATAGTTCCCTATCACAAACTGACGGTGAAATTGGCACGGCAACTGCACCAAAAAATCATACCAAAGATGACGCTCTTCTTTGGTCATGTTTTTGCGGAGCTCCCGCGCCCTTGGTGTTAAATTGGGATTATTTGTGATCGCCATATCAATATTTTACACTTTTTGGAAATGAAATGCAATGGTTTTGAGTGGATTTGTTTTTACTTCTTGCAGGGTGTAGCGATGAATTTGGAGGATTAGAATGTCCCCGCCCCCTACCCCCTCCCCAAGGAGGGGGCTCAAGCTTTCCCCTTGCCGAGAACGGGTGCCCGCAAGCCTTCCCCTCGGGGGGAAGGTGGCACGGCTGCCCTTGCCGTGACGGATGAGGGGATAATGTTGACACCATTCAGAACGTCCCCGCCCCCTACCCCCTCCCCAAGGAGGGGGCTCTGACTGCGTTCTGGCTCTCCCCAAGAAGGGGAATAAAGGGTGTAATACACAAAAAAACGGGGCTTATGCTCCGTTTTTAAGAATTTAGAAGTCGTCGTCTTCGTCGTCGTCATCGTCGTCATCGTCGCCCGAGATGGAATAGATCTCATCACCCGTGACGTAATCGAGATCCTCTTCGTCATCGTCGTGATATTCCTCTTCTTCCTCCTCTTCCTCTTCGTCGGCAACGTCGAGATCGCCGCTCATGGCTTCGTCGAGTTTTCCCATCTCCTCGTCGAGATCGTCGGTGTCGTCGTCGAGATATTCCCGCCACTCATCGTCGTCATCGTCGTCGGGGTCGGGTTCCTCCACCTCGTACTCCGCCTTTTTCTTGCATTCGTCGCACATCTTTTCGCCGACGCGCATCATGTTTTCGCCGCAGATGGGACATACCTCCATGGGGATCTCGTCCTCGTCCGCCTCATCGGCATCGCTCAGGATCCCCTTCATTTCCCGTAAACATACGTCGCAGTACTCCTGCTGATCGGCATCGATATAGTTGAGTTCGCACCGCGGGCATTTGACGTAATGTGCCATACTTACCCTACCTCCTGCGGATTTGCCCCATTGGGCTAATAAATTATATTAGGATTTAATTTTTTTGTAAACTGTTTTGCGTGGTATTTTTTAAAATTTTTTAGGAAAATGACAACATTTTTTACAGCTTGTGCATTTTTACATGTTTTGGCACAAAAAAACCTCCGCCGAAGCGGAGGTTTGAAGTGTTTTATTCCTGCGGCTCGGAGGGAGCGGGCTCTTCGGGAGCTTCGTTGCTCTCACTCTCTGCCTCGGGATTCTCAGCAAGTTCCTCGGAAGATCCCTCTGTGAGCTCCTCAACAGGCTCCTCTTCGTACTCTTCAATAGATCCCTCTTCGGACTCGTCGGTGGCATAGACGTCTACGTCGGCATCGTCCGTTGTATCGACGGCCATCTTCTCTTCCTTGGGCTCTTCGCTGCCGTTCTTCTTGCGGAGAACGAACACGGTGACCAGCACACAGCCGACCACGACGACCGCGATCGCGATGCCGATGAGCGCCCATGCCCAAGCGGGAAGTCCCGTTTCGCCCTCTTCCTCGGAGGGAAGGGCGAAGTTGGCAAGCGTCGTCTTCCAATAGTCGTCCACCTTCTCGGTATCCGCCTCGGTCACCTCGCCGATCCTTGTTGCGAAGTAGGCATAGGTGCGGTAGCTCGTTTCACCGTCGAAGAAGTCGGTCGCGCTGAAGAGGTCTTCGTATCCCCTGTCGTCTGCAATGCCCGTAAAGGCTTCGAATGCGCTCTGCTCCTCATCGGTGTAGAGGTAGGTATAGCTCTTGTCGTTTTCGACGGCAAAGTTGATATTCTCTGTGAACTGCTCCGTCTCTCCCGTCAGGAAATAATATCTGAGCGCGGTGGAGAGCTTGGAGTTGCTGTTGGCGGAGAGCTTGGAGAGGAGGCCGACCTTGGCGTCTGTGCTCATGATGGAGTTGAACTTATCGGTAAAGGCCTTGAGTTCCTTGTTGTTCATGAGCTTGCTCTCGCTGTTTGCAAGGGAGACAACGGTAATGTAATTGAAGGAAGTGGAGGCGACGTCGCTGTCGGCATCGGCGAAGAAGAGGTCGGTGCCGATGAGTTCGAACTGATACCAGCTGTCGGCAACCTCTGCGTTGAGCACCTTCACGGGCTGGTAGGGTTCGTTGTCGAGATCCTCATAGGGAAGGTTCTGATAGTTGACCGCCTCGCCGTTGATGACCGCACGCTCCACAGAGTGCCCCGACCCGTTGGAACGGGAGAAGTACAGGTACTGATAGGCAGGATCGGACGTGAGGTCTACACTGATGAGGGACGCGCCGCTGACATTGTCTGCGATCTGCATGTCCTCGCCCGTGTGACTGCCGTTTGCCTTGTTGACGTCCGCACGGAAGATCGCGCTGCCGTCGACATACAGGTAGTGGTGTGCGCCGTCCTTATCGATATAATAGAGTGCGCTCGTGGTGGCCGTGTCGGAGAGGTTCGTGGCATCGGCAACGACGTCGATGGTGGTGCCGACTTCATCGTTCGCCTTGACGGAATCCCAGCTGCTGCCGAGCTTTGCCGCGTCGAGATAGAGAAGTTTGCCGTTGTCCTCCGAACCGACGGAGCTACCCCCCTTCTTGGCGGGCGTCACGGTGTAGTAGAGGCCGCCGTTCTCGTAGGAGCGGAGCGCGTAGGTGTAGCCCTGCCAGCTCGTGGGCGCCGTGGAGGAGTGGGTGAACTTGGAATCGGGGTTGGATGCGAAGCTCTGGGAGTCGACGCCGTCGAGGACGATCGTGCCGAGGTTGGTATAGGGGACCTCGCCGCCGAGCTCTTCCTCGATATAGTCCATATCCCAATTGTATTCATAGGGAGCCTCTGTGACGTCTGCCTTGACGGAATACACCTGATTGTAGGCGAACGTGCGGGCGTCGAGATCGGAGTCCTGATTCTCGCTCACGGACATTGTGAAGAACACGGTGGGATCGGTGCGATCCTGCTTGTTGAACAGAACGGACGTCGTGTTGTCGGCAAGGAGGGTCTTCTCCCCCGAGGCCGTGTTGTAGGAGTAGAGGTCGTTGCTGTCGACATAGAGCACATACACGGTGCCGCTGACTTCCACGAAACGGTACTCATCGGAATTGCTGCTGACGGTGAAGTAATCCTTGATGTCCGTCCCGTCGAGCTTGGCGCTTGAGAAGCGGAGAACGCTTGAATCGAGAACGCCTGACACGGGGTCGGGCACGACGTTGGGGGTGGTGTAATACACTCTTTCGCCATAGATATAGATCCCGCCGTTGTAGGAGCCCGACGTCATGATGGAGGGGATCACCCGCTCGGCGGTGTTGTTCTTCGCCGCGAGGTCCGCCTTCTTGATGCGGTAGAGACCGCCCTTGACGGGGGTACCGTAGGTGTTGTCCGACGTGTACGACTCGATCCCGTTGATGAAGTAATAGTAGTCGCCCTTGCCGACGACGAAGCCGCCGTTGGATTCCACCGCATCCCCTGCGGACGGTGCGCCCGTGGGGGGAACAAAGTCGGTGCCGCAAGCGGCGAGAGACAACGCGCCCGCCGTCATGAGTGCGGCCGTTGCAACTGCAATAAATTTCTTAAAACCTTTGCGCATAGTTTTCCCTTCTTGTTTTGCACGTTATGGTTCTAACGATACGTTTCTAATTATATACTATAGAAAGAGTTTTGGCAATCAAAAACTCCCTTCACTTGAACTTTTCTTGTAAAAAATTTTGTTCTGACGGTGAAAAAATGGAAAAATTCGGAATTTTTGAACTGCTCGACACCCTCTCTGCCATCGTCGGCGACGCGGCGGAGCCTCCCTCGGACGGGGAGACGCATGCTCCTTCGGTGACGGACGCCGCCTTTCTCCCGCCCGACTATACGGACGGAGGCAACACCCGCGCGGTCACCTCCTTCCTCGACCGCCACGACAAGGCCGTAAAACGCATCGGAAAGAAGGATGAAAGGTAGCCCGCCGCTCATTCTGAGGGAGGCGTAGCCGACCGAAGAATCCCATTGAACGAAGTCCGTGCCGCCGCGTCATTCTGAGAACGTGAGAAGGACGAAAGGACGGGAACTAACCCGCCCCGCGCGCGTTCTATTTTTATCTAAGCGCGGCACGAGCGCCGTCCTTGGCGCGAAGTTAGAATCTCGCGGCGAGTGTCCGTAAAGGGTGCGGCGAGATGCTTCGGTACTACTTCCGTAGACTGCGTATAGCTCCCTTTCTCAGCATGACGCCGCCACACACGGGCTCCCGTGCGTTTTATGAGATCCTTCGCTACGCTCAGGATGAGCGCGGGCTCCCGTTTGCACAAACAAAGCCGTTCCGTGGCACGGAACGGCTTGATTTCTCATCTCTTGGAGAACTGCGGCGCTCTTCTTGCTTTTTTGAGACCGTATTTCTTTCTCTCCTTGACGCGGGGGTCGCGGGTAAGGAATCCCGCTTTCTTGAGTGCGGGACGGCTGTCGGGCTCGGCTTCGAGAAGCGCACGCGCAATACCGAGGCGGATCGCTCCCGCCTGCCCCGTGTACCCGCCGCCGATGACGTTGACGAAGATATCGTACTTGCCCTCGACCTTGAGCTCCGCAAGGGGCTGCTTCACAACATACTGCGTTGTGCCTTGAGGGAAGTAATCCTCGAGCGGACGGTCGTTGATGACGATTGCGCCGCTGCCGGAAGGAATAAGGCGGACACGGGCGATTGCTTTCTTTCTTCTGCCTGTGCCCCAGAATTGTAATTTCTTCTTTAAAACGACTTTTGCCATTTCCCTCTTCTCCTTAATCTAATTTCAGCTCTTCGGGCTTTTGTGCCGCGTGGTTGTGCTCCGCGCCCTTGTAAAGGCGGAGCTTTTTGATCATCTGGCGCCCGAGAGAGTTCTTGGGCAGCATTCCGCGGACCGCTTCATATACGGCGAGATCGCTCTTGGTTTCCATGAGCGTTTTATAGGGCGTCTCCTTGAGACCGCCGATATAGCCGGTGTGATAGCGGTAAAACTTCTTTTCGAGTTTTTTCCCTGTAAGAACGACCTTATCGGTGTTGATGACTATGACGAAATCGCCCGTGTCAACGTTGGGAGTGAACGTGGGCTTATTCTTGCCGCGAAGCACGGCCGCCACGCGGGAGGCAAGTCTCCCGAGCGGAATGCCCGTCGCATCGACGACGTACCATTTTCTTTCAACCGTTTCGGCGTGTGCCATATAGGTTTTCATAAACGTCTCCTTGAACCTTTGGAAATGTTGTAATTTTGACAGTCGGCGGGCGGAAAACGGGGAAAATACCGCTTTAAACCCGATTGCCTCTTTATTATAGGGCGTTACAAAAGTTCCGTCAAGCTGTTTTGAGTTGCGAAACCAAGATTTTTTCGGAAAAAATTAAAAATCTACCGCATACGCCGCTTTGGGGTGAGAATGAGGAACGTTGCCCACCCCCCTACCCCCCTCCTCGGGAGGGGGCTTTGACTTCGTTCGGGGTGAGAATGAGGAACGTTGCCCACCCCCCTACCCCCCTCCTCGGGAGGGGGCATGACGCCGCACCAACCGCTCATTCTGAGGGAGGCGTAGCCGACCGAAGAATCCCATTGAACCCTGCTCCGTTGGTTTTATGAGATCCTTCCCCTTCGACTACGCTCAGGGTCAGGATGAGCGCGGGGGGGCTCACGCGATCGGCTCCAATTTCTTAATGACCCGCGCGGGGTTGCCGACGGCGACGCTGTTCGACGGAATGTCGTGCACCACCACGCTCCCCGCGCCGATGACGACGTTGGAGCCGATGGTCACGCCCGGCAGGACCTTCACCCCGCCGCCGAACCACACGTCGCTGCCCACGATGATGGGCTTTGCAAATTCCAGCTCCTGACGGCGCAACATGGCGTCCAGCGGGTGCCCCGCCGTGTAGAATCCGCACTGCGGCGCGATATACACGTTGTCGCCGAAGATGAGCTTGTTGGTGTCGAGAAAGATACAGTCGTGGTTGACATAGAAGTTCTCCCCGACTTCGGTATTGTAGCCGTAGTCGAACCAGACGTTGCTTTCGATATTGAAATTCTCCCCGCACTTGCCGAGAAGGTTTTTGATGATCTGTCTGCGCTTCTCCGTATCGTCGCGGGGCGTTGCGTTGTACTCCTCGCAGAGCCGCTTGGCGTAGGCGAGTTCGGGGGCGAGCTCTTCGTCCACGCGGTACAGCTCTCCCGCTTGAAGTTTTTGTTTTTGGGTCATATTCTCTCCTTATTTTGTGTGGCCGCTCATTCTGAGGGAGGCGTAGCCGACCGAAGAATCCCATTGAACCAACGGACTCCCGTGCGTTTTATGGGATCCTTCCCCTTCGGCTTCGCTCAGGGTCAGGATGAGCGTGCGAGGTATTACTCCAGCACGGCTTTGATGCGGCGGACGCCTGCGGAGGAGGATTGCTCCTTCACGATTTTGAAGTGTCCCAGTTCCCCCGTGTGCGTGACGTGGGGACCGCCGCACATCTCCTTGGAGAAGTCGCCGATCGAATACGTCTTGACGACGGAGCCGTACTTGCTGTCGAATACGCCTACAAAGTGCTCCGCCCGTGCCTCCTCGAGGCTCATTTCACGGTAGACGACGGGAATATCTTCCCCTATCTTCTCGTTGACGAGGTCCTCGACGGCCTTCACTTCCTCGGGGGTCATGGCACGGTCGAAGTTGAAGTCGAAGCGCATGCGTTCATCGTTGATATTGCTCCCCTTCTGGTTGCAGTCGGGTGAGAGGACTACCTTTAACGCCGCATTCAACAGGTGGGTGGCGGTATGGTACTTGATCGCCATTTCGGAATGGCTCTCGAGTCCCCCCTTTGCCTCTCCCTTTTCAAGGACACGGCTCTTCTCCTGATGTTCCTTGAATGCAGCCGCAAAGCCCTCTTTATCAACAGAGAGCCCCCGCTCCTCCGCAAGCTCCTCGGTGAGCTCGAGGGGGAAGCCGTAGGTGTCGTACAGGCGGAAGGCAGCCTTGCCGCCGATGACCGTTTCGGGCACATAGGAGGGATCCGATTTCGCCATGAATTCGTTCTTCCGCTCGATCCCCGCGACGCACTTTTCAAATTCCTTCATGCCCGTGACGAGGGTGGCCTCAAACTTCTCTGCCTCCTTTTTGATCTCCTCGAGAATGAAAGTTTCCTTCTCCAAAAGGAGGGGATATGCCTCGTTGTAGACCTTTTCGATATAGATCTTTGCGACTTCGGACATGGCGGAGGAGTCCACGCCGAGCTTTCTGCACCAGCGGATGGCGCGGCGCATGATGCGGCGGAGGATATACCCTGCGCCGACGTTGGAGGGGGTGAGGCTCTGCGCGTCGCCGATGAGCATGACGCTCGTGCGCGTGTGGTCGGCAATGATGCGCATGGCACGCTGCGTCTCCCCGCCGTCTGCATATCTCTTGCCCGAAAGCTCCTCGAGCTTTGCAAGGACTTCGGTGAAGAGGTCGGTCAAATAGGCGTCGTGCAGGCCGTTCAGGAAGATGAGCATGCGCTCAAAACCGAATCCCGTGTCCACATTCTTGTTGGAAAGGGGCTCGTAGCCGTCCGCCGTCTTTAAATACTGTGTATAGACGTCGTTGCCGATCTCGACATAGTCGTCGGGGAACACGGGTTCCCCCTTTCCCTCGCTGAGGGGGTAGAACCACTCGTTGTCGGGTCCGCAGGGGGTCCCCACGGTGCCCTCGAGCTCCCACCAGTTGTCCGATTTGGGGAGATAGAAGATATGATCGGGCTTGATGCCGAGTCCGATGAGGAGATTTGCCGTTTCATCGTCGCGCGGGGCAGATTCGTCCCCCGCAAACACCGTGGCGCAGAGCTTGTCTTTGTCGAGCCCAAACACCTCAGTGAGGAGTTCAAACGTCCACGCCGTCTTTTCCTTTTTAAAATAGTCGCCGAGGGACCAATTCCCCATCATCTCGAAGAAGGTGAAGTGGGAGGCGTCGCCGACAGAGTCGATATCGACGGTCCTCACGCAGCCCTGCACGTTGCAGAGGCGGGTCCCCGCGGGATGGGGCTTGCCGAGAAGGTAGGGCATGAGGGGCTGCATGCCTGCGACGTTGAACATGACGCCCGTGGTGCCGTCGCCGATGAGGGAGACCGCGCCGACATCCACATGCCCCTTGCTCTTGTAAAAGTCGAGCCACTTCTGTCTGAGTTCTTTTCCTGTGATTTTCATGATATATGTTTCCTTTTTTTGAAATTTAAAATTTGTATCCTCCGCTCATTCTGAGGGAGGCGTAGCCGACCGAAGAATCCCGCTCTAAGTACGGAAGTCCGTGCCGCCGCGTCATTCTGAGAAACGGAGAAAGAACAAAGTCATAAGGACTTGACCCGCCCCGCGCGCGTTCTATTTGTGTCTAAGCGCGGCACGAGCGCGTAGCGCGAAGTTAGAATCTCGCGGCGAATGTCCGTACAACATGCGGCGAGATGCTTCGGTATAGCTCATCGGACTTCGTATAGCTCTCGTTCTCAGCATGACGCCGCCACCTGCTTCGTTGGTTTTATGGGATCACTTCGGCTTCGCTCAGGGTCAGGATGAGCAGTTGCTCCCGTGCGTTTAACGGGATCCTTCGCTACGCTCAGGATGAGCGCGGAGCGCTCAATTTTTAATTATCTCATACCCTTCTTTGCTGTCTTTTACGCTATAACCGAGAGATTTCAGGGTCTCGCGAAGTTCGTCGGAGCGGGCCCAGTCCTTATTTTGGCGGGCCGTCCATCTCTCCTCGGCGATTTTTTTCACTTCGGCGGGGATGTCGTCCTCCCGCTTGCCGTATTCCTTCAGATAGGCCTCCGCGTCGCGGCAGAAGAGCCCAAGGAGCCCGTAAGTTTGACGGATCTGATTGGTCATTTTGCGTGCCGTGGGGTCGTTTTCGTGCAATAAGTGTGAAATTTCTTTGAAATAGCCGTAGAGATCGGAGAGCGCGAGGGCGGTGTTGAAGTCGTCGCTCATGGCCTCATCGAACTTCTTGTCGATGGCGGGGTACAGCCCTGTTTCATCGGGGAAGGCCCGCTCGGCCGCGGCGATGAGGGTGTAGAAGCGCACGAGGTGGCTCTCCGCATTCGGGAAGAGGTCGTCCGTGACGTTGATATCGGCGCGGTAATTCATCGAAAGGAGCGCAAACTTGAGCGCTTCGTCGGAGTACTTTTCGAGGATGTCCTCGAGGAGCAGAACGTTGCCGAGGGACTTACTCATCTTCTGCCCATTGATCTTGATGAGGCCGTTATGCGTCCAATATTTTGCAAATTTTTTGCCCGTGAGCGCCTCGGACTGCGCGATCTCGTTCTCGTGATGGGGAAAGATGAGGTCCCTGCCGCCGCCGTGGATATCAATCTGGTCGCCGAACGCGGCCCTGTTCATTGCAGAGCATTCAATGTGCCACCCCGGCCTGCCCTTCCCCCAAGGGGAATCCCATGAGATCTCCCCCTCCTTGGCGGCCTTCCACAGGGCAAAGTCGTAGGCGTTCTTCTTGCACTCGTCGTTGTCCACGCGGACGCCGTCGAGCATGTCCTCCTTGTCGCGGCCCGAGAGCTGCCCATAGGCGGGGTAGCTGTCCACGTCGAAGTAGACGTCGCCGTTCCCGGGCGCGTAGGCATGTCCCTTTTCGATGAGATCGGCGATAAAATGAATGATATTGTCGATATTTTCGGTGGCCTTGAGCCAGAGGGTGGGCTCGCCGATATTGGCCTTTGCCATGACGGCGTCGATCTTTTCGATCATCATGGCGGCGTATTTGTCGGCGGGAATGCCCGTCTCCGCGCTCTTTGCAATGATCTTGTCGTCCACGTCGGTGTAGTTGCGGGCGTAGGTGACGTCGTAGCCGAGTTTTTCGAGGAATTTGCGGAACACGTCGTAGATGATGGCCTGATAGGCATGGCCGATATGGGCCTCGCCCGAGACGGTGATCCCGCAGGCATACATTTTGACCTTCCCTTCCTCAATGGGAACGAATTCTTCCTTCTTTCTTGTCAATGAGTTATAAATTTTCATGGTTTTTACCTTGATTTTGTTGTTACCGTTCATTCAGAGTGCGGGGGCAGGATGACACACCGACCGCTCATTCAGAGTGCGGGGGCAGGATGACGCACCGACCGCTCATTCTGAGGGAGGCGTAGCCGGCCGAAGAATCCCATTAGACCAACGGACCTCCGTGCGTTTCACGGGATCCTTCGCTGCGCTCAGGATGAGCGGCTGGGCAGGATGACTCACCGACCGCTCATTCTGAGGGAGGCGTAGCCGACCGAAGAATCCCATTGAACCAACGGACCTCCGTGCGTTTTATGAGATCCTTCGCTACGCTCAGGATGAGCGGCTGGGCAGGATGACGCACCGACCGCTCATTCTGAGGGAGGCGTAGCCGACCGAAGAATCCCATTAGACCAACGGACCTCCGTGCGTTTCACGGGATCCTTCGCTGCGCTCAGGATGAGCGGCTGGGCAGGATGAC
>CANRDK010000015.1 GCA_947629345.1 uncultured Clostridia bacterium
CGCGTGTCCTATATCGGCGACGGCTATCTCTATCTCAACCTCGACGGCATCAAGGTCAAGGCAGGATTTGATGAGATCGGCGAATTCGTCGGGCTCTTCACGGGAAGCGGAATGGGGGATCTCTCCTCCCTGCCTGCAGATCTTCTCGGCAGTCTCGGCGAACTCATCACAGACGCAAAGACGCAAAAGGGCAAGTTCACCGCCACGCTCGCGCTCGACAGGCTCCTCTCCGCTCTCGGCCTCAACCTTGAGATCGGGAATGCCCAGCTCTCCGTTGAGAACGGCGAGATGGGGCTCTCCGCCCTCGAGGGAGCCCTCACTGCAACGGTCACGGCGGGAGAACCGTTCGCAACGGACACCCGCGGCTATTCGGAGGTCATGCCCTACGTCATCGGCCTCTATGGCCTCTTCCAGAATCAATATCTCGCTCTCACAGTCGATTACGCAAACGAGACGGCAAACCTCTCCGTCACGGGCAATGTCAGCATCGACATTCGGAACCTCTGCATCGTTGCAGATCTCGACGTGGCTTACGGTTCCGCCGTGAAGGAAGTTTCCGTCGTCTATCGCGACCAAGAAGTCTATGTGATGCTCGACGATATCAAACTCAAGGCAAGTGTCGGAGATATCGCTGCGTTTGCACAGCAATTTACAGAGAGCGGGGAGGAGGATCTTTCCCTTCTCGGCAAGATTCTGAGCTTCAGATTCGGCGACGTCATCGCGCTCTTCTCGGCGGGGGATAACGCCCTCGGGCTGCAGATCGCAACGGATGAACTGTTGGGTGCATTCGGCATAGATCTCTCGCTCGGCACGGCGCAGATGACTGTCACGGAGAACAGCATTTCCCTCTCCGTCGCGGGCGCAACGCTTGACCTTGCCAAGGGCGAGGGCTTGGCCCTTCCCGATCTCAGCGAATGCGTGGACGTCATGGCCGCCGTCAATGCCGTGTACAACATGGTGAAGGGCGGTATCCTCCATGCGGAAGTCAATTACAATGGCGAATTCACCCTCGCGGGCAGTATCGATCTCGATATCAAAACGTTCAACGTCAGGGCCGAACTCACCCTCGGCTACGGCGGGGCGGAGAGAGAAGTGCTCGTTCAATATGTGGGCGGAACGGTCTATCTCATGCTCAAAAATCCCGACGGTTCGGACGGCTTCAAAGTCATGGCGACGACGGAGGAACTTCAGGCGTTCATTGCCATCTTCACCGAAAGCGGCGGGGAGAGCGCCACGGACTATCTCGAACAGCTCATCGCGGATCTCGGCGACATTGTGAACATCGGCAGAGCGAATTCCCTTCTCAACGTTGACGTTTCCATCGACAGGCTCCTCGCGCTGTTCGGCCTCAAGACAGAGACCAAGCTCGGCGGCATGCGGCTCTCCGTGGGGGAGGACGAAATTGCCCTCTCCGCCCTCAACAACGCCCTCACGGCAACGGTCACGGCGGGCACAACAGTCGAAACCGATACAGGCGGCTACACCCTCTCCCTCGGCAGTGTTACGGAGCTCGTGCGGAAGTTCAAGGAGGCGCAGGGCATCTCCTTTGTCGATCCCACCGACTCGAACGCCTCTACCGATCTCACCCTCATCTATAACGGAAACGAAATCGCCGTCTATCTCAAGAACGCGGGCATTTCGTGGAAGAATGGCTTTGCCTTCCGCAGCGACGTCGTGTTCTCCGCACTCGGCTATCAGCACACGATCTCCGTCTATGCGGATAAGACGGAAGTACAGCTCTCCTATGGCAATGTCGGGGCCACGATCGTATATGCCGATTTCGCAAGGATCGGGGACGCCTTCAACGCCGTCAAGACCGCGATTTCGAACTATATCAAGGATATTTTGGAAGAAACGCCCGAGAAAGCGGAGGGCGAAATCAGCTCCGCGCTCGCCCTTGCGGAGGGCGGGGAAGCGCTCTCGGGGCTCGTTGACGCCATCAAGGAGTTCGTCGGCGGATTCATGACCGAAGATAAAAAGTTTGACCTTGCAAAGCTCATCGGCGGGCTCGTCATCGAAAATTCGGAGGAAGAGGGCGGCCTTCTCGCCGTCTCCTACAACGGGATCTCGGTGAAACTCGCGGCGGCGGGAGATACCCTTTCGGCCAAACTTTCCCTCACCCTCAACGTGCCTGCACAGGAGGGGGCGGAAGCGCAAAATATTCAACTTATAGGCGATATTACGCTCACCGCGCTCGAGGGAGAACTCTCCGCAATGCCTGAACTCAACTATCTCGGCACGGAGAAATTCATCAATTTCATCGGCTACCTCGGCTCCGCCGTCGATCTTCTGAACACGACCAACCTCTCGCTCTCCTTCAATGGAACGGTCACCTCTCCCGATACGGACGTCATGCTCTATCCCGTGAAAGAAGAGGGAGCAAAGTTCGGTACGAAATATGAGATCAAAGCGAGCATGGAGACCCACCGCGGCAAGAGCAACCTCTTCCACCTCGACGTGGACGGAAAGAATTTCTGGATCGACAGCGACGTCTACATGCACGCCTCCATCAACATTGTTGCGAAGGGAGTGCTTCGGGAAACGGCTCCGGCCGGTTCCAAGGCGGACAGCAGTCTCTATATTGACGTGTACATTGTTGACGGCGCGCCCGAAAAGGACGAGAGCGGCAACGCGAAAAAGGACAACGAGCTCGACTTCTATGTCACCCTCTCGCAATTTGGCCCCGTCGGCTCAACGACTCAGGGCTATAACCCCGTCATGCTCTATGCGCCCGCGAGCGAGATCATGACCCTTCTCTCCTCTGCGCTGCCCATGTTCGGCATTGATGTGGAGATCCTCAACCAATACATGATCTTAAAGTATCTCTCCACCGAGAGCGTGAATCAGTTCAAGGCATTCGGCGGACTCGTGCAGCCCCTTCTTCAGGGCCTCCTCGGCGGAGAAAGCGGCAAGGACGCGGAGGCACAGCCCGCTGCGCTCGATGAAACGGCTGAAAAGGGAGACTTCAACCTCAGCGACTACCTCAAGGGCATCACATTTACAGAGAAGCAGGTTGAAGAACAGACGATCACGGAGCTCAATATCGAGCTCAACTCCGAGGGCCTCTACGGCATGGAGGGCCTTGAAAACGTCACGGCGACGCTCACCAAGACGGCGGCGGAATTTGACGAAAACGGGCGCTTCGCAAAGGATGAAAACGGCAACACCCTCTTCGGCCAATTCTCGACGCTCGACCTTCTCAACATTTACGACAAAGAGGGGATCCTCAATACCTCGCTTAAAGGCATAATCGACTATAAAGAAGTCAAAACGTCCGTGCCGTCGGGCACCTACCGCAGCTTCCTCGGCGCCGACAAACTCCTTCAGGCCCTATCGAGGAGCGCAACGCATGTTGTAGAGGGCAAGGACATCATCTCCGGCGAAGAGACATACCACACCTACGAAGTCAACAATTACTTCTATATTGATGGAAATATCGTTGTCAACCTGCATCTCGGCAGTTTGGAACTGATTTCGATTCAAATCAAAATCGTTGCCATTTCCGTCACGATCGATGAAGATGGCAGTATCGGATTCAATCTTCGCTTGGAGTATGATGGACATTACAGCACAATTGCCGCCATTGGTGGGTTGGCATTAGGCTTCGGCGGTAACATTATCACCGGAAATAGCACGCTGGATCTCACTTATAAGAATAGTATAATCTACATGAAGAGAGTGCAGACCACAACAACAGGTATCGACGGCAATAGGGCTCTTTCCACGCCAATCACACTCTACCGTGCTATGCCGCTCGAGAATTTCACGGCCGATATCCTCAATCAAGCAAAGTTCATGTTTAACTTTGACGACAGGCTGTGGGCATACATCGAAAAACAAATCGCGGGCAGTGACACACCCGCAACTCCCGATGTCGTTGACTTCGGCCAGCGCCTTGAGGACGTTCTCAAAGGTTACACCTACACCCCCGAAACTAAGGACGGAAACGGCAATGTTACGGAGCCCGCCTCGTGGGATCTGACCCTCAATGGCAATGCGCTTGTAAAGGGTGTGCTCAATGATATCATCATTCACATGAGCGAGGGCAATGACGGCTACTTCCACGATATTACAGCGGAATTGAACGTCGTGAGCGTAATTAAGGCAACGCTCTCCCTTCGTTGGCGCAACCCCGGCGGAATCATGGAGGACGGCGCCGAGGAAAAGACGCACGACATTTCCGAGGAAGTCGGCGGTGAGACCCACGGCATGGGCGCTATGATCAACGAGCTCAACAAGACGGTCAAAACCATAGACGAAACGACCATCAACGGTTGGCAGGACGACCCCACAACGGCCGACGTCGAGGGCACGGTGTTCCTCGAAGCAAAGGACTTCACGGTGTCTTACAAATACTATACCTACGGCGGCGTTGCAATTGAGTCGCTCGGCACGCAGGACGTCATGGTTTCCACAGGCTCCGACGGCTATGACGAATTCACGCTGTACAGTACACTGACTTATCCCACTCTTCCCGACGATGGCTATGAATTCTGCGTAAAAGACATGCCAGAGGTCAACGTGGGAGACATCGTCCCCGCCGAACTCTTTGCTCAGCAGTACAAGCACATGTACACTGTCACGTTCTGGGCGGATGAGATGATCGATGAAACATGGACTTCCGACACCCTGAGCGGTAAATGGTATTACAGATTCGACATGGAGTACGGCGCAAAAGTCACCTTCATAGCAAAAGATGAAGAGTTCTATGATGCATACACCGTGACGAATGACAATACGCAGGAAGTGAAACTTCCTAAAAAGCTCGCCTATGCCGAGGGTGAGGACGTCAAGAGCCACTGGACAGTCAACTTTAACCAAACGGGGACTGAGTTCAAAGTTCTCTACGACATCGATACCGTGAAATATCATTCGGATATCGAATTCAAGGTCGAGGGGAACAGCAACTCCTACAATGAGTACAGCGAACAGTTTATAACCAATAGCTACAACCTCATCACGCCCACTGCGGAGGGCTACACTTTCCTTGGTTGGTATCAAAAGACAGACAGCGGTTGGAAGCAAGTCACAGCCGTCAATAAGGGCGCAGATGCTCCAATCATCACCACCGTCGAGGCATTGTGGGTAAGTAACTTGGGTGTGGTAATTACAAAGGCAGAAAGATTTGACAAACACAAATACTTCAATCAATATCAATACAGTGTCGAAGCGGTCGTAACAGGTGGTGTGCTGTATGGAGCCTTTGCGGATCAGGCAAGTATACAGACAAAGTATTCATTTGATGCCCATACAAGACCCAGTATCTCGCATTGGTTTGATACAGCGGATCCTATTGGGACGGAGCAAACAGTGCAGGATTATGAAACAAATATTTCTGCGCAAACAAGTAGCAGAATATCAAGCTGTGATGAGGTTCGTGTATTTGTAACAGTGTCGTTTAGTTATGGGGACATATTCAACTATACAATTCCTCAAGCAACAGCTGTAAGCAGTGATTGGACGGATAAATGATAATGTCTAACCAAAAGAGCGCCTGCGGGCGCTCTTTTGTATGCCTCGTCCTTTCATCGTCGGTCTCCATCGCCCGCTTCCGCCTCCGGATGAGGATGGGGGCCGTGCTCCCGTTCTCGGCAAGGGCCTGAACGGAGTCATGCCCCCTCCTTGGGGAGAGCTCGTACGCAGTCAATGCCCCCTCCTTGGGGAGAGCCCGTACGCAGTCAATGCCCCCTCCTTGGGGAGGGGGGTAGGGGGGCGGGGACATTCTGAATTGCGTACCACATTATCCCCTCATCCGTCACGGCAAGGGCAGCCGTGCCACCTTCCCCCCAAGGGGAAGGCTTGCGGGCTCGTGTTCTCAGAATGATGCGGAGACGGGTCACTCTGCTCCGTTTTGGTGGGACGGGGTAGACTAATTTCCATCATCCTCAAGAATTTTTAAAAAACGATTGACAACGTACGCCCTGTTGTGGTAAAATAAATGAAACTGAAATAGCCCTGTAATGGAGCCGAAGAAGAACTCTTTGAGGAGGAAAAATTATGGCAAACAGCTTTGTTTTTGGCATATTGGCGGGTCTCGTCCCCGGCGGGACGATCGCGATCTGTGTGGTGACAGGCCTCTTGATCGTCACGGCGGGCGTGCTGCTCTATCTTGCCCTGCGCAATAAAAAGGGAGCCCAACAACCCGCCCCCGCAGCGAAGTCTGCTCCTCAACCCAAGCCTCAGCCGAAGCCTGAACCCAAGCCTCAGCCCAAGCCTGAACCCAAGCCTCAGCCCAAGCCTGAACCCAAGCCTCAGCCGAAGCCTGAACCTAAACCTCAGCCCAAGCCTGAGCCGAAGCCTGAACCCAAGCCCGTAGTCGTTCCCGCCCCCAAACCCAAGCCCAAGAAGGAAGACATCCATATCGAGACGCGCCAGAGGGTCAAGGCGGCGGAGGTCGATACGATCCTCGAGGACGAGATCGCGGCGACGATGGTGGAGGAGTCCACACGCATTGCCGACAGGACCAAGACGGGCATCATCAATGTCGACATTCTCGAGCAGTACTTCAACGACGGCGAAACGGTCACCCTCGATGAGATCAAAAAGCGCATTCAAGGCTACAAAAAGGTCACATATATCAAGGTTTTGGCCCGCGGCACTCTCGATAAGAAGCTCACCGTGGAGGCAGACGATTACTCCATCGAGGCCGTCAAGATGATCCTTCTCACGGGCGGCAAGGTCATCCGCACCCGCTCCAAGTAAAATCAAAAAATATCGCACATATGTTGCAAAAAAGGCGCCTTTCGGGGCGCCTTTTTCATCAAAAATTTTATGTTTTGAACCCGTCGGGGGGTCAGAAGCACCGTTCCTTTCTCTTTTTCTTGCACTCTTCCATGTTGCCGCAGTCGTAGCAGAGTTCGTTGCGGCAGACCTTTCCGTCTCTGAGTTCTGTGAGGTTCTCCACCGTCGTCTCGGCAATGTTCGAGAGGGCCTCCTCGGTCAGAAAGGCCTGGTGGGACGTGACGATGACGTTGGGCATCGAGAGAAGCCGCGCGAGGGTGTCGTCCGCGATGATATGGCCCGAAAAGTCCTCGAAGAAGAGCTCCGATTCCTCCTCATAGACGTCGAGGCAGGCCGCGCCGATGATCCGCTGTTTGATGCCCTCGAGCAGCGCCTCCGAATCGATGAGAGCCCCGCGCGAGGTATTCAGAATGATGACCCCTTTCTTGAGCTTTTTGAGGGCCTCGCGGTCGATGAGGTGATAGGTGTCCTCGAAGAGGGGAAGATGCAGGGAGATGATATCGCTCCTTTCAAAGATCTCGTCGAGGGAGACGTAGGGGAAATCGGCGTCCTGCCGCGGGAATTTGTCATAGGCGAGGATATTCATGCCGAATCCCTTACAGATATCGATGAAGATGGAGCCGATCTTGCCCGTTCCGACGACGCCGACCGTCTTGCCGTGGAGGTCGAAGCCCGTGAGGCCGTTCAGGGAGAAGTTGAATTCCCTCGTCCTGTTGTATGCCTTGTGAATGCGGCGGACGGAGGTGAGGAGCATCGCCATGGTGTGTTCGGCGACGGCATAGGGGGAATAGGCGGGGACGCGGACGACGTGGAGCTTCTGGAAGCAGTGCTTGAGGTCCACATTGTTGTAACCCGCACAGCGCAGGGCGATATATTTCACGCCCATGCCGTACAGCTTGTCGATGACGGGTGCGGAGACGGTATCGTTGACAAACACGCACACCCCGTCGAAGCCGCGGGCGAGTTCTGTCGTGTCGGCGTCGAGCTTGGTCTCATAAAATTTAAAGGAAATGCCGTTTTCCTTCCCGTACCGCTCAAAGGCGGGAATGTCATAGTCCTTGGCGTCGAAAAATGCAATATTCATGCCCATAGTTTGCTCCTTTTGTATTTGATTGATTCGCCGTGCGCGTGGGGAGGCTCCTCCTTGGGGAGGAGCTGTCGAGCGAAGCGAGACTGAGGCGGGGAATCCCCTCATCCGTCACGGTTGCCCTTGCGTGGCAAAACCCCTCAGTCACTGCGTGACAGCTCCCCTAAGAGGGGAGCCAAGGAGCCCGAACGAAGTCCATGCCCCCTCCTTGGGGAGAGCGGAACGAAGTCCATGCCCCCTCCTTGGGGAGGGGGGTAGGGGGCGGGGACATTCCAATCACGCTCACCTCAATTTTTAATTTTTAATTTTCAATTCCCTATTCAATCGCCTTGAGGGATTCGTTCATGTCAATTTTCTTGATCTTTGGCTTCAGCATGAGGGTCACGATAAAGGTAAACACCAGCGAAAGCGCGGCCGCGGCGATCCAGATGAACCAATGGATGCCCGCCACGGAGCCGAATTCGAGCAGATTGAAGATGAAGAGGCACAGAAGGCACCCGAACGGCAGCCCCGCCGCGATCCCGATCGCACTCGTGATATAGATCTCACGGTAGATATAGAGGTCCACCTCGTGCGTCTGATAGCCGAGCACCATGAGCGTTGCGAGCTCGCGGTTGCGCTCGGAGATGTTGATATTCGTGAGCGTATAGATGACCACGGCGTTCAGAAGCGCCGCAAAAATGAGCACGATGACGGCAACGCCGATCATTGCCGTTGTGCCGATATTCTGAAAGAGACAGCAGTCGAGGACGGCAAGCCCCGCGAGGACGAGCCCCGTTGAGGCCATGACGGCGACGACGGTCATTGCAAAGCGCATGCGGAAGCGCAAGACGTTGCGCATTGTGGACTTATATTTGAAGGAGAGACGGTTCCAGAGCAGGGGAATGCGCTCCAAAATGACCTTTCTGCCCGCCTTTGGTGTGCGGGGGCGGAGGAGAACGGCGGGAGCTTCCCGTGTCTTGTGCATGCCCGCCGCAAAGGTCGCAATGAGGGTGGAGAACACGATCACGGCCGCCGAGATGAGGAAGAAGATGGGGGCGGGCCGTGCGGAATAGGGGGGCAAAGCATAGCACCAGTCAAAGTTGATATAGATGATATAGGAGAGCCCTTCTCCCGCAAAGTATGCCCCGAAGCCGCCGATGAGCGTTCCCACAAATGCAAAGAGCAGGTACTTGCTCAAAATCATGAAGGGGGAATAGCCAAGCGTCTGCATACATGCGATCTGTGCCCGTTCCTCCTCGAGGAGCCGCGTCATCGTGGAGAGCACGACGAGCAGGGTCACGAGGAGAAAGACCACCATGAGCACATAGCCGATGGCGTCGATCTTTTCCCCATAGGCGTTGAAGGAGGAGAAGGAGAAATTTTCCTTGAGCGTGAGGACGGCAACGTTGTCGAACGCTTTCTCGATGACTGCCTTTTCGGCATTGACCTTGTTCATGTATTCGCCCGAAAAGAGGGGAGCGTCAAGGTCGGAAATCGTGACATATATGTCATTTTTCGGCAGAAGGGCGGCGAGCGGCGCACAGTTGAAAATGTAGAGGATATGTGAAAGTTCCTCCCCCTCGAACTGCATGCTCACGTCGTCCATCTTTGCAAAGTGGAGGGGATTGGTGAGCGTCCCCATGAGGACGAAATCGTAATGAAAGGAGAGGAGCCCGCCCAAGTTCACGGGCATGGTGATGCGGTCCCCCTCAAAGGGGATGAGCTGTTCCGTCTCGCGCTCCTCGTAGGCGGAATATGCAAAGTTGCCCGTCGGCTTTGCGCCGTTGTTTTGCACGGCGGGACGGTTGATCTTGAGGGAAGCGGGGCCCTCCTCCGAAAAGAAATAGAGGCGGGTGATCCCCTCGCCCAAACCTTCGAGGGGGAGGGTGTTCTCCGTCTCGCCGCTCTTGATCTCGAGCGAGGTGCCCACGAGCACGTTCTCCGCCCCGTAGCGCTCCTTAAAATAGGCAATGTCCCCGTCCGAGAAGCCGCTCTCCGTCGTGCTCTTGACGATGAGATCGCTCGTGTTCGTCTCACGGTAGTACTCGTCGAGGGAGAAGCCCATCTTCTCTGTGGACATACCGATGCCCGCAGTGAACCCGACGCTGACGAGCACCATCAAAAAGACGGAGACCAGCCGCGTCAGATGCCGCTTGAACATCTTGAAAAATGTCTTGAAATATGTCTTCATTTCACCACTCGATTTCGTCTACGGGAAGGGGGGAAGGGTTGTCATGGACGCTCTCGATGCGCCCGCTGCGGATATGGATGACTTTATCCGCCATCTGCGCGATCGCCGCATTGTGCGTCACGACGATGACGGGTTTTTTCTGCTTCTTTGAGGTCTCATAGAGGAGTTTCAAGATCCTCTTGCCCGTCTCATAGTCGAGCGCGCCCGTCGGCTCGTCGCAGAGGAGGAGCTTGGGATTCTTGGCGATCGCCCGTGCGATGGAGACACGCTGCTGTTCACCCCCCGAGAGCTGGGCGGGGAAGTTCATGAGCCGCTCGCCGAGGCCAACTTCCTTGAGGACCGTGGCGGGGTCGAGGGCATTCCTGCAGATCTCGGTGGCGATCTCCACATTCTCGAGCGCTGTGAGGTTGGGCATGAGATTGTAGAACTGAAACACGAAGCCGACGTCATAGCGGCGGTACTCGGTGAGCCCACGCCTGTTGAGGGAAGTCACTTCCTTGCCGTCGAGCACGATCTTGCCGCTTGTGGCCGTGTCCATGCCGCCGAGGAGATTCAAAAGGGTGGTCTTTCCCGCCCCGCTCGAGCCGAGCACAACGGCAAATTCGCCGTCCTCGAGAGCAAAAGAGGCCCCGACGAGGGCATTGACCGTGACGCTCCCCGTGTGATATTCCTTGCTGACGTTTTCAAGTTCCAAATAGCTCATGACCGATCTCCATCATTATTATAACACGGAAAAAAGCAAAGTGAAACGTTTTCGCCGTCACAAATTCCTGTTACAACGCTGAGATTTTTGTGAAAATGGCGGAATTGAGAGTTCCCCGCCCCCTGCCCCCTCCCCAAGGAGGGGGCACCTCGGCTCCCCCTTGGAGGGGGAGCTGTCACGGTTGCCCTTGCCGTGACTGAGGGGTTTGTGAACCCTATCCCCCGCTTTCGCGGGTACTTCCCCTACAAGGGGAAGCAAGTGGGACTCCGTTCGGGCCTCCCTTGGCTCCCCCTTGGAGGGGGAGCTGTCACGAAGTGACTGAGGGGGTGTCATATGCTCCGTCGGTTTACGGGATCCGCTCGCTACGCTCGGGATGAGGGACTGCCTGTACGCAGTCTTGCCCCCTCCCGAGGAGGGGGGTAGGGGGGTGGGCAATGCAGGCCGTAAATGATAAAATAATTGTTCATTTTTATCATATAACAAAAAATTGAAAATTTAATTTTCAAAAATTCACTTATTGTCTTATTTTTTCATGGAATTTTACAACTTTTCATAAAAAACGAAAATAATTATCGAAATATTGAAAATAATTTTAAAAAGCGCTTGACACAATGAAAAAATAGTGATAAAGTGAATGTGCTTTCATCGAGAATATTCGGCGGTCCATGCCCCCATGGGGGCAGTTTGTTATTTCATAACAAACTAAAAAAATTGTTATAAAGAAAAAATTTCACAAAAATTTTTGAGCGTTTTCAAGAGGGGAAAACTTCGGAAGTATCTGAAAGATCAGATAAAATATAGGAGGAAAAAAGTAGCTTATGAGAAGGAAAGTATGGTTGATCCTGATGGTTCTTGCCTGTCTTGCCTTTGCCGTGTGCGGCATGGTCGCGTGCGGCGGCGATGAGACGGGGGACGAGAGGGAACTCACGGGGATCGCGATCACCCAAGCGCCCGATAAGACAAATTATCTTGTCGGCGAGAAGTTCGAACCCAAGGGAATGGTGGTGCAGGCGAAGTACAGCGACAACAGCACCGAAGCCGTCACCGACTACACCTATGCCCCCAACGGCGCGCTTCAGAAGACGGACACAAAGATCACTGTGACCTATCAGGAAAAGACGGCGACGCAGACGATCACCGTTTCCGACCCTCCCGAAGCGGAGGTAACCAAGATCGAAGTGACCAAAAAGCCCACCAAACTGACATATTTCGTCGGAGACGAATTCGATAAGGAGGGCATGGAGGTCACGGCATATTACGACGACGGCACGAGCGAAGTCGTCACCGATTACTTCCTCAACGTGACAAAGCTCGAGGAAGAGGGGGAGAAGGAGATCGTCGTGACCTACGGCGGCATGACGGCAAAATTCACCGTCACGGTGAGCGTGCCCGCGCTCTCTTCCCTCGAGATCACTGCCCAGCCCCGCTGGACGCTCTACAATATCGGGGAGAAGTTCGACCCGAAGGGCATGGAAGTCACGGCAAAATTCGAGAACAATACCCAAAAGGTCCTCAAGGCGGACGAGTACACCTATGAGGACAAGGAGCTCACCGCGGCGGATACCTCCGTTGAGATCTCCTATGAGGTGGAAGGGGTCAAGAAGTCCGCTTCCGTCACCATCACGGTCAAGGAGCTCGTCCTCAGCAGTATCCGCGTAGAGCAGCAGCCCTACAATACAGAATACAGCGCAGGCGACAAATTCGACAGATCGGGCCTTGTCGTCTATGCAGAATACAACAATACGACGACGGACGCCCGCGTCATCGACGGCTGGACGATCGACGACGAAGCAAAGGCTCTCAAAGAGGACAGCGCTTCCGTCACCGTCCGCTATCAGGAGCACACGGCTTCCATCAGCATCACCATTCTGCCCAAGTATATCTTCGAGGCGGAAGCGGTGGAGTTTGAAGTCCCCGAGGGGGCGGATACGACCAAGCTCGCGATCAGCCGCGGCATGGAATACGGCAACGTGAAGTCGATCGCAAGCGCACTTCCCGAAAATGTCAACTGGAACATGGTCAGCGGGACAGGGTTCCTCAACGCTGCCTATTCCGATGTGGACGTCAACGCATTCGTGCTCAACGTGACCGCCGCTGCGGCGGGCAAGGCGACGATCCTCTTCCGTGTCGCCGCCCGTCCCGACCTCCTTACGGTGGGGCAGAGCATCCCGCTGAAGTCCATTCTCACCCTGCTTGAAGTCAACGGCGCAGAGATCGCCGTCGATGAGCACAGCGCCTACAGCAGCGACCTCCTCGTATCTCCCCATTTCGATATGAAGGAACTCGTTGCAGTGCGCAATGTCGATCTGAAACAGGGCAACAACGTCATCAAATTCAACTATACGCTGAAAGCAGTCAATGTGGACTATATCGCCATCCGTTCCTCCACGGAAGTCAAACTCACGGCCGAGAAGGACAGCGGGCACAGCTGGTCGGAATGGCTTGTCACCACCGTTCCCACGGCGGAGAAGGCGGGCGAAATGTACCGCTATTGCCCGACCTGCTTCTCCCGTGAAGTCGTCACCCTTCCCGCAAATCTCGACGGAAGCGACTACACCAAGGGAGAATCGAGGGCGGCAACGAACTACCTCGCAGGCACCCAGACGTATACCTACGACGGCAAGACGTTTACGATCGTCACCGAACAGGCCAAGGGCAACAAGGCCAACAACGTATTCGACCTTGAAGACGCCGAATTCGACGAGAGCTTCAATGCCAAGATGGGCATTCCCATCCCCGGGATGGACAGCGCAGTCAATGCAAAGGGCAAGGGCGCGCACAAGTTCAACGTCGGGGGCGGCGGAGACAACGGCGGCGGCAGATTCACCTTTAAAGTCTATGCAGGCCTCGCGGCGACGGCGAACTTCGGCGTGCACGTCGCAAGAAATAACACCCGTGTCCTGAATGCGGCGTTCAACTTCCGCATCAGCGTCAACGGCAAGCCCGTTGCGCTCGATCCCAACATGCACTGCGGCACGCAGGACGGAAAGCACAACAGCACCGCTGAGGCGTACGCCAAGGAGACAGAGGGCTGGTCAAGCAACGGCGGCAACTGGAAGGATTGGATCTATATCGTCTGCGGCACGTTCGACCTCAAGGAAGGGGAAAACGTCATCGTCGTGGATGTGCTCGGTTCCCCCTTCACCAATGTGGACGACATCCGTCTGCAGGCGGCGACCGAACTCGCAACCAGCGCAGACAAGGTCGTAACGGGCGTTCAGATGACGAAGGGCCCCGAAAAGACGGAATATTACGAGGGCGAACGCTTCGATCCCAAGGGCATCGAGCTTGAAGCGACCCTCAAAGACGGCAGCAAGCGTCCGCTCACGACCTTCACCTACTCGCCCGCAGGCGAACTTGAGAAGGGCGAAGTGGAGATCACCATCGAGGCGGAGGGCAAGACCGTTTCCACCGTCACCGTCACTGTGAAGGAAGTCACGGGCGATCCCACCGAACTCAAAGTCCAGCCGCCGCAGAAGCTGACCTATCGTGAGGGCGAAGAGATCGACCGCACGGGCATGGTCGTTACGGCCTACTACGAGAACGGCTCGCGCGTGCTCGGCGAAGGGGACTATCAGGTTGAGGTCGGCAAGGCCGAAAACGGCAAGGCGACCGTCACCGTCTCCTTCTCCAACGTCACGGCAACGTTTGAGATCACCATTCTCACCCGCAATATCTTCGAGGCAGAGGCCTTTGAGGCAGAGGACACGAAGGATCTGCGCCGCGATTATGAATACAAAGCGGATCATGCTCCGAGCGGCATGGGCTATGCGGCACGTCCGCAGGGAACGGGCACCTATACCTTCCACGCCTACAATGCCTCTGAGGGCAACGTCACGGCGGAAGTTGTATTCAACTTCGGGCAGAAGAAGTCGGTTGCCGACGCTTTCTCCAAACTCACCGTCAACGGCACCGAGATCCCGCTTGTCAACGAGACCGTAAATGTCTCCGGTTACTATTCATGGACAGAGACGGGAGCGCTTGCCACCGTCACCCTGCAGCCCGGCGACAATGTCTTTGTGCTCACGATCGGCAAGAGCCGCGTCAACTTCGACTATGTGGCCCTCTACTCCGAAGCGACTCTTCTTCCCGCCTCCTGTAAGGACGGGCATCACTTCAGCGATTGGAATCTCTATCAGGAGGCCACGGCCGAGAAAGACGCGCTCGCTTACCGCTACTGCCCCGACTGTATGACCCGCGAGGAGCTCTCCATTCCCTACAGCGAATTCACTCAGCTTGTTCCCGTCGAGACGGATGCCACGGAGTATGTGCGCGGCACCAAGACGTACACCTACAACGGCATGAATATCGTTGTGACGAAGGACGGCCCCACCAAGGCCATGACCGAGACAGTGTTTGAGGCAGAGACCTATGCCGAAAAGGTCGGCAGCAATATCTATGGAGATTTCAGCACGGGCAATGCGAATGAAGCGGACTATGTCGATGTCAACAACAAGGCGGCTTCCTTCTCCTTGAAATTCAACGCCGATCAGAAAGCGACGGTGAAGCTCGTCATCCGTGCAGGCGCCATTGACGCCGATCTGTATCTTGCTTATGTGTTCCATGCCAAGCTGAACGGCAATGCGATCGCTTTGGATTGGGGCGCAACGCTCACCAAGGTGGTCACCGATGACCCTCGCGGCGGAAAGTGGAGTGCATGGGACGACGTCGTTGTTGCGGAGTTCGAAGTCGAAGCGGGCGAAAACACCATCGACCTCTCTATCCTCGGCGCAACGTTCACGCGCGTTGACAGCTTTAAACTTCTCTCTGCGGCGACCATTACCGCAGTGACGGCAGAGTAAAATCCCCCCAAACGGGCGCCCCTCCGAGGGGAGGGGCGCCCAAAATTTTTATCAGAGAGGATCATTCATGAAAATATTTTTAAAATCACTCAGCCGACTGTTGTGGTCTATCCTTTCCGTCGTCTTTGTCCTGCTCCTCGTCGTCTCCATCGTGGGCAATTCCATCGCCTTGGAGAACAAAAAGACCATCAACGACTTTTTGGAGCTCGAGAACTACGGCAAAGAGGTGGACGAAAACGCCGAGCTCCTTCACTATTCCTCCGAGTTCGAGAAGGCGGACGGCAGCTACGACGACGCCGCCCTCTGGAACGAGGACGTCCGCGTGGCCGACCAAGTCCAGCGGGAGGGCACGACCATCCTGTGGAATGCAGATAGCGCAGGCAAGCGGGGGCTCCCCCTCGCCGCGGGAACAACGGTCAGCCTCTTCAGCCATTCCTCCGTGGACTTTGTCTATTCGGGCATGGGCTCAGGCAACTCCGTCACGAAGGGCTCCTCCAACCTCAAGAAAGCATTCGAGAATGCGGGCCTTACGGTCAACGATACCCTTTGGAACTTCTACAAGAGCGGCACGGGCAGTGCAGATAAGTACAACCGCAATGCGTACAGCGGCGTCAACGAAGCGCCGTGGGACCTCGTCAACGGCGAATGCAAAGACAGCTTCAACGGGACGACGGGCGTGTTCGTTCTCTCCCGCCGCGCAGGCGAAAACGGCGAGACGGACTCCACGATGATCACCGCCGACACCCTGAACAAGGACTACTTTGAAATTTCCAGACAGGAAAAAGATACCCTTGCGGGCATGGTCTCCCTGAAGAAGGAGGGCAAGCTCGACAAGGTCATCCTCATGCTCAACACGGCGATGGGGATCAACTTCCGCAACATTGAAGAATTCCGTCCCGACATCGACTGCTGTATCTGGGTGTGCCAGCCCGGTTGGGAGGGCATCAACGAGATCGGATGCATCTTTTCTGGGCAGAGCTATCCCTCGGGGCACCTCGTGGACACCTTTGCCTACGACCATCAGTCCGCCCCCGCGGCCGTCAATGCAGATTTCTCAACCTACACCAACGCCAACGACGCAGGGCTGAGGGATATGCAGTTTCAGGCCAACTACATGATCTATGCCGAAAATATCTACGTCGGCTACAAGTATTACGAGACCCGCTACGAGGACGCCGTCATGGACCGCGGCATGGCAAACTCTGCAGCGGGCGTCAAGAATTCCAAGTCGGGCTGGAACTATGCCGAGGAAGTCGCGTTCCCCTTCGGCTACGGCGTCTCCTATACGCAGTTCCGCTATGACAACTTCTCCGTGACCGTCAAGGACGACGGGGACTACCTCGTAAAACTCACCGTCACCAACACGGGAGAGGAAAAGGGCATGGACGCCGTCCAGATCTATGCGCAGAAGCCGTACACCGATTACGACGTACAGCATGGGCTGGAGCAGGCGGCGGTCAACCTCTGCGGCTACGCAAAGACAGAGGAAATCGGCTCCGGCGAGAGCACGACGGTGGAGATCACAGTTTCGCAGGACACCTTTAAGACATACGATGACGACGGCTACAAAACATATATCCGTGAAGCGGGCAAGTACTATCTCACAGCCGCCGAAAACGCCCACGACGCCGTGAACAACATTCTTGCGAAGAAGGGATATTCCCCCGCGGGCACGGCAAACCGCATGGATGCCGCGGGCAACAGCGGCCTCGTGTGGGAGTGGGAAAACAAATCTTTGGACACGACGTCGTTTGCAAAGTCCTCCACGGGCTACGACATCGTCAATCGGTTTGAAGATACCGATTGGAACAAATATCAAAACAAGACGGACGGCACCGTCGTGTATCTCTCGAGAAACAACTGGCAGACGACATGGCCCAAGCCTCTTGCCCTCTCGCTGAACGAGGCCATGGTGAAAGACCTCGACTGGGATAAGCCCGTCGCGGCCGATCCCTCCGATAAGATGCCCACCTACGGCGCAGATCATGTCTTTGACATCATCGACCTCCGCGGCAAGGAATTCGACGACCCCGCTTGGGAGACCCTTCTCGATCAGATGACCCTCGAGGAGCAGATCAACTTCCTCGGCAAGGCATATCACGGGACCCCCGCCATCGACTCCATCACCTACATGGGCGAGACCTGCGTCGACGGGCCGCTCGGCGTCCGCCAGATCTATCGGACGGATGCAGACGCCAGCCCTGCAGGCAACCAAAACATGTCCTTCCCCTGCACGCCTCTGCTCTCCGCAAGCTACAACGACGAACTTGCGCACCGCGTGGGACAGCTCAAGGGGGAAGATATGCTCCACACGGGCGTTGCGGGCCTCTACGGCACGGGCGTCAACCTGCACCGCACCATCTGGGGCGGCCGCGCGTATGAGTATTATTCAGAGGACGGCTATCTCTCCGGCATCATGTGCGCACAGGAGGTCATGGGCATTCAGGAGAAGGGGGGCTATGTGAATCTCAAGCACTTCGCCCTCAACGATCAGGAGGCCAACCGCCACGGCGTCAACATTTGGTGCAACGAACAGGCCATCCGCGAGGTGTACCTCCTCGCCTTCCAGCCCGTGGTGGAAGAGGCCCACGCAACGGGCATGATGTCCTCCTTCACCCGCTTCGGCACGACGTGGAGCGGCGCACACTACGGCCTGACGACGGAAGTTTTGAGGAATGAATGGGGCTTTGACGGCTTCGTCATCTCCGACTGCGCATGGCGCAACTACATGGGCGTCGTGGACGGCCTCGTCGGCGGAAACGACAACATTCTCTATGAATCTACCAACCTTGCGGCATATTACGACGCAGAGACCAACGCAACGGTGGCACAGCTCATCCGCCGTTCCACCCACCGCGTGCTCTATGTCCTCGCCAACAGCTCTGCCATGGAGGGCTACACGCCCGGCATGCGCATCTTCCCCGTGGTCAACTGGTGGCAGCATGCCCTCATCGCCATGATGGTGTGCTTCGGCATCCTCAGCGGGATCAGCATCATCATGCTCGTCCTCAGCTTCGTGCTCGCAGGGAAGCGGCGGGAAGTCTACATTGCAGAGGGCAAGATGAATGAGAAGGGACAGCGGCTCAAACCGAACGGCGAAGTCAAGAGCAACAAGGTCCGCTATACAGTTCTTGCGACCTCACTCGGCGCCGTCGTCCTCGCCATCATCCTCGTCATCACCCTCGTGGTCGTTCCCCTCGTGCAGAGCATCTTTGCGGGAGAGGACTATCAACAGAAGCCCGGAGAGGGCCTCGGGACGGAGAGCCACGTCTGCACCCACGTCTGCGAGGTCTGCGGCCTCTGCAAGGATCCCGATTGCGACAACGCCGCCTGTGCACAGAAGTGCCCCGGCCACCTCGTCGATTCGCTCCCCGCAGGCTATGTCACATGGAACTTTGAGGCGGAATGCGCCGTGCTCAATACCAACGCTCCCGACACCTGCCGTCCCACGACGGGCGGCAATCCCAGCGGCGGACAGTTCATCGAGAACATGTCCAAGGTCAGCAGCGCCACCTGCACGTTTGAGATCGCTTCGGACAGCGATGCGGACGCCGTTCTCATTCTCCGCATGGGCCACCGCGAAAACGCCTACGCATGGGAGGATATGTTCACCCTCACCGTCAACGGCACAAAGGTCGAGGGGATCGACTACACCTTCCCCGTCATGCGTTCGGGCAGTGTGAAGTATTTCGATTGGCAGGACAACGAGATCTGCATGATCCATCTGAAGAAGGGCGAGAACGTCATCGTCCTCTCCAAGGCCAAAAACGGACTCAACTTCGACGCCCTCAAGCTCGCCTCTGCCGCCCACCTCGACTGGACGAGTGAATTCGGCAAGGAAGAGGGGAGCAAGCACTCCTACGGGCAGTGGGAGATCGTCACCGAACCCACCCTCGAGAGCGGCGGCGTTGTGGGCAGCTACTGCACCACCTGCCGTTCGTACAAGGAGACAAAGATCCCCAAGATCTCCGAGGACGCAGGCTACAAAAAGGTCGTGAAGAAGGAGGCTACGGCAACGTCCTTCGGCGCATCGTCATGGGAGTACGAATTCCAGGGACAGAAGTTCTCCTTTGATTCCCTCCTGTATCCCACAGAGGGCGAAACGAAGCTGCAGCGCTTTGAATGCGAGAGCATGATCGTTACGGGCGACGCCCACAGTGCACGAGAGGGCGGTTCCAACAACCCCAGCGGCGGCTATTACATCGGCGGCATCTCGGGCAAGGACTATTCGCTCACCCTCACGGTGAATTCCGACCGTGCGACAGAGGCCATCTTCTATATCGGCTTCGGCTGCCGCAACGACAGAAAGCTCACCTTCAACGGCATCTGCAAACTCACCGTCAACGGACAGGCGGTCTCCGTGAGCGACAGCGTCGTCTTTGAACAGGCGGACAGCACGTTCAACTACTTCAACTGGGAGAGCGTGATGATCGTGACCATCCATCTGCAGGAGGGCACGAACACCATTGTCATCGAGGACAACAACAAGGCGACCAGCAGTAACATGGACTATTTTGAACTCCTGACCAACGCGACCCTGACGCAAGTTGGCAAAGAAGAGTAAACAACCACCCAAAAAATCCCCCGACTCCGTCGGGGGATTTTTGATGCTTTCTCCTCGCGTCATCCTGAGCTTCCTCTTGCCCGCCCCCTGCGTCAGGGGGCGGGGTAGGGGTGGGGGTCCGCCCATAAACGAAGTCCGCACGGGAGCCCATGCGCTCATCCTGAGCGTAGCGAAGGATCCCATTAAACGCACGGAAGCTTGTGCCCTCATTCCGAGCCCCGAAGGGGCGAGAGAATCTCGCTCTAAGAACGGAAGTCCGTAAGTTTACGAGATCCCCTCGCTTCGCCTCGGGATGAGGGCGGACCCCGTCTCACCGTTCCTTACCTGAAATCGCAGTCGTCCGTATGGTCGTTGATGACGCCGATGCCCTGTAAATAGGAGTAAATAATCGTCGGGCCGACGAATTTGAACCCGCGCCGCTTGAGCTCCGCACTGACCCTTTCCGAAAGCGCGTCCTTTGCGGGCATCTCCGCCCCGTCCGAAAGGTGATGATCGATCACGTTTCCGCCCGTAAAGCTCCAGATAAAGGCGTCGAAACTGCCGAATTCCTCCTGTACCGCGAGGAACGCCCGCGCATTCGACACCGCCGCCCTGATTTTGCTGCGGTTGCGGATGATGCCTCTGTTCTGCATGAGCGCTTCGATTTTTTCCTCATCATAGGCCGCCACAATGTTTGGGTCGAACCCGTCGAATGCTTCCCGAAAGTTCTCTTCCTTGTCCAAAATCAAACTCCAACTGACCCCCGCCTGCATTCCCTCTAAAATGAGCATGGCAAAGAGCTCCCCGTCGCGGTGTTCGGGCTTGCACCAGCGCGTATCATGATAGAGAAGGACCTTTTCGGACACCTGATTTTTTGTCCAATAGCTGAAATCACACCGTTTCTTTTCCATACTTTGATTATATCACATTCTCCTCCCCCGCGCAACCCCGCCCCCGCTCATTCTCTCCCGCGCTCATCCTGAGCGTAGCGAAGGATCCCGTTAAACGCACGGGAGCCTGTGTTCTTGTCCTCATCCCGAGCGTAGCGAAGGATCCCATTAAACCTACGGAAGCTTGTGTTCTGGTCCTCATCCCGAGCGTAGCGAGCGGATCCCGCAAACCTACGTTCTTCCGTTCTTAAAGCGAGATTCACTCGCCCCTTACGGGGCTCGGAATGAGGAAGCAGCCCCGCGTCATTCTGAGAACGTGAGTAAGATGAGAGGACGGGGACTAATCCGAAGAATCTCGCGGGGCGTTTATTATGCGGCGAGATGCTTCGGGTCAACTTCCGTAGACTGCGTTCTTACTCTCCTTCTCAGCATGACGCCGCACCAGCCCTTGGCTCGAACGGAGTCCATGCCCCCTCCCGAGGAGACCCCGTTCATGCCCCCTCCCGAGGAGACCCCGTTCATGCCCCCTCCCGAGGAGGGGGTAGGGGGTGGGCAACGACCGCAGTCGAAGGGCCCCGTAAACCCACAGCCCGCCATGAAGTGTTCATAACATTTTTGTCGAAACACCCTCCCCAAACTGCGGATGAGTTAATTTTATAAAAAAAGTGAAATTTCTCCATTTAAATTGCTTGACAGGGGGGGGGTAGCATATATAATAACTTCATAAGAAAAAATCGGAGGATAAACATGAAAAAGACAAAACTTTTGGCGCTGGCACTTGCCTGTGCATTCGTCTGCTGCGTCGGTGCGGCCTGTGGCGGAGGCAGCGGCTCCAACAACTCGGATCCCGCGGGGAACAACACAGATCCGACGCTCCCGGGGACGGAGGATCCCAATGAGGACACCCCCAAAACGCCCTACATGCAGGTCACATCGGAGCAGTGGAATGAATTGACACACTTTGCATTTATCAATCTCACATTCCGCACGGTCGGCTGGCAAGCGTCAACGAAGGATGAGATCGACGATCCCGAAAGTAAAATTCAAGAGGCGATCATGAAATACGATGCGTCAAATTATCGTGTTGAACTTCGCATGGAGCAGGACGGCGTCGTAAGTCAATGGAGAATTCACACAAAGGAGGGCGATAAATGGTATTCCTATAAATATCTCCTCGACTCACAGAGTTGGAGCAGATCGATAGATACGGTCGATGAGGATGGGATAGGATTGGGATATCGATACGACTATGGTTTGTATTCTTATTCCATCTCATTTGGCCCGACACTCGGTTCCTTTGATGAGTATACGTTTGATGAGGAGACGGGTTCCTATGTGGGGAAGGGGATCTATAAAGATGTCGAAGTTGAAAAAGTAGTGCGGTTTGAACATAACAGGATGGTGTATCATTCCATAGAAGGTAATTTTGGCGGAAAATATACCAAATCCGAAGTATATTTTTATGACTATGAAAGTACGGTCATAACTCCTCCCACCGAGTATACGGTTGCGTAAAAATGATTCAAAATGTACAAACCGCCGCCCGCGGACAAGTCCGCGGGCGGCGGTTTGTTTCCGTATAAGTCCCGCACCCTCTTGTCCGCCCCGCCCGCCCATCCCGCCCTTGCTCATCTTCCCCCCGCCCGCTCATCCTGAGCGTAGCGAAGGATCCCATTAAACGCACGGGAGCTCGTGTTCTCGTCCTCATCCTGAGCGTAGCGAAGGATCCCGTAGACCGACGGCGGCCTGTAGCGGCGTCATGCTGAGAACGCAGGCCTTACGAAGTCAGAAATAGCTATACCGAAGCATCTCGCCGCATTGTCCGTATCCGCCCCGCGAGATTCTTCGAGTTAAGTCGTCGGACTTCGTTCAACGTCCGTTTCTCAGAATGACGCGGGGCTGCCCGAACGGAGTCCGCCCTTGCTTCCCCTTTTAGGGGAAGTACCCGCGCAGCGGGGGATAGGGTTCCAAAACCCCTCAGTCACCTCGTGACAGCTCCCCTGAGAGGGGAGCCAAGGGAACCCCTCAGTCACGGCAAGGGCAGCCGTGCCACCTTCCCCCCAAGGGGAAGGCTTGAGCCCCCTCCTTGGGTAGGGGGCGGGGAATACAAAAACTCAAATTTTTCACCAAAACCTCTTGACAATTCAATATGAAAAGTATATAATGTAAGAAAAGTAATACTTTTAGGAGCAAATTATGGAAAATTTCCCTGAGGGCAAGTATTTGGCGACCGTCAAAATCGGTCCCAAAGGTCAAATCGTCATTTCGAAGGAGGTGCGCGACATGTTCTCTCTCAACGCAGGCGACGCGCTCCTTCTCATGGCAGACAAGAATCAAGGCATTGCGCTGCAGCCCTTTTCGTATGCGGAATCCTTTTGGAACGCCGTCAAACAGGTCAAAGATGAGGAGAAATGAGCATGTACGCCCTCGAAGTCCGAAATCTCAAAAAAACCTATCAGAATTTCACGCTCGGTGAGCTCTCTTTTTCGGTGGAAACGGGGCAAATTGCGGGGTTGATCGGGCGGAACGGCGCGGGCAAGAGCACCACGCTCAAATCTATCATGCGCCTGATCTCCTCCGAGGGGATGGTTCAAGTGTTCGGAAAGGACTTTGCCCGAGAGGAAAACACGGTCAAGGGGCTCATCGGCTACGTCGGCGGCGGGTTTCGGTTCTATCCGAACAAGTCCCTCGCCGCTGTTGCGAGGACATTCTCCCGCTTTTATCCGCATTGGGATGGGGAGGTGTTCAGACGCTGCTGTGACGCGTACGCGCTCTTGCCCACAAAGAGGATACGGGAGCTCTCTGAGGGCATGAGGATCAAATTTTCTCTTGCGCTCGCCCTTTCCCACGGGGCGAAGTTGCTCCTTTTGGACGAACCGACAAGCGGGCTCGACCCTCTCTCGCGGGAGGAATTCTGCGATACGATCCTTTCTCTCAGGGAGCAGGGCGTCACCGTGCTGTTTTCCACCCATATCACGTCCGACCTTCTCCGCGTTGCCGACAAGATCGTCTATCTCTCGGAAGGGACTCTCCTTGCGGATGAACCGCTCGATGCTCTGTTGAAGCGGTATCGGCTCGGTCTGTTTCCTTCGATGCGCGAGGCGGAAGCGGCGCGGGCGATCGGCGTGAAAGCGGTGAAAGAGGGGTTCGAGGGCTTGATCGAGAACTCACTCGAGGGACGGGAGGCCACGCTCGATGAGATCATGATCCATCTCGAATGGGAAAGGAGAAAAGTGTATGAAATCGCTTATAAGTAAGGAATTTTCCCTCTGTCTGCACCCGATGTCGGTCGTTTTTTTGAGCTTCGCTGCGCTCGTCTTTGTGCCGAATTACCCCTATGAAGTGATCTTTTTCTTTTCGGGACTGTCGGTTTTCTTCACCGCGATGGCGGCACGGGAAAACGGGGACCTCGCATTCACCTGTGCCCTCCCCGTCAAGAAGGGAGAAGTCCCGCTCGCGCGGATCTTCGTCACTGTCCTCTTTCAGTGCGTCCTTTTGCTCCTCGTTGCCGGCTGCATTGCCGTAAAACAGACGACGTTTCCTGTTGAAATGCGCGTCAATCTTGCGGCAAACAGCGCAAATCTTGCCTTCTGCGGGTTCGGAGCCCTGCTTTTGGGGGCGTTCAACCTCACCTTTTTTCCTCTGTATTATCGGGATCCCAATCGGGTCGGCGTGCCCTTTCTCATTGCATCGGCAGTGCAGTTTGTGCTCATCGGCGTGATGGTGGCGATCCGCCATTTTCCCTTTTATGAACCGATCGCGTCGGCGGATTTTGCATGTTATAGCGCGAAACTCGCCATTTTGCTCGGCGGACTTGCCCTCTATCTCGTGATGACCGCCCTCGCCGCCCGTCTCTCCATGATGCGGTTTGAAACAGTGGATCTGTGAGCCGTTTCTCAGCTTGAACGCAGTCATGCCCCCTCCTTGGGGAAGCCCGAACGGAGTCCATGCCCCCTCCTTGGGGAGGGGGGGGTAGGGGGCGGGGACATTCTGAATTGCGCCGACATTATCCCCTCATCCGTCACGGCAAGGGCAACCGTGACACCTTCCCCCCCCGAGGGGAAGGCTTGCGGGCTCCCGTTTCTCAGAATGACGCAGGGCTACCTGAACGGAGTCCGCCCTTGCTTCCCCTTTTAGGGGAAGTACCCGCGCAGCGGGGGATAGGGTTTAAACCCCCTCAGTCTCGCTACGCTCGCCAGCTCCCCTAAGAGGGGAGCCAAGGAGCCCCATCCTTGGGGAGGGGAGACAAAAATCCCCCAACAGTATTGTCGGGGGAGTCAAAATCATCAAGCCATGATGGTCGAAACAAGCACATAAGTGCGATATTTTTCCTCGCGGTTCATTTTTTCTTGAACAAAATGACCGTAACAGCGACGAGGACGGACAGGGCGAGCACAAGCAGAAAGATGCCGCCCATTGTCGGCGTCAGCGTGAAAGCGGACGTGATCACCTGCGACTTTTCCTCCGCGGGCAGCGTGAACAAAACGATGGCAGCCGCGAGCAAAATGGCCGAGATCGTTCCGAGGAGGATGAGCAGTGCGATTCGCAATGCCCGTCCCTTGTTCCGCCCCGCAGAGCCGTTTTCCTCTTTGGGGACCTCCAAATTCTCTTCCTGCCGAGCGGGGTATAGTTCACCCGTACCCAAAAGTTCATCTGCGCTGACCCCTAAGGCCTCGCAGAGCAGTTTGAGTTTGTAGGCGTCGGGCGTCGCCCTGTCGTTTTCCCAGTTGGAAACGGTCTGCCGCGACACGTCGAGCATTTCCGCAAGGGCCTCCTGCGAAAGACCCTTTTTCTCTCGCAACCGCCAAATTTTTTCGCCTAAGTTCTCCATATTCAAATTATATCATTCCGAATGCCTTTTTGCAATCCCCTTTTTCGGGAGAATATGACAAGCCACGCGATAAGCCAAGCGAATAACACTGCCCCCGCCCCGACGCTGTAAAAGAGAAGGGGCAGCACGAATGCGCTCCATGTGGGGAAACTTGTGGCCATGGGGTCCCATGTGACCTCGGCGACGATCCATGCGATACCGCCGTGGAGGATCCCGATGACGAGAATGGCAAGCGCTGTGAGCCCAAATATCAGATGAATTTTTTTCATACCGACACTCCTTTTTTCTCCATTATGTCACGAAAACTGCCATTTTTCAAGAAAAGATCTTTGTCAATGCGGCAAAGATCTTTGTCAATTGAAAATGATCCATGCTGCCATCCTTTTCTTCCCAAAAATGATCCCGCCCCGAATGTGAAATATCCGTTCCAGATTGACCATAAAAAACCCAGCAGAACTTTTTCCGTTCCACTGGGTTCCGATTGGAGAGGTAGACAGGTTAGTAAATTTAACCGTATAAAATGGAAAGCGCACTCTCTGTTGCTGAATGAATTGACAGTAGATACGGAGTTGTATTATAATAGACTTACCTCCTTTTCTAATTATAGCACACACAGAGCAAAAACGCAAGCAACTTTATCTCGAGAAATGGCACTTTGGCGGGTGCTTGACTAAAACGAGCGCGCCGCTTCGCGGCGCGGTCAAGCACCCGCCAAACAAACC
>CANRDK010000016.1 GCA_947629345.1 uncultured Clostridia bacterium
CTGCTCATTCTGAGGGAGCAAAGCGACCGAAGAATCCCCTCAAACGAAGTCCGTTGGTTCAATGGGATCCTTCGCTACGCTCAGGATGAGCCCCCCGCGCTCATCCCGCTCCTCCCTCATCCCGAGCGAAGCGAGGGGATCTCGTAAACTTACGGACTTTCGTTCTTGGAGCAAGATTCTCTCGCCCCTTCGGGGCTCGGAATGAGGAAACAGGCCGCCGTGCGGACTGCGTTTGAGGGCGTACCCCCACCCCTACCCCGCCCCCTTACGCAGGGGGCAGGCAAGAGGAAGCTCAGGATGAGCGGGTGGACTGCGTTTGAGGGCGTACCCCAACCCCTACCCCGCCCCCTTACGCAGGGGGCGGGCAAGAGAAAGGGGCTGAGAGGGAATTTTTCAAATCAGTGAAAAATGCGTGACAAAGAGCGGGGAGGGCTGGTATAATAGAAAAAAACGTCAGAGAGGACAATCCGAAATCGTATGAGCGCATGGGAAATCGCCACAATCATCTTTGAGATCCTCGGGGGCATGGGGACCTTCCTCATCGGCATGAAGCTGCTCTCCGAGAACATGACCAAACTTGCGCACGGAAAACTGCAAAAGATGCTGAACAAGACGGCGGACAGCCGTTTTGCAGGCGTTGGGATCGGCGCGGCGGTCACCGTGCTCGGGCAGAGCTCCGCCTTTACCACCGTCATGGTCGTCGGCCTCGTGAACGCGGGGATCATGACCCTCTTTCAGGCGACGGCGATCATCATGGGGGCGAATATCGGCACGACGCTGAATGCGTGGGTCATCGCCCTCGGCGGGTCGGACATCACCGTCGTTTTCTTTGTCCTCGCGGCTGTGGGCGTGCTCATGACCATGTTCTCCAAAAAGGAACGGATCGCGACGCTCGGCTCCGTCATCGCGGCGTTCGGCATCATCTTCGTGGGATTGAAATTCATGTCGGGGGCGTTGACATTCGACAGGGGCAGCGAGGCCTATGCAGCCGTCTCCAATGTCCTGCATGTCATCAAAAATCCCATGTTATTGCTCATAATCGGCATTCTCATCACTGCCTTGGTGCAGTCGTCCACGGCCGTCAATGCCATCATTCTGACGATGGTGTCCTCGGGACTCACGATCGGCGACGGCGGGAATGCAACCCTGTATATCATCATCGGTTCCAATATCGGGACGTGCGTCACGGCGCTCATTTCCTCCCTCGGCGCGGGGGCGAATGCCAAGCGTGCGGCGCTCATCCATTTCCTCTTTAACCTCTTCGGCGCGATCATCTTTATGACGGTTTTGGTCGCATGGCCGGCCTTTTCGGACACTGTGTTGAATGGCGTCATTCCGACGGGCGGCATGATCTTTGAGGGCAGAGACATGGCGCCGGGAATGCAGATCGCTCTCTTCCACACCCTCTTTAATACCGTCAATACCTTGCTGTTTTTGCCCTTCGTCAAGGGGTTTGTGTGGATCGCAGAGCACCTCATCCGCGAGAAAAAACAGGACGAGGCGGAGATCGAACTCTACAGCGAACTCGACGAACGCCTGTTGCGCTCTCCCTCCGTCGCCCTCGGCTACATGTATCAGGAGACGGGCAAGGTCTTTTCGTACGCCATGGCGGAGCTCGACAGGGCGTTTGAGGCCTTTTTGAAGAAGGACGTCTCCTCGGCGGAGGAGATCAACCGCAGAAATGCCCGCCTCGCCGCTGCCAACATGAAGGGAGTTTCCTACCTCGTGAAGCTCACCGCGCAGACCTCTGTCATCGAGGATGAGCAGACGATCTCCGACCTGCACTATGTGCTCAACGATATCATGCGCGTGGGTGAACTCGCCGACAATGTCACAAAATACACCCGCCGCACCGTGGAGGACAAGCTGGTTTTCTCCGATGAATTTTTGGAGATGCTGAGCGCCATGTACGAAAAAATTCAACACTTATATGCGATTTCTCTCGATATTTTCCTCAAAAAGGACGTGTCGAGGCTGGGGGAACTTGACGCTCTCGAGGATGAAGTGGACAGCGACAGGCACGAGCTCATCCACGCCCATATCAACCGTCTGAACGAGGGCAAGTGCGACCCGACCAATTCGAGCGTGTTCATCAACCTCGTGGGGAATTTGGAGCGCGCGGCCGACCATATCACCTATATTGCCCACTCCGTGGAAGAGGGCGGCAGGGAGGCATACCTCGCAAAGGTTTGAGAGAACTCTCTGCGGAAGCTGAAAAAATTTTCCAAAAAAAATCAAAAAATCTATGAAAATTTGCTTGACAGGGCAAAAATGCCTGTGTTAAGATGGGGACAACAGGAGACGAAAGAAATGTTTTTCGCAACCGTAAACAACATGATGCGCATGTGCAGGACCCGGGCAGAGATGTACGGGCTTGTTGCCGCGCGTTAAAATCGGTAATGAGTCAACTCCCTGCCCGTGCAAGACATGCGCGGGCAGTTTTTTATTGCAGGGAGAACGATATGGATTTCATTTTTAAGACCTTCATGATGCAGATGCGTACCCGCGGGCTGTTCCCGACGGGCGGTTTGCCGTGACTGCATTCTGCCCCGAAGAGCCCGCGGAACCTCATCCGCGGGTTTTTTCTTTTCAAAAAAATAAGGAGTGAAGCATGATAGAACTCAAACACATTACAAAGGAATATTCCTCCGGAGAGGGGAGGACCCTCGCCCTCGACGACGTGTCGCTCACCGTGAGAGACGGCGAGATCTTTGGCATCATCGGGCTGTCGGGCGCGGGAAAGAGCACGCTCGTCCGCTGTATCAATCTCCTCGAGCGGCCCACGCATGGGCAAGTGTTCATCGACGGCGAAGAGCTCACCGCCATCGGGAGGAAACGCCTCCTACTTCTCCGCCGCAACATCGGCATGATCTTCCAGAGCTTCAACCTGCTCGAACAGCGCACGGCGGAGGGCAATATCCGTTTCCCGCTCGAGATCGCGGGGGTGAAGCGGCGGGCCGCCGAGGCGAGGGCGAGGGAACTTTTGGAGCTTGTGGGGCTCTCGGAGAAGGCGGAGAGCTACCCTTCCCAGCTCTCGGGCGGGCAGAAACAGCGGGTCGCCATCGCGCGGGCGCTTGCAACGGGGCCAAAATATCTCCTCTGCGACGAGGCGACAAGCGCACTCGATCCTGCGACGACGGATTCCATCCTTCAGCTTCTCCGCCGCATCAACCGTGAGCTCGGCGTGACCATCGTCGTCATCACCCATGAGATGCGGGTGGTGGAGAGGGTATGCGACCGCGTTGCCGTGCTCGACAGCAGTAAAATCGCAGAGGAGGGGGAGGTGAGCGAAGTATTTTCCTTCCCGCAGTCGGAGATCGCAAAACAGCTCATCATTCCTGAACTCATCCGCTCCGCCGAGGGCGGCGGGGGCAAAAAATTGCGCCTCGTGTTCCGAGGAGAGAGTGCCGACAGGCCCATCATCTCAAAACTCGCCATCGAATGCGGGGTCGCCGTTGACATTCTGTATGCCGACACCAAGCGCATCGACGGCAAGGCATTCGGGCACATGGTCATCTCCCTTCCCGAGGACGGGGAGGAAAAGGTCAAAAAATTTTTGGAAGGACAGAAAGTTTCGTTCAAGGAGGAAATATGAGCCGTCTTTTTGTTCAGCTCGGCGCGGAGGGATTTCTCCTCGGCGTTCTCGAAACTCTCTACATGACCGTCATCTCTACGGCCGTTGCCTACCTCATCGGTCTTCCCGTCGGGGTTCTGCTCTGTATCACGGATAAGGACGGTTTACGGCCCATGCCGTGGCTCAATCGCGTTGTCGGCTTCTTCGTCAATATCCTGCGCAGTATTCCGTTCATCATCCTCATCGTTGCGCTCATCCCCGTCGCGCGGGCGGTCGTGGGGACGAGTATCGGGAACGGGGCCATGATCTTCATGCTCACCGTCGCCGCAGCTCCCTATGTGGCGCGGATGGTGGAAAGTTCTCTGAAGGAAGTGGACCGCGGCGTCGTCGAGGCGGCCCGTTCGATGGGGGCGGGGACGTTCGCCATCATCCGCAAGGTCTATCTGCCCGAGGCGAAGCCCTCCCTCATCGTGGGAGCCGTCATCTCCACCGTGACCGTCCTCGGCTACTCTGCCATGGCGGGCACGATCGCGGGCGGAGGGCTCGGAGCCATCGCCGTCACGCAGGCGCGGCCGTCGGGTGCGGAGGACGTCATCTGGCTGTGCGTCGTCCTCATCGTCATCATCGTGCAGGTAATACAGGAACTCGGCACCCTTCTCGCGAGAAAGACGGACCGCCGTCTCCGATCGGGACCGAAGAGAGCTTCGGGATCCAAAAAAATTCAAAATAAAATCTGAAAAAATTAAAAAAAGGAGATATAAGTATGAAAAAATTCCTCAGCGGCATCCTCGCCGCGACCCTCGCCCTCGGGCTCACCCTCACCGTTGCCGCTTGCGGCAGGACCATCGACACCGACCCCAAGACCATTGTCGTCGGCGCCAGCGCAACGCCGCATGCACTCATTCTCGACGCCGTCAAGGAGGACCTTGAGGCTGCGGGATACACCCTCGAGGTCAAGGTTTTCGACGACTACATCACCCCCAATACGGCGCTGGAAGAGGGCAGCATCGACGCCAACTACTTTCAGCACACACCCTATCTCAACACCTTCAACGAGGAGTATGAAACTCACCTGACGGCCGTCGGAAAGATCCACTATGAGCCTTTTGGCGTCTATGGAAACGGGGTCACGCAGGAGCAGTTCGACACGGTCAAGACGGGCAGGACCATTCTCGTCCCCAACGACGGTAGCAACCTCACCCGTGCGCTGTTCGTGCTCCGCGACGAGGGCTATATCGAGCTTCCCGCGGACGTTTCCCCCGAGATCAATCTGACCGTTCATGATATTATTGACTTAAAGGGCAATACCGTCACCCCCGTGCAGGCCGAGAACGTTGCGCAGATCCTCAAAGAGTCGGACGAGGGCTCTGTTGCCGTCATCAACGGAAATTATGCCCTGCAGGCGGGGCTCAAGGCGGAGGATGCGCTCGCATTTGAGGATTCAAACGGGGCGGCGGCACAGCTCTACGCCAACGTCATCGCCGTCCGAGAGGGGAATGAAGGGCATCCCAAGGTGGAGGCTCTCTTAAAGGCCCTCAGGTCGCAGAAGGTGATCGATTTCATCAACGCCACATTCGGCGGCGCAGTGCAGGCCGTATTTACGGTGTGAGAATTTTGTCGGAATGGTGACAGCGAGGAGTTGCTTCCGTTGATCTACGGGATCCGCTCGCTACGCTCGGGATGAGGGCGGACCCCGTGCCCTCGCCGCTCATCCTGCTTTTCCTCTTGCCCGCCCCCTGCGTCAGGGGGCGGGGTAGGGGTGGGGGTCCGCCCTCAAACGCTGTCCGCGCTCATCCCGCCCCGTCCTCATCCCGAGCGAAGCGAGGGGATCTCGTAGACTTACGGACTTCCGTTCTTATAGCGGGATTCACTCACCCCTTCGGGGCTCGGAATGAGGGGACAGGCTCCCGTTGGTTTAATGGGATCCTTCGCGTTGCTCAGGATGAGCGGTGGGGGCTCAGGATGAGCGGACTCACGTTCTCGGCAGAACCCCTCAGTCACGGCAAGGGCAGCCGTGACAGCTCCCCCTCGGAGGGGAGCCGAGGGGCGGGGCAGGAGGAGGGGAGGTGCAAACGGTTGACGGGGGGAAGGGATTGTGCTATAATCAAGAAAAAATTTCCAAGGGAGCTTGCAATGAAGATCAAATTCACGCAGGAGGGCAAGGTGCCCATGACGTCGGGCGGCGTGGGGCTCTTTTTTGAGGACCTCAACTACGATCTTGACGGCGGCCTCTATGCCGAAATGCTCGAAAACCGCAACTTCGAGGCCAAGGATGTTCACGGCGAATGGGACCATTACATTGTGGAAGAGGACGGCGGCTACGGCTGGGAGCCTTACCCAAAAAATGCGCACTTATCGCTCAAAATCAAGACAGACAGGGCCCTCTTCCCAGAGAATCCGCACTACCTCCGCATCGAGACCGAGGAGGACGGTGCAGGCGTCTCCAACAAGGCTTACGACGGCATCTATCTCACCAAGGGAAACAGCTATAAAATTTCCTTCTATGCCCGTTCCTACGACTACCGCGGGGCCGTGCGCGTGGGCGTGTTCGGGGCGGAAGTCATGCTCATGGGGCGGCGGGTGAAACTCATCACCGACGGCAAGTGGCACAAATATTCCTTCACCGTCAAGGCGAAAGAGGACGCCGAGCGTGCCCAATTCCGCTTTCTCCTCGAAAAGGCGGGGACGATCCATGTTGACGCCTTCTCCATGATGCCCCAAAACGCTGTGCTCGGCGTGTTCAGACGGGATCTCGTTGAGCTGATGAAGGCTATGAACCCCGGCTTTTTGCGCTTCCCCGGCGGGTGTGTCGTCGAGGGCAACGATCTCAAAAATCGCTACTTATGGAAGAATTCCGTGGGTCCCGTCGAGCGGAGAAAGCAAAATTGGAACCGCTGGGCGGTGCATGCGACGGGTCCCGAAACGGGCTGGCGTTCTGCCTATTCCCACTACGGCCAGACGCTCGGCGTCGGGTACTATGAGTATTTCCGCCTCGCCGAATACTTGGGCGCTAAGCCGCTCCCCGTTGTCTCCGTCGGCATCGCCTGCCAATATATGTCCACCGAATTTGTCCCCGTCGATGACCCCGAACTCGAGACGTACATTCAGGAGGCTCTCGACGTGGTGGAGTTTGCCAACGGCGGTACGGACACCGTTTGGGGCAAGGTGAGGGCGGAAATGGGCCACCCCGAGCCCTTCAACCTCGAGATGCTCGGCGTCGGCAATGAGCAGTGGGAGGCCTCTCCCGTGCAGAAGGATACGGGGAAGCCCGCTCCCAACGAATTTTACAGACGGTTTGAGCTCTTTGAGAAAAGAATACATGAAAAATACCCCGACCTCAAGATCGTTGGCACCGTGGGACCCACCGTGGACACCGATTCCCACCGCGACGCTTGGAAGTGGACGCGGGAGAACCTTCAAAAAAACCCCAATTTTGTGTACGTTTCGGACGAGCACTTCTATGTTCCGCCGCAGTGGCTGTATGACCATGTGGACGTGTACGACAGCTATCCCCGCCTCGGAACGGTGTATGCGGGTGAATATGCTGCCCATGTGCCGGGGTCGGGAGCGGCGGGATTCAACGCCCCGCAGTCCAACTGTTGGGAGGGAGCGCTTGCGGAAGCGGCGTTCATGACGGGCATGGAGAGGAATTCGGACGTCGTCATCATGAAATCCTTCGCCCCGCTGTTCGGCCGCCTCGGCTATACGGAATGGTGCCCGAACATGATCTGGTTCGACGGCAAGAGCGCTTACGGCTCGGCGAGCTACTATGTGCAGCTTCTCTACAGCCAGTACACGGGCGATTGGGCCTTTCAGACGACGGCGGACGAGAAGGGGATCTACGCCTCCGTGACCGAACGGGACGGCACTTATTTTGTAAAGGCTGTTAACGCAAACGATACCGAAGCAGAGGCGGAGATCGAGGGAGACGTTGACTTTGGCGCATTGACGCGGATCATCCGTCTCGAGGGAAAATTGGAGCAATATAACACGATTGAGCGGCCGACGCTCATTTCTCCCGAGGAGATCGCACCCACTGCTCCCGCCTCCCTGACCCTTCCTCCGCACAGCTTCACGGTGATGATATTTAAGAAATAATTATAATTTAAAATTAAAAATTAAAAATTAAAAATTAAAAATTAAAAATTGTGGTGGGGGGCAATCAGAACGACACCCCCTCAGTCACGGCAAGGGCAGCCGTGACAGCTCCCCCTCCGAGGGGAAGCCAAGAGCCTGTGGCGGCGTCATGCTGAGAAGGGGGGGCCAAGGGGCGGTGGCGGAGTCCATGCCCCCTTGAAGGGGGAGCCAAGGGGTGGTGCGGCGTCATGCTGAGAAGGGGAGTGGAACGGAGTCTATGCCCCCTCCCGAGGAGGGGGTAGGGGGTGGGCAACGACTGCATAATAAACGCCCCGCGAGATTCTAACTTCGCGCCAAGGGTCTCGTGCCGCGCTTAGACACAAATAGAACGCGCGCGGGGCGGGTCAAGTCCCGTCCTCTCGTCCTTCTCACGTTCTCAGAATGACGCGGGGCTGGGTCCGTAAGTTTACGGGATCCGCTCGCTACGCTCGGGATGAGGGGATGGGCTACCGTGCGTTTAATGGGATGCTTCCCCTTCGGCTACGCTCAGGGTCAGCATGAGCGTGGCGCTCGAGCCGAGGGGGAGGGGTTCTTCGGGAGGAATTTTTTGCAATGCCGCGTTTTTTCTTTACAAACATTTCATTTTTTATTATAATAAAGTCATGATTCGCATTGCCGACGGGTGGAAAGACTTCTCCGTCCTCGCCACAGGGGACGGCTATAAATTAGAAAGGTGGGGGAATATCAAGTTGCTCCGTCCCGATCCGCAGGTCATCTGGCAGGGGACGGATCTCTTTTCTCTCGACTACGACGCCGTCTACCGTCGCAGTGACAAGGGCGGCGGCGCATGGGAATACCTCCGTCCCATTCCCTCCGAGTGGACGGTCGGCTACAAAGATCTCACCTTCAAGATCAAGCCCATGGGCTTCAAGCATACGGGGCTCTTCCCCGAGCAGGCGGTGAATTGGGAGAGGACGGGCGAGCTCGTCCGTTCCGCCGTCCAAGGGGGGAGAAAGGTCAAGATCCTCAACCTCTTTGCCTATACGGGCGGGGCGACAGTCGCGCTTGCCAAGGCAGGGGCGGAAGTCGTCCATGTAGACGCCGCAAAGGGCATGGTCGAGCGGGCGGGGGAGAACGCACGGCTCTCGGGGATCGCCTCGGGCATCCGCTATATCGTGGACGACTGCAAGAAATTTGTTCTCCGTGAACTCAGACGGGGGAACCGCTACGACGGCATCGTGATGGACCCTCCCTCCTACGGCAGGGGCCCGGGCGGTGAAATGTGGAAGATCGAATCGGAGCTCTTCCCCTTCGTCAAGCTCTGCGCGGAGCTCCTCACGGACGATTTTTTGTTCTTTCTCATCAATTCCTACACGACGGGATTGCAGCCGACGGTCCTCGGGAACATTCTGAGGCTCGCGATCGGCAAAGGCAATATCGAAACATACGAGGTGGGGCTGCCCACCGAAGAGGGGATCCCTCTCCCCTGCGGCGCGGGAGGCATTTGCATTCATGGCTGACATTACCGAAAATATCATTTTTGAGGACAACCACGTCCTCGTCGTTCTGAAGGAACAGAACCTCGCCTGCTGCCCCGACGACAGCAAGGACGAGAACCTTCTCGATATCTTAAAGGAATATATAAAGGTAAAGTACCAAAAGCCCGGCAACGTCTATTTGGGGCTCGTCCACAGGCTGGACAGGCCCACGGGCGGTGTGATGGTGTTTGCCAAGACATCCAAGGCGGCCGCACGACTCGGCGAGCAGATGAAGACGGGGGATTTCGAGAAGAAGTACCTCACCGTTCTCAACGGCACGCTCGACCCCGCAGAGGGGAGGCTCGAGGGCTGGCTCAAGAAGAATGTCATCAACAACATGGTCTACCTCACTCCGCAGGGTACCGAGGGGGCGAAGTATGCCCTCCTCGACTACAGGACCCTCCTCTCTTTAGGGAAGTATTCGCTTGCGGAGATCAAATTGCATACGGGGCGGAGCCATCAGATCCGTGTGCAGACGGCCGGGGCGGGGCATCCCGTGTTCGGCGACATGCGCTACGGCGGGGAGAGAGCCCAGAAGGGGAAACTTGCCCTGTGGGCGTATTCCCTCGCCTTTACCCACCCCGTGACCAAGGAACGCATGCGCTTTGTGGCACTTCCTCCCGACGCGACGCCGTGGAAGGAATTCGGCATCGACCGCCTCAATCTCGTGTGATCGGTGTGGAAATTCTGCGAAATTTTTAATTTCTTGTAAGTTTGAGGCAATTACCGCTTGACGGGCGGAGAAATTTATTGTACAATATACGGAGATAATCGGGCGGTATATCCGCGTGGAGCAAGTTATCATGAATAAGACAAAAACTCGTTTCATAACAATCATAGCATCCTGCTTTGCCCTGTTGGCGCTTTTGGCGGGGCTTGCAGTCGGCATGCTCATGCCGCGGGTGGATGCTTCGGCCGCGACCAAGACGTACAGTCCCTCCTCCCTCTTCTGGGGGATGACGGGCGGCGAAGTCCGTGCTTACTCTCTGAGCAAGGCGGATGCGGAAGCGGAATCTTCCTTCGGCTACGTCACCCTCGTGTTTGCCGAAACCGACCATAAAGAGGGTTCTGTGGAATACCACAGGGATCTTGCCCTCAAGTGGTATCTTCCCGTCAACGAAAAGCCCGCAGAGGGGACGGAAGTTGACCGCACGGCACAACTTCAGTATTTTTCCATGACTTTCTCCTTCCCCGAAGTCAATTTCGACACATTCACACTCACTTTCTCGGGCACCGAAGAGAACGTCACGAAGGACGGCAAGTCCGTCAACGAGATCGTATTCAAGAACAACGGCGGGTCCGTCTATGCCTATCTGAAGGATTCCGCCCTGCAGAACGACGACAACAAGGATTATACCCCGTCGGAGGCTGAGAGGTTGACTGTTCCCACCTCCGGCGACATCACCATCGCGCTCTCCGAAGAGGGCTGCGGCGCAGGCGAATTTGCGGTGACACTCAACGGCGAAAAGCTCGGCGAAGAGCATTCCAAGTTCACCAATGTCGGCGGCTACTTCATGGAATACACCACGTCGAGCAAGTCCAACGTTCCGCTGACCTTTAAGGCCGTCATGCCCGAGGGCGCCACAGGGTCCCAAAAGGTGGCGGTGAAGGAATTCAACAAACAGTCGATGAAGGTGACGGGCGGCAATGCAGGCGAAGAGTACAGCGACGGTACCGTCCTCTACGAGAGCGGCAATGTGACCGACGACGCGGCTCCCGCACTCGTGCTCAACCAAAAGGTCTACGCCTTCACCCTCGGCCAGAAGTACAGCCTCGACTACGAAGTGATGGACGTCTGCGACGATACGCTGTCTGTCTCCCGTTACTACTATTTCGCAAGGCAGAACGATGACGAACAGTGGGTCAAGCCCAACCTCACCGAACAGCAGAATAAGGACAACGGCTATCAACAGCTCTACACGAACAACTACTTCCTTCCCACGCAGGAGACCTCTCCCGAAGAGGATACCGAATACATCTCCATCCGCTTCACCATCGACGACGGCAGAGACGGCGCAACGGATTCGCTCTACTACTATCTGACATGGTATGCAACCGAAGGCAGCGTCGTCACGATGGGCGAGGGGGAGAATCAGTTCGACTATATCCTCGTCAACCGCGAGAGACAAGCTCCCTACTACTCGATCGTCACGGCCGATGAAACGTCCAAGACGAATGTCAAATCGGATGACTACGATGCAGTTGTCGAGGACTATCAGGCACAGCTCAACGATGCGGCGAAGGACGCTTCCGCGGGCGACGGCGCTTACTTCTATCTCCCGTCCCTGCGCAACCTCATCAAGAGCGACTGGGCGGACTACCGCAACCTGAGATTCAGCATCTACTACTACAAACCCGGCGTTGCCGAAGGTTCCTCCGCCTCCTCCGAAACGAGTCTCCGCTACAACAATCTCCGCTTCGAGATCGAGGAGCCCGGTGTGTACAAGTTCCGCATTTTGGCGGCGGACGCGGCAAGCAACACCATGCAGATGTATATCGACGAGGGCGACGGCAACATGAAGCTCACGACGCTCACCTCGAGCAATATCTGGACGGTGGATGAGATCCCCGATTTCACCATCGAAGTCGGCTACAAGGGCGCCGTCATCGAGCCCATGGAGGATCAGGCCATCGGCTACCGCGGTTCCTCCTACAGCATCTCGAGTTTCGACATCATCGCCTACGGCAGCAGCACGAGAGAGTATTCGCTTTGGTATTTCGACGAGGCGGCGGCAAAGGACAAGGGCCTCACTGTTCCCTCCTATACCGAATTTGTTGAAGATGCGGGGAAATATCTCGACGATGAGGCCTACGACGGCTGCTTTGTGGAGATCCGCAAGTACAATTCCGACGTCACCTCAGACGATGAAGAGGCGTGGAGCAGGACGGATAACGACTATAACTGGAATCCCGGCAGCACGCCCGGTTCCTTCACCCCTCAAAAGAGCGGCATCTATATCGTGAAGCTCAACCTCATCGATTCCTATCTCTACAAGAACGAGACCGCGGCATATCAGGCGATCGACATCCGCAACCCCGTGGACGTCACGCCTCAGCAGATCGATTGGCTCAGAAACAATGTAACATCCGTTGTGCTCTTTGCCATCTCCGCCGTGCTTGCAGTTGCCATCGTGGTGCTGTTTGCGGTGAAGCCCTCCGAAAAGAATGTGGAAGAAGTTGACCTCGACAGCCTCAAGGGCAAGAAGAACAAGAAATAAACACTTTACCGCCGACTCCCGTCGGCGGTTTTTTTATGGGTACATAATGAGGTCCGTGCGTTAAACGGGATGCTTCGCTACGCTCAGCATGAGCGCGCGAGGCTGCATGACGCCGCTTTGGACCCTCGTTGGTTTCACGGGATGCTTCGCTACGCTCAGCATGAGCGCGCGGGGTAGCATGAAGCCGCCCCTTGGCTCCCCCTCCGAGGGGGAGCTGTCACGCAGTGACTGAGGGGGTGTCATTCATGCTCCGTCCATGTATAATCCTTTCCGTATCGCTCAAACTGCTTGCAGGAGGAGAAACATGGTCATTGCAAACATTATTTCCTATATCCTTGTGCTCACGGGCGCGCTGAATTGGGGCCTCTTCGGGATCTTCAACTTCAACCTCGTGTCTGCGATCTTTCAGGGACCGAGGACGATCGGCTCCATCATCGTCTATTCGGTCATCGCCTTGGCGGCCCTCTGGCTGATCATCTCGCCGATCATCACCAACGGTGCGCTGAAGCTGCAGGGAAACAGGGAAGTACAAGAGAAGAACCGCGCCTGAAAATTTGTCGCGGACAGTGCGGACGGGCATATTCTACGCCCCGCCCGCATTTTTTATTGTGATGAGTATCTGTGATCTGAAGAGGGGAGAGGCCGCCATCGTTCTCTCCGTCACAGCGGAGCCTGCCCTCCGCGAAAGAATGAAAATTTTGGGCGTGTTTGCGGGAGCACGGGTGAAACTTCTGAGGTCGTCCCTCCTCCGCAGGACCTTCCTCCTCTCCACGGGGACGGGAAGAGCTGCGCTCGGCAGGAGCGTCGCCGCGGGGGTGAAGGTATGCAGGGTGCAGTGAAGCTCCTCCTCGTCGGCAATCCGAATGCGGGAAAGAGCACCTTATTCAACCTCTTGACGAAGGGACACGCCAAGGTGGGAAATTGGCATGGCGTCACCGTCGGCGTGCTCGAAAAAGAGGCACTTATCGGCGAAAAACGCTACATTGTGTGCGATCTTCCCGGCATCTACTCCCTCGACGCGCTGAGCATGGAGGAGAAGGTCTCCCGAGATTATATCACCGCAGAACGGGACGCCGTCATTCTGTTTGTCTGCGAATGCGCGGGGCTCAATCGTGCGCTCCCGCTCTTTTTCAGCGTTGCAAAGGGGAGAAAGGCGGCCGTCATTCTGACCAAGAAGAAACAGCTCCTCCGCGCGGGCGGCTTTGTTGACGGCGATGCGCTCTCCCGCATTCTCGGCGTGCCCGTGCTCTTCTCCGAAGAGAGGCAGTTCAAGCAAAAATTGCAACATATGTTGCAGTTTTCGGCCCCATCTACCTCTTCCGCACCCCCGCAGTCCGCGCTTTCGCCCGAGGTCTACCGCCCGCCCAAGGAGGAACTCTCCCGTGCCGACAGGTTCTTTCTGAACGGCTTTTTCTGCGTGCCGCTCTTTGTGTGCATGATGCTCGCCGTATTCTTTCTGACCTTTGCGCCGAGGTTCCCCGGGGACCTCATGAAAACGGCGGTCGAGAGCTTCTTTTCCGATTTTTTGGGCAGTTATGCTGCGAAAATCCCCACGCCCGTCGTGCGTTCGCTGGTGAAGGACGGCGTGCTCTCGAGCCTCGGCAGTGTGCTCTGCTTCCTGCCGCAGATCTCCATGCTCTACCTCTTTTTGATTTTCTTTGAGGAGAGCGGGCTATTGAGCCGCCTCGCCTATCTCACGGACGGCCTCTTTTCGAGGGTCGGCCTCAACGGCAGAGCGATCTTTTCGCTCCTCATGGGCTTCGGCTGTACGGCCGCGGCGGTGCTGACGACGCGCGGGCTCGACGACAAAAAGATGCAGCGGCGGGCCATTCTGTGCCTGCCCTATATCCCGTGCAGTGCAAAATTGCCCGTCTTTCTGACGCTGACCTCCTCATTTTTCAAAGATCCCTTCCCCGCCGTTGTCATTCTATATCTCATCGGCGTCCTTCTCTCCTTCGTCATGGCGAGAATTTTGCGCGGGAAACAGCCCCCGTTTTTGATGGAACTTGCGCCCCTGCAGCTTCCGAACTCCGTATTTGTTCTGAAATGCTTGCTCTTTCAGATCAAACAGTTTATAATAAAGACAGCGACGGTGATCTTGGCCTTTCTTCTCCTCTCGTGGGCGCTCTCCTCCTTCGACTTCACCTTCCATCTCGTCACGGCAGAGAGGAGCATGCTCGCCACCGTCTGCGGCGGGCTCAAATGGCTGTTTGCTCCTGCGGGAATGGGGGACTGGCGCATTGCCTATGCCGCGCTCTCGGGGCTCGTTGCAAAGGAGAACGTGGCGGGCGCGATCGGCATGTTCTTTGGGGAATTTCCCTACGGATTCGAGAGCGCTGCCGCATTCGCAGTGTTCATGCTGACCTGTTCTCCCTGCGTCTCGGCGGTGGCCGCAACGGCGCGGGAGGTGGGCTGGAAACGGGCCCTCCTCTATGCCGTTTTCCAGACGGTCAGCGCACTGATTCTGTGCTATATCACCTATTTTTTGCTGAAGGGCGGGGCCGTGTATGCGCTCATTTTCGCCGCCCCCGTCGCCGCATTCTTGCTCGTGAGGGACATCATTGAAAACGTACACCGTAAAGGAAGAAAACACGCTCAAAAAGTTCACGGATGACGTCTGTGCGCAGGCATCATTCGCCTTTCGCACGCTCTTGAAGGGGCGGAATATCCGCGTCAACGGGGAACGTGTCAACCGCGACATGACCCTCAAAAAAGGGGACGAAGTGCAGTATTTTCTGACTCCCGCGCAGGCGAAGAAATCTGCTTTTTCGGTGATCTATGAGGACGAAAACGTCGTCGCAATCGATAAGGAGAGCGGGGTGAATTCCGAGGCCGTGTTCTCTGCCCTATGCGAGGCGCATGCGACCTATTTTATCCACCGCCTCGACCGCAACACCGAGGGCGTGATGATCTTTGCAAAGACGGCGGCGGCAGAAGAGGAGCTCCTTTCCTGTTTCCGCGATAAGAGGACCGAAAAAGTGTATCATGCCGTCGTGTTCGGGCAGATGGAGAAGAGGCATTCGGTGGAGGAGGCCTATCTCGTCAAGGACGGGGAGACGGCCACCGTTCACATCTCAAGGGAGCCCCGCGGCGAGAAAATCGTCACGGAATATGAAGTTTTGAAGGAGAGGGAGGGGTTCAGCCTCCTGAAAGTTGTGCTCCACACGGGAAAAACCCATCAGATCCGCGCCCACCTCGCCTGTCTCGGCCACCCCGTGCTCGGGGACGAAAAGTACGGCGACAGCGAAAAAAACCGCCGCTTTCACTGCAGACGGCAGCGGCTCCTCTCCAAATCGCTGACCATATTCCCCGTCGGGAGCCTGCAATATCTGAGCGGAAAGAGCTTTGTCTCCCCGAAAAATCTCACAATTCCCACCGAAAACGCTTGACAGGCGTTTTTCTTTATGGTAATATATGAACAGTTATTCATATATTGATATGGAGACGGCCCGCTCATTCTGAGGGAGGCGTAGCCGACCGAAGAATCCCATTGAACTTACGGAGCAGGACACCCCTCATCCCGCCCCGCGCGCATTCTTGTTGCACTAAGCGCGGCACGAGCGCGTAGCGCGAAGTAGCGAAGCGAGGGGATCTCGTAAACTTACGGACTTCCGTTCTTAGAGCGAGATTCTCTCGCCCCTTACGGGGCTCGGAATGAGGAAAAGACTCCCGTGCAAACTTCGTTCAGGGGCGTACCCCCACCCCTACCCCGCCCCCTTACGCAGGGGGCGGGCAAGAGAGGTGGATTCCGTCCTTACGCAGGGGGCAGGATGAGCAGGGCGGGGTACTTGCCTTGCTGCCCCTTTTAGGGGAAGTGGCCCGTAAGGGCCGAAGGGGTTTAAACCCCTCAGTCACGGCAAGGGCAGCCGTGACAGCTCCCCTGCGAGGGGAGCCGAGGGTCCTCTCAGCCACGGATGAGGAACAAAAAATAACATTTGTTATATTACATTTTGGAGGTATCTATGACAGTCTGCAATCATGAGGCGGAGCATGAACTTGCCGCCCAAAAAGCAAAGGCAAGCATGCCCGTGGAGGAGGACGTTGCGCGGGTCGCTGCGGCGTTCAAGTCCATTTCAGAACCCTGCCGCCTGAAGATCTTATTTGCACTCAGGCAGGGGGAATTATGTGTTCTGCACATTGTGGAGGCGGTGGGGGGAACGCAGTCGGCGGTCTCCCATCAACTGCGGCTCTTAAAGGCGAACGGCATCGTCAAGTCCCGCCGCGAGGGGCAAAACATTCTCTATTCGCTCGATGATGAACATGTCCTCGCCGTGCTCGAGCTCGCCTGCGCGCATCTGCATTGCCATATTTGAGGAGGAAGTATGAAAAAAATCATCAAGATCAAGGGGCTCGACTGTGCGGCGTGCGCGTCGGAGCTCTCCGAAGAACTCGAAAAGATCGACGGCATTTCGCATGCCGTTGCCGATTTCATCAACCAGCGCGTCAGTCTCACCTACGAGAGCGCGGAGGCGTTTGAAAGGGCGGTGGACGTCATCTCCCACTTTGAGGAAGTGGAGATCATCGACGGCAACGCCCCCGAACAGAGGGAGAGCCATCTCAAGGAGATCCTTTCCATTGCGATCTCGGCCGCATTCTTTGTGCCTGCACTCATTCTCACAATTGTATTCGGCAGCGATGAACGCTGGGCCTTCGCCCTCACCGTGAGTTTCTGGCTCATCTCCTTCGTTGCCGCGGGCTGGGAAGTTGCCGTAAATGCGGGAAAGAACGCCGTCCGTGCATTCAAGGATGGCTTTCATCCCTCCGTGCTCCTCGATGAGAATCTTTTGATGCTCATCGCCGCAGTCGGGGCGATCGCGATCGGGGAATACATGGAGGCCGCGGCCGTCGTCCTGCTCTATCAGATCGGTGAACTCTTACAGTCGTTCGCCGTCGGTTCCTCGCGGGGTGCGATCAGGCGTCTCATGGAGATGAAGAGCGACAGCGCCGTCCGTCTCACCGCAGACGGGCAGGAGGAGGTAGAGCCCGAGGCCCTTGAGGCGGGGGACATCCTTCTCATCCGCCGCGGCGACAAGGTCCCCGTGGACTGCCGTATCACGGAGGGGGAGAGCGAGCTCGACACCAAGTCCCTCACCGGGGAGAGCTATCTCAAGGAAGTGAAGGTCGGCGACGAGGTCCTTGCGGGCTGTGTGAACGAGGGGAACGCGTTCAAGGCGGAAGTCCTTCGCCCCTATACCGAGAGCGCGGTGGCCAAGATCCTCGAGCTCGTTGAAAACTCCTCTTCGGCAAAGGCTGCGCCCGAAAAGTTCATCACGAAATTCGCCCGCATCTATACGCCCGTCGTCGTGCTCCTTGCCCTCGTCATCGCCCTCGTTCCGCCCCTCTTCCAAGATTACAACTTCCCGCTGTGGGTGAGCAGAGCGCTCAACTTCCTCGTCATCTCCTGTCCTTGCGCTCTCATCATCTCCGTGCCCCTCACCTACTTTTCGGGTGTCGGCGCTCTGGCAAGAGAGGGGGTGCTCACAAAGGGAGCCGTCTATCTCGACAAGCTCGCCTCCGTCAAAGTGGCCGCGTTCGACAAGACGGGGACCCTCACCGAGGGGCAGTTCTCCGTTGCAGACGTCGATGGCGGGGAGAAAGTCCTTTTGTATGCCGCGGCAGCGGAGAGAAATTCCTCCCATCCGCTCGCACAGGCGTTTGCCAAAATCGAGACTTCCTACACCGCCGAGGAGACGGAGGAGATCGCGGGCATGGGTATCTCCTGCAAAATTTGCGGGCACCATGTCTTGGTCGGCTCCGCAAGACTCCTGCGCGGACATGGTATCCCCATTTCGGAGGAGAACACGGACATGGTTACGGTATTTGTTGCCGAGGACGGCGTGCTCCTCGGCAAGATCGGCATTGCCGACAGGATCCGTCCGAATGCCGCCGCGGCCCTCTCCGCCCTCAAGAGACAGGGGGTGAAAAAGGTGGCAGTGCTCACGGGCGACAGCGAAGAGCGGGCGAGGGAGACCCTCAAAGGGCTTCCCGTTGACGAGATCCGTGCGCGTCTCCTCCCCGACGAAAAGCCCCGCTTTGCCCGTGAACTCAAGCGGGAGGGGACCCTCCTCTACGTCGGCGACGGCATCAACGATACCCCCGTCATGGCGGAGAGCGACGTCTCTGCCGCAATGGGTGCGCTGGGCAGTGACGCCGCGATCGAGGCGAGCGACTTCGTCCTTGCGGGAGACGACCTCTCCGCTCTCGCAAAGGGGGTCAAGGCCGCAAAAAAGACGCGCAAGATCGTCACGGAGAACATAGTTTTCTCCATTGCCGTCAAAGTTGCCCTCATGGTATTGTCCCTCTTCGGCTTCATTCCGCTCTGGGCGGCAGTGTTGGGAGATGTCGGCGTCATGCTCCTCGCCGTGCTCAATTCCATGCGGATGAGGGGGAAAATTTCCGTAAAGTGACCCTCATTTTCAAAAAAATTTTTATCGAAAAAGAATTTTTTTTAGAAATCTGTTGACATGGAACAGCTATTGTGATAGAATGTCAATGCTTATAATGTAATATTATGTCAAATTATAAGCACAAAGAATATTAAGGAGTGGAATTATGAACAAAGTCAGGAAAACGCTCGTTGTAGTTTTCAGCGCCCTGTTCGTGCTCTGCATGGCCCTGTTTGCGGTCGGCTGCGGCGATACGAACAGCTCGAAAACGCCCGACGAAACCAAGTCTGCGTATTCCGTATCCGTTGACGTGAACGATCCGTCCCTCGGAAAGTACACGCTCACCGCGGCAAACAGCGGTGACGCCTACGTCGAGGGGACAGCCGTCACCGTCACGGTCGAGCCCAATGAGGATTACGATGCGTCCCTCATCGTCAACGGTGAAGAGGTTGCCTTAACCGACAACAGCTACACTTTCGCGGTGCAGAGCGACACCGATCTTCAGGTCAACTATTCTTATAAATATGTCGTGTATACAAGTGTCACGGCAGGGAAGGGTACCGTTACCCTCTCCGAGCCCAAAAATGGCAGTGTATACGAAAAGGGTGAGGAGGTCACGGTCACCGTTGAAGCCGCAGAGCATTACGAGCTCAAATCCCTCCGCATCAACAACGACTATGTCAACCTCACCGATGGGGAGGTGAAGTTCCAGATCACGGGGAAGACCTATATCTTCGCCGAATTTGTCGCGCTTCACACCGTCACCGTCGAGAATGAGGAAGAGAAGGGCGCCGTCGTTCTGAGAGCGAACGGCAAGGCCGTGGAGAGCGGCGTCGTGCTCGCCGAGGGCACCGAGGTCGAACTCGCCGTCACGCCTTTGAACGGCAACACCGTCAAGGCCGTGTACGTCGCAGGCGCATGGACCCCTCTCGATGAAGCGGGTAAGGCCACCTTCACCCTGCAGAAAGACAGCGTCGTCGAAGTCGTCTATAATACATATTATACTGTCACCCTTCCCAAGGAAGCGAAGGGAGGTTCGGTCACCCTCAGCGAGAAAGCCGCAGCGCTCGGCTATCTCGAGGGCACCGTTCTCACCCTCTCCGTTGAGCCTGCAGAGGGCTATGTCGTCACTTCCTTCAAAGTGACCGTCGGCGGCGAGGCAGTCGATGGAGCCAAGCTCAACTTTAAGAAGTACACCTTCACCGTCACGGCAGACGTCACCGTCGAAGTTGAATTCGAGGCGAAGGAAGATGCCCTCACCTACAACGTCAATATCGCCCTCAGCAACAGCGGCTACGGCGCTGCAGAGCTCAGCGAGGACGCGAACGACGACGGCACCTATAGCTATGGCACGGATCTCCTCCTTGAGGTCACCCCGAACGATGGCTACAAGGTCTCCTATGTCACCATCAACGGCAACAGGGCCGAAGCGCAGGAAGACGGAAAATATGCGATTACCGTCACCGAAGATATCGACATCTTCGTCTGCTTCGAGAAGGCTGCCCGCTTCACCGTCCGTGTCGAAATGTATGGGCTCACAGGCGCCACTGCCACCCTTCAGATCGATGGGAACACGCTGGAAGCCGACGATGGCAACGAGTATATCAAGACCGAAGTCTACGAAGGGCAAACGGCCTCCGTCGCGGTCACGATGGGTACACTCGAAGACGGCATGCAGCTCTACTACTATCTCAACGGCGGCGCGAGAGTTCTCTACGTCGACGGGAATATCGACATCGGCAAAGTGACCGAAAATGTCACCGTCCGTCTCGCGGCAGAAGCTCCCACCAAGCCCACCTACACCTATAAAACCGTTGTCGGCAACGACGAAGCAGAGCTCAAGCCCAATTACACAGGCGTTGTCGAGGACAAGAACTGCACGCTTGAAAATGGGAAGTACACCATCAAACTCAACGCTCCTGCCGAACTCACGGGTTATGTGTTCGACAGCTGGACAGTTGAACTCGACGGCAAGGCCCTCACTGCCGACGCGACCACAGGCGCCTACACCTTCGATTATAACGACGAGGGCATGGCGCTCACTCTCACCGCTACATGGAACAAGACCATCAGCGTCGAGCTTCCCGACAGCACAACCTCCAACGGCACCGTTTCCATTGTTGGAAATGATCCTTACATCAAGGACGCAGAGCTCACCATTAGGGTCGAGCCGAAGGACGGCTTCAGGATCAAGACAGTTTCTGTCACGGCGAAAGAGCAGGCTATTCCCGTAACGGTCGGGCTCAAGAGCGGCGAACAGGAATTCAAAGTCAAGGCCGTCGCAGACCTCACCGTCACCGTCGAGTATCAGGCGATCTTCACCTATGAATACGTAGCTCCCGCCCATGCTTCCTTCACGATCACGGCGACGGAGGGTACTTTCCTCGAAGTCAACGCCGACAATACCGTTTACACCCTCGACGTAGACGGCACCTACACTGTGAACTTCACACCCGACGAGGGCTACCAGTTCACCAGCGTCAAGGTCGGCGAGCAGTCTGCCGTGGCTGGCGAGAAGGGCGCTTACACCTTCACAGGTGCACTCAATTCCGAGACAGAGATCAAGGCCGTTGCTGCGAAAACGGTTGTCGTCACCTACTCTGCACAACCCAACCAGCAGAAATATAACGAAAAAGTTGTGGTCAGGCTTGGCGATAAAAACGGCGAAGTCATCACAAGCGGCACAAAACTTGCCGCAGGCACCAAGGTCTATATCCACATTGAGGGCTTCGAGGGTTGCGTCGGCACGATCACGGGCCTTAAGGGCATTTTCGGCGGCGGCACGATCCTTGTGCAGAGCACAGGTGTGTACAACCTCAGCTATGTCCTTCCCGAAGATGGCCTCAATATCACTGTCACGTTCGAGCTTATCGCTCCCACGCTCAGCCAAAACTTCCCGACCGCGGAGCAGGCAAAGGATGGCGCCACAGAATATCCCACGCAGGGCGAATGGAAGAGTACCGAAGGGCAGGACAAAGACGTTCTCATCGTCAAAGAGAATACCATGTACGTCAATGGCGACCCTGTCACCGAGTTTGGCTACGATCTCAGCGATCCGTCCAAGTTTGCCCTCACCACGGAAAACGCCGCTGGGGAGAAGAAGACCTATACTCTTGAATGGTTCGGTGAAGCACAGGGCTTCATCCTTCAGTTGATCGAGACCACGCCCGCTCCCGCTCCCACGCCTGCAGGCCGCCGCTATGCAGCAAACGACGCCGCAGAGCCCGCTGAGTCCAAAGTTGTCTACCTCGTCAATCCCATCTATGGCGCTTCCTATTTCGCTCCTTATGAAGATGGCGACAGTGCCAAGCTCGTTGGCGAGAATAAGACTTGGACCCATGAAGTGGACGACAAGGTCAAAAACGAGATCGTCTTCTCCGAAGTTGACGGAAAGGAGGCTCACGTCTCCTTCAATGGAACGGCTGCATCCTATGTCTTTGCCGTTGAAACCGGTCATTACCTCTTTGTCGTCGGCACAACCGCTTACAACATGACCATCGGCGACAGCTTCATCACCGTCAATGGCGACCAATACTTGCTTCCTTCAACGTATGCCGTCACCGTTACGGAAACTCCCGCGGAAACAGGCTGCAGCTACACCCTTAAGAATGGCGACGTCGCTGTTACAAGCGGTTCCGCCGTCACGAAAGATACTAAGCTCACCCTCACTGTTACCGCTGCAGATCACTACACCGCCGCGGTCACCGTGAACGGCCAGCCCGCCACTGCGAAGGAAGGCAGCGCGAATGTGTACGAGATCACCGTCACTGCCGCCACAACTATCGCCATCACCTACACGCTGAAACAGTACTCCGTCACGGTGACTGAAAGCGGCAAGCCCGAGACTGTGAGCGAAGCTTGGTACGAACTCAAGAACGGCACAACCGCTGTTACAAGCGGCAACAAAGTTGATGCCAAGTCTCAGCTCACCCTCACCCTCAAGGCTCCCACTACTTACACCGTGGCTGTTGCAGTCACTGGCGGCACCGAAACGCACGAGGGCAACGTCTACACCATCACCGTCACCGCCGACACAACTATCACCATTACCTATACCATGATTCAGTACACCGTCACGGTGACTGAAGTCGGTCACGAAGGGCAGGACGCTTGGTATACCCTCATGAACGGCACAACCGCTGTTGCAAGCGGCAGCAAAGTCGATACGGGCACTGAGCTCAAGCTCACCCTCACGCTTCCTCAGGGCTACACCGCCACCGTTAAGATCGGTAAAAACGCCCTCACCGCTGGGGCTGACGGTTCTTACACCATCCCCGCCATCACCGCCGACACCACCATCACCATCACCTACACCCCCCCCGTAGTGAAATCGATTACCGCAGCCAGCGGCGCTCATCTTCAGGGTGCTCTGCTCCTCATCACTGTTCAGACGAACTTCACTCTTGATGAACTTAAAACTGCCGTGAAGCTCGTCGGCGGCACAAATGAGTGCACCCCCGCCGCTGTTGAGGCGGTTGCCGAAACCACAGATAAGTTCACCCTTCACTTCAATGGTATTGTGGATTGGGCAGTTGCCGATACGGGCTATACCCTTTCCCTCAAGGTAAATGACGTAGCTGTTGAGCTCGACCTCACGGCTGGTGCCACCCAAAGCTCCGTGGACGAAGTCGGTAGGTCTAAGACCTTCACCCTCAGCGTTACCGATGGCAAGTTAGTCCTTACCGTTTCCAACTACGTCGCGCCTACTCCTACGACATATACCGTAGAAGTTAAGGAAGAGGGTCACGTTGAGGGTTGTAGCTATACCCTCACTTATGGTGACAATCAATCTGTAACGAGCGGCGGCACGGTTCCTACGGACGCAACGCTCACCCTTACCGTCACGCCTGCCACCGGCTACACCGCTACGGTTGAAGTTGTGGGCGGCACAAAGGCGCAGGAAGGAAATGTCTATACCATTACCAACCTCACCGGCAACGTGACTATCACCATCACCTATGCAGAAGAGGGGCAGGAGCCAAATCGTTCTGTATATGGATTCCATAATGCTGTACTCGCAGGAGATTCCATTGTTTCGTTAGACTTCTGGTTCTTCACAACAGGCTACACAGAAGCGCAGATCAATGCGAGCAAGGTCACAGTCAATGGTGTTGAATGCCCCTACATTGACGGCGGAGATATTCAGGTTGTAGATGGTGGGGCGCTTAAGGTTTTGCGCAAAGCAAATTTGAACGCGCTCGACGCAGTTTCCAATGCAAAGGTCTGCATTGTGATCGATGGCGATTCCTACGAACTCAAACCGGACGGAGATGTTTCGGAAACCAGGGAATCTAATACTAAGAAATTCACCATTTCGAAAGATGAGAACGGTGCAATCGTTTTGACAGTCGAAATTCTTCCCGAAGACCCTACGAAGGTACCCAAAGCTAACAACGACGCTGACGCGCAGAACTATCCCGACAAGTGGTCTTACTACGATCCCGACGGAAAGACAAAAGGTCCAGACGGAAAGGCAACCGCAAAGTTTGAGGATAACACGCTCAAATTCTCTTGGGCAGATCGTAGTAATCAGGCATGGTGGGCAATTCAGCTCTACTATGTTGACAGCAGATTGAATGTCGGCGACAAGTACACTGTTTCCTTCACCGTGACCGCAAAGAGTGAGATTTCGGCAGATAAGCCGTTGATCCTTCGTTTCTTTGAAGGAGATGCATTCGCGGATGATATTACCATTACGGCAAAAGATACTCCCGTAACGTTCAACAGCAAGGCAGCGACCCTGAACGGCAACAAGCAAGTTATCAGAATGTTTGTCTGTGGTAGGGAGGCTGCTGAGAATAACCGTTATGCCGACGGAAGCATTGAAATCAGTAATCTTGTGATTCACACATATGAGAACGGCATCTGCACGCGTTGCGGTCAGGTTTGCGATCACGGTGGCAAGACTGAAGGTACCTGCGAGCTTTGCGGTGCAACGCTTGTGTCGGGTGAAGATTATACGAAAGACAATGTCATCCAATACACGACATGGGTTGAGGTCCCCGCTGAGCTCACGAAAGGGAATCAGGTTATTATCTATGGTACACAAACATCTGCGATGAATCTGAATGAAGGTGGTGTGCTTTGGGAATGCAAGGAAGGATACACTGGAAGACTGGATGATTTTGGCTGGAAATTCCCCCAGGTAGACAATTTCACTGGAACGAAAGCAGGTATTACACTTAAGGTCTACGACGCAAAGGGGAATCTTGCGGCGGGCGATGTTTGGGAACTCTTTAGAGATATTTGCAAGGATAGCAGATGGGTCATTCGTATCGGATGTGTGTCCGATTATGTACTGAATGTGTATATCGCAGTCACTGCGAATTCGGGTGATCATGCTGGATATACCTACGTCGATGTTTACGATGTACATATTGCTGTACCGCAGACTAAGTACACCTTCCATCTCACTGGTGGCGTTTCGGGCGGTTTGACGAAGTTCGCTGTCACGGGTTATCAAACGGCGGCATATACTGCCAATAGCACTGAATCCTACACAGCTCTTCCTGTATGGGGAGCAACGGAAAACTTCTCACTTATCAAGGGCGGGAAGGTTGTGTTGGAAGCGGATGTTGTATCCTTCGGCGATAATGATTGGAATAGCATTGTTGCCCGTCTGAATACTCCCGATGCAGGGCAGGCACTCTTTGTTCGTCCCGATGGACTTGGGTACTTTGCTACGGGTCTGGTGGGGTTGCAATGGGTTAATGCTGGTCAACCTGCTACGAAAGTCACAATTGCAGATGTGGATTATCAGTGCAACTATGTGATTCAGAATTCGATTACAGACAAGATGAAGACTTCCGGTAAGATCAAGATTGAATTCAGTCTTTCCGCGGAAGGTGTATTGACTGTCACCTACACTATTACTGCGGATGGCGAACAGGCGTATACATGCACGACGACAATCACAGGACTGACATCACCTTCCTATGCTCTTGGATTTGCGCAGGATGGTGGTGGCAGCACTAACATTAAGATCACCACAAATTACACACAAGCGTAAGTAAAAAACAATCAAAAAACCTACGGGAAACCGTAGGTTTTTTTGTGTGGTCGGCCGCCCTCCCGCCCTTGCCCCCCCGCGGCAGGACCCGCCCCCGCCTCTCATCCCGAGCGTAGCGAGGGGATCTCGTAGACCGACGGCGGCGTTCTAATTACGTCATGGTGAGCGTAGTCGAACCATCACCTTATTTTTTTGCTGCGGTGACCCTTCGACGTTGCTCAGGGTGACGCGATTGGGAATGGCGGGGCTCGGAATGAGGAATGGGGGTCGCGCGGTCGTTGCCCACCCCCCTACCCC
>CANRDK010000017.1 GCA_947629345.1 uncultured Clostridia bacterium
CCGGCAGGTGTTATTTTCATTCTCATGGCACGAATATCGTAATCTCTTACATTTTATGTTCCGAATTTTCAAAATCGGCCAATCTTGGAAAAATTTTTTTAAAAAAAAGGGGATTTTATGAAAGATTTTTAGTTTCAAATCATTGACTTGCCTTCCCAATCGTGATATAATCAACGTGTATGACATAGAGTCTATAGTTTTCCCCTCACGCGTGTGCGCGTGAAAAACAAATCAAACGCGTGTGTGAGGGGGCGCCTACGGACAAAAAGAAAAAGAAATCTATCTGTGTCAAGAGGAGAAAAGCATGAGTGCTGAAGGCAAGAAGAAGGACAAGGGCTTTATTACGCTGCTCGTACTGATCATCGTATGCGCTTGTCTCATGATCGCCGCCGTCACCACGCTCGGCATCGGTATGTCGAACGGTGTGACAGAACCAGACGACAATCCCGGCCAAGACGTCCCCATTACCGGTGGGACAGTATGGTCTTCCGGGACAGGCGCACCCGCCGCGGATGCCGGCAATGAGGGGGATTTCTATCTCGATACCTCAAGCGGCAACATCTACCAGAAATCCGCAAGCGGTTGGTCCGTCGTTATGACCATCCCGCTCGCCAGCGAGGTTACCCCCTCCATCGGCGAAGATGGCTACTGGTACATAGGCAGTAAGAGAACAGACGTCAAGGCAGCCGGAACGGATGGGCTTGTTCCCTCCATCGGCGCCGACGGTTATTGGTATATCGGCGACAAGAAGACCGATAAACGTGCATGGCACGAATTCAAGATCGAAAATAACCATTGGATCGTTGACGGGGAAGACCTTGGCGCAGCCTTGGTCACTCCCCATATCGGCAACCCCGATAACGGCGAGGAAGAGGGCTATTGGTACATTGGCGACACCTTCACGGGCATCAAGGCCGAGGGTTCTCAAATCGAGATCCGCGACGGCGGCCTCTATGTCGACGGCGTCAGGGTCCCGCTCGACACGCTCAAGGGTGCCGATGGCAACACGCCCTATATCGGCAAGAACGGGAATTGGTGGATCGGCGAAAAAGATCTTCAGGTCCCTGCCGAAGGGAAAGACGGTCAAAATGGTGTAACGCCTCACATCGACGAAGAGACGGGTCACTGGTTCATCGGCGACGAAGATACCGAGATCCCCGCCACGGGCGCCGATGGCAAGAACGGCACCTATTGGCATTCAGGTGAGGGCGCTCCCGTTGCCGAAGAGACAACCGCACCCGACACCTTCTATGTCGCAAATGCAGCGGAGGGCGATTTCTATTTTGATACCGCCACAGGCGACGTGTACCGTCTCGAGAACGGCGCATGGGCGCTTCTCACTTCGCTTACATTCAAGCTCACAGGCAACCAGTGGACCATCAACGGAAAGGCCACGGGTCTTTCTGTTGCGCAGTGGTACAACGGAAACGGCGACCCCAACGGCAAGTTCCCCGGTTATGTTGGCGACTACTATCTCGACGTCGTCAGCGGCACTATATATAAAAATGTGAGCACACAGCTCGACGGCGAACTCAAGGGCACCACATGGGAGAAGGAACTCACCATCAGGAGCAACCAGTGGTTCAGCGGCAAGGGTTCCCCCTTGGTCAACCTCAACGGTACCTATATTGCCGTGGGCGACATGTATCTCGATATCGAGAGCGGACAGGTTTGGCATTACACCGCCGATGGCTGGGCCGAGATCGAAGGTCTCATCCTCAAGGGTAAGGACGGCACGCGCGGCACCCGCCTCTTCAGCGGCAACGCGGCTCCTACGGATACGAATCCCGATCCCAAGGAAGTTGAGTCCGGTGACCTTTACTTCGATACGAGCAAGGGCATCATCTACACTGCAACGAAAGATTACACAGACGGCTCCGTCAAGTGGGATCCGATGAATGCCGACGATCCTCTCGCTGGCACCAAGTGGCTCAGCGGCGCAAAGGATCCTGCCGACTACAAGTCCACAGATGAAGACAATACATTATATAATGCATTGCAGGAAGCGCTTGAGAACGACGTGTACTTCAACACGACCTCAAAGACGCTCTGGCAGAAAGTGGGCGGCGAGTGGCAGTACCTTGGTTCGCTTGCAGAGCAGCGCGCCAACAAGTGGTACCACGGCTCCTACGATCCTTCTAAATATGTTAATCTCACCGACGAAAAGATCAAGCAAATGTCTGAAGCCGAGAGGGCAGATTACAATGCATTCAAGGCTCTCACGTCTGACGTGATCGAGGGTGACTTCTACCTGCAGGCATTCAGCGCATTCAGCGGCTACACCGGCATGAGGATCTATGTCTATCAGCACGGTATGTGGGCGTTGCTCGCTGATGCGAGGATCCCGGTAAAGGAGGACGAGATCGACGGCTACAACATTCCTACGCTTGATGTGCTCACCGAATTCCGTAATGTTACTAACGGTACAACAACAGAAGGTAGCTACAGTTCTGACAAGTGGGTCAAACTCAGCGGTATCATCACGATGCCCGAGGATGACTTCACGTCGGTTGGTACTTCTACCAAACCCTTCACAGGAAAATTCGACGGACAAAGAAAGAGCGGTTACTACATCGAGAACCTTGGCGATTCTCTCTTCGGAACGCTCGGAAACGGCGCAGAGATCAAGGATCTCTATCTCAAGGGCAAGCTCAATAATGGTGTCCTCGCGACATTCTTCACGGCAGAGCAAAACCCTGACTTTGGTTCCCTTCTTACAGGCAACTATGGCCTTGCAAAGGAAATCCAAAAAGATGCGAAAGTTACGCTCTCGAACGTCACGCTCGAGCTCACGAACGAAGTGGCAACGGTCACCGTCGATTGGGACGAAAAGGGCGAAGTCACTGTAACCGTCAAGAGCAATGATAAAGCGAATAAACTCACGATCGGCGGCACAGGTTGGGGCTACAACTCGTTGCTTGAACTCGGCAAGGGCGCGAAATTCGTCTTCGAGGATGTCGATTTCGCAGGCGAGACCTATCTCGACGTCACGAATGCGAAGTCCCTCACGCTCAGAGGCGTCACCGCCACTGTTGATCCCATCGAGGCGGCGGAAAGAGATACAGACGGTACAATCAAAGAATGGGTCGATGGTGGCTATTCCGGTCAGGTGGCTAAGAACAGAAGCGCTCACGCGGCGTTCATCGTCAGCCAGAATGCGGAAAATGCAAGCCCCGTTTCCATCAGAATCGAGGGCACCAAGATCTACGCGGCACAGTCCACAGAGAATAGCGATTCCGCTCTCAACACAGGTCTGCACGTTCCCGATGTGAACAGCATGGCGATCTATATCAGCACTCAGGTCGCTCAGGTTGTCATCAGCGATTCGACCTTCGGTTCGGAGAAAGCATCGGAACGTTACAGCCGTGCAGCTATCATGCTCACCAACATTGCAGACAACGCGACGCTCAACTTCGACGGCAACACCGTTTACGGTACGAACAACCATGGTCAAAAGGGCCGCGGCGCAAATGTCGAAGAATTCAACGCATTCGTGCTCGGCAAGAGCGAAGATGCTTACTCTGCATACTTCGTTGACAACACTGTTGACGTCAGCATGCAGCAGGGCGGCGCAGCTGCCAACTTCTTGGCCGTTGAGGGCACGGGCCATGCTCAGGTCTACCTTCTCGGTTCAGGCAACAAGTTCAACAAGAACAATTCTCTCTACAAGCTCGTCAAGGCGGAAGCGGAAAATATCGACTTCATCGTGTTCTCCGCAACGGTCGATCAGTCCATTACGTCTATAGAAGACATCGAAGATCCGAAACTCTCGAGCGGCCTTGCCTACCTCGGCAAAGACTTCGGCGAGGAAGGTGCATTCGGCAAATTGCAGGCAGCGACCGTGGAGAATGGTGAAAACAACCACGCCGTTTGGGTCATCGATACCCATTACGCCGATCCCGTTGGCTTCATCAAGCACGTCGCAGACGAAAATACATATTATATCAACAATGCGGCAGGCTTCGGCTACTTCCGCGACAGCGTCAACGGCACCAAGGAAGAAGGTACGGTCACTGGCGCGAAGGATTACGCAGGCGAGATCGTCAACCTCGGGAAGTACGCTTACACGGCTCACGAGTACGATATGTCCGCTTGGACCACCTCGATCGGCTCCTATGAAGACAACACGGCCTTCAAGGGTACCTTCGATGGCAACGGCTCTACGTTGGAGAACCTCAATGTTGCACTCTTCGGCAACCTCGGCGAAGGTGCAAAGGTTCAGAACCTCAATATCGTTGGTGCAACCATTTCGGGCGAGAAGAACGTCGGTACCGTTGCAAGCGTTGCAACAGGCAATGTCGCGATCTCCAATGTCGCAGTCACGGGCGCGCACCTTACGTTGAAGATGCCCACGCTCGCGGAAGGTCAAACGACGCTTACGGCTGACCAGATCAAGTTTGCTCGTTCCATCGGCGGTATCATCGGTGCGGCAAGCGGCACAGTCACGCTCGGCGGTGTTACCTTCGGGAAGGTCGAAGACGCAGTTGCAGCCATTGCAGAAAGCACTCCTGCAGGGCAAACGTACGGCCTTGATTGCACCATCACCAATAAGTATACCGAGGGCGACCTCAACTACCTCGTCTACAACTACGGTCTCGTCGGCTCCACGCTTACGGGTGAGACAGAGGATACCACTTGGGCAGCAGGCAAGAAAGTTCTCCCTGCCGCAGATATGGATATCGTTGTCGGCAAGGATGAGTATAACACTCCGACCTCCACAGTTTCCTTCAGCGCCTATATCGAAGCGACCAAGCTCGCACTCACGGCAACGCTCGGCATCAAGAATGCGGCGAGCGAGAAGTATGTCCTCGTTACCGCTTACGACGAAGTCGGCTTGAACAACATTGCAGAGCTCGTTGAGCATGGCGTCACCTTCGCAGGCGCAAATGTCATGATCGGCGCAGATATCAACCTTGCTATCATTGACAAAACCACGCAGAAGTCCGCATGGAATGGTATCGGTACAGCTGACAAGGCATTCGAAGGTACCTTCATGGGCGCACCCGACGCATCCACCGAGAAGAATGCAACTGCGCCTGTCATCCACACCATCTACAACCTCACGGGCGCACTCTTCAACAATTTGAATGGTACTGTCAAGAACCTCAATATCAGCGAACAGTGCTTGAATGGCGAAGCTTCTATCGCAACAAAGGCAGAGGGCGCGAAGATCAACAACGTCATCATCGACGCTTGGGCGCAGTCCGTGGACGGCGTATCCTCACCTTCCGTCAGCGCTCTCGCCGCCGCTCCGTTCGGCATCTACGGCGAAGCTACGACTCCCGCAACCGTCACCAATTCCACCATCAGCGTTGCATTCAAAGCCCAGAATATCACCTTCACCGCGGCAATCGACGACAAGCAGAACGCTGAAGTCACCTTCGAGGGCGACACGCTTGCAGCAGACGAAACGGCCGCAACGCACACCTACAAAGCGGTCATCAATAATCAGATCTTCCGTCTCGGCGGATTCAACTTGGACAATCAAGCGACAACACCTACCGTGGCATTCACCTTCACGGGTATCAAGTTCACCGGTAACAGCTATATCCAGCTTTGTGCTTCTACCAACGCAGGGAATAGGCCCAACGTCACTGAGCTGACGGTGACGAACTGCTATGCAGACGTTACTCCTGGACGTGCTGTTGGATTGAACGGCGATGGTAGTCAGAGTTACGAGAGACAACCTGCATTCATCGTTGGCTACGAGAGGTGGAATGCTAAGAACTCCACAAAGCTTGTTGTTGAAAACAATGTTATTCTTTCCGAAACAAGCCCGACAACGGACACAACATATCAGAACGCAGGACTTGCAATCTTCTCGTGGTCGCCGTTTGCCGACGGTACAGTTATCAGCGGCAACACGTTCGGCTCCGCAGATAGACCTTTCCACAACGCAGTTATCAAGGTTCTCGACTTCCAGAGCGATCTCAAGGACAAAGTGGCGAAGATCACGATCGAGGGCAACACCTTCTTTGCAGACGCAGCACACCTCACCGAAAAAGCTGCTGCAATTGACCTTGCTCCTTCGCAGAATGTACCTTATGAAGTTTGGGTCAAGAACAACACGCTCAACGTTCTTCCTGTTGGAGAAGTCACGAACAACTACACGCTTGTATCGCTTGAACGTGCGGGAAGCAATGCGCGCAGGACGAGAGTCTTCATCATCGGGAATACGGTCAACGTGGACGGCGAGGCTGTCAAGATCGACTACAGCTTCGTGACGAAGGGCGACGGTGTCACATATGGCGCATTCGACTTCGTCGGCTACAATGTTGTGCTCGATGAAGCAACAGGCAAGATCAAGAGTGGTGACTTCATCTTCGGGTATGCTCAGTATGATAAGCTTCCCGAAACCGATGCGACGAATGCGAAAGCGGCCGCCGAGGCTCTGAGCGCATACGTTGCAGAGGGTCACGAGGCAGACATCCGTATCGTGATCGCAGACGGTCTCGGCCGTAGGCTCAGCGATATGCTCACCAAGACAGTCGTTGTAGATGGAAAGACGCAAGAGGTCCCCGGCGACTTCAACACCTACTATATCTTCAACGATACAGGTCTCAAGAACTTCATCTCGCTTGTCAACAGCGGTACATACAACTTCGAGAACAAGACTGTCAAGTTCGCAGATGAGCTCAATGCAGATCACACCCTTGATCTCAGCAGCTACAACACGTCCGAAACCAACGCTTGGACGCCGATCGGTAAAGATGCTGTTGGCGAAGAGGCAGCTCATCCCTTCAAGGGTACCTTCGACGGCAGCTTTGGCAGCGGCACGTCTGCTGGCAACTGGACGATCACGGGCCTCAAGTACACCGACTACGCAGGTACCGAAACTCTCCTCGGCTTCTTCGGTTACACCGAGGGCGGCGAGATCAAGAACCTCGATATCCAGAGCTTCGACTTCAGCGTTAAAGATAAGACTGCAAGCGGAACCCGTTATATCGGCTTCCTCGTTGCACATGCAAAGGGCACGACGATTTCCAATATCAACGTATCTGCGAAGTCCAAGATCACTGCTGCTGATGCAGTCAGCAATGCTACGGGTGCAGTTGTCGGTCTCCTCGAGGGCGGCAAGATCGAAAACGTCTCCGTCGACGACACGACGATCGACGCAGAAGGTGTGCCGAATGTCGGCGCAGTTGTCGGTCTGGCAAAGAGCGACGCAGAGATCACCAAGGTCTATGTCGGCGGCTCGATGAAGACAGATGAAAACAAGAAAGAAGTCTTTGTTGCCGACACCAACACATCCGTGATCGTTACAGGTTCGGCAAAGGTTGGCGGCGTCATCGGTTATGCTGAAAGCGAAGCAGCCGCTGAAAAGGGCGTCTCCGTCAATGCAGTTTACTCCGCAGCCAAGGTCACCGCAAAGGGTATTACGGCTACCAACCAGTATCCTATCGGCGGTATCATCGGTGCGGTCAAGGCTGAAGGTAAGTACACAGTTGCGAATGCTCACTTCGTCGGTACGCTTACCCGTCTCGGCAGCAGCGGCTACACGCCTACCACCAAGTATGAGAACTATGGCCTTGTCGGCACAGAGTCCGAGGCGAAGGTCAATGGTCTTACGATTACGAGTTCCGACCTCAATGTCGTGCATCACGATGGTTTCGTCCAGAGCACGGTTTGGGATAAGGACGGAGAAGTCACCTCCGAGTATCAGATCACGAGCGAAGACGGTCTCAACTTCTTCCGCGATCAGGTCAACGGCGGCAACAGCTACAAGGACGAGACGATCCACGTTACGCAGGATATTGCACTTACAAGTACCAACTTTGCTCCGATCGGCTCCACCGAACACCCGTTCGAGGGTACCTTCACGGGCTTCAAGAGCGAGACCGAGGGTAAGATCGAGAGCTACACCATCAGCAGCCTCAAGGTAATGCACCATGCGACGCATGATGAAAACGATGGTTGCTCGACCAATAGCAATTATGCCGGTCTCTTCGGTGTCATCAATGATGCAACGATCGAGAATATCAACTTCTCGGATGTCACAGTTGAGGGTCGCGAGTACGTTGGTATCCTTGCCGGTGAGGCAAAGGGCACAACGACGATCGAAAACGTCAATGTCACGACGGCAACGGTCAACGGTCACCACTGGGTCGGCGGCCTCGTCGGCTACGCTACCGGCACGCTCGCTGTCGAGAACAACACCGTTACGGGCCTTACCGCAAACGCAGTTCCCGAAAAGACGGTTGATGAGAGTAGCAACGTTCGCTTCGACAACGGCGATAAGCTCGGCGGTCTCGTCGGCTATCTCAACGCAACAAAAGCTGAGCTCACCAAGAACACTGTTGAAGGTGCAACGCTCACAGCTTACCGTGATCTTGGCGGCCTCGTCGGTATCGACGACGGCAAAACGACGAAGGGCACCTACAAAGAGAACACCGTCAAGAACACCACGATCACCGTCAAGAAGACTGGTTACACCTCAGGTACATTCTGCGTCTACAAATCGGATTACAATTACCTTGAATCCGACAAGGGTGCAACGCAGAACGCTGAATGGCTCGTCGGCCGCGGCAATGAAAATGCCAACAACAATGTCACGCCCAACGAGAAGAACGAAAGAATCAACGTTACCATCAAATACGCTGAGCCCGAGGGCGCAAACGGCTTCATCTTCGACAATGGTGAATGGCGCATCCTCAGCGCGGAAGGCCTCAAGACATTCGCAGAACTCTCCAAGAAGACGTCTACAGGCGGTGAAAAACTGAAGCACAGCACTTGGGAGTACACTGCAGGCTTCAAGGATGAAGTCGTCGTCATCGATAACAATCTCAATCTTTCTGATCTCAACGTTTCCGCAACGGCAGATCCTGAAACAACCCCTGCACCTGTTCTCCCGATTGAGAACTTTGCGGGCACGTTCGACGGCCACGGCCATACGATCAGCAACATGACCGTTACGGCTACGGGCGATGCAGGCTTCTTCAAAGAGCTTAAGGGTAGCGTGCTGAACGTTACCTTCGAGAATGCGAATGTTATCTCGACGGGCAACAACGGCAATGCAGGCGTCATCGCAGGTAAGATCTCTGCGAAATCGACGATCTCGAACGTCACCGTCAACGGCGCAACCGTCACGGCGTCTGCTGAGAGTGGCACGGCTGCAGCTCTTGCAACCTTCGCTGATGACGCTGAAGTCACCGTTACAGAATTCCACTTCTACGGTACGCTCACGGGCAGCAAGCGCGTCCTCATGTCCGGCGAAAAAGAGAACGAGAAAGTCCACTTCACCAACTCCACCGTTGCGCTTGTGATGGAAGGTACTGACCCGAGCAAGGGCTTCTACTACGGCGCATATGTCGGCGAAGACGTGAAGTCAGGCGAAACCGTTACCAACGCAACCGTCTACGGCGACGGCGAAAAAGCTGCTTACTTCATCGAGAGCGCAGAGGGTCTCGGCGAGTTCGGCAAGTTCCTTGCAAACAACCCGCTTGCGAACGAAACGGTTTACCTGCTCAATAACGTTGAAGTGGACAGCTGGACGACTTCCAACAGCTTCAACGGCACGTTCGAAGGTATGGGCCACACCATCACCGTAAAGAACGAGAGCAAGACAGCGGGTTACCTCTTCAACAATCTCGGCGTCCTTGCCGACGCGGCGACCAATGTCACAGCAGCTCAGGCGACGATCAATAATCTCACGCTCAGCGGCATCTCCGTTGCACAGAACTTCACGAACGTCTCGTTGAACAGCGTCCATGTCTCGATCAAGTTCAGCGGCGAAGGCAAGGTGTACTATGGCCTTGCAGGAGCGGCAGCCAAGGATGCCTCCGTGGAGATCACGAGCTCCGATATCAATGTCGATTGCGATGACTACACCGCAGCGTTCAGCTGGGACGATAAAGGTGCGGCGACAGCGGCTGCAGATTACACTGTCAAGACGGTTGCGGGCCTCAGCTACCTCGCTACCGTTGTCAACAGCGGCATCGACTTCAGCGGCAAGACTGTCACCCTCAATGGCGACATCAACCTTAAGAGCGACGAATGGACGCCGATCGGCACCAAGGAGACGCCTTTCAAGGGCACCTTCGACGGCAACAGCAAGACGATCAGCAACCTCACGATCTCCGCGAATGGCACATATGTCGGTCTCTTCGGTTACGTCGAAAGCGGCGTGATCAAGGAGCTCACCATCAATGGTGTTTCCATCAGCCTCAACTCCAATTTCGTTGGTGTTCTTGCAGGTTACCTCAACGGCACCACGCTCAACAACATTACAATCAACGGCACCGATACCATGAACACCGTGTTCAACACGGGCGACAATGTCGGCGGCGTTGCGGGTAAGGTTGAGAATATCACCGTCAGCGGCAAGCTCACGCTCGACAACCTCAACATAAATGGCAACAACCACGTCGGCGGCCTCTTCGGTCAGTTCATCTCCACCGAGAAAGATGTCGAATGCATGATCGACGCTACACTCACCAACATGCTTGTCGAGTGCGATCAGAATGCCAACAGCGGCGCAGTCATCGGCTATGTTGAAGGTGCGTTCACGCTCAAGGTCAACTTCAGCGGCGCGCTGAATCTGCCCGAAGATGTTCTCTCCAACGACTACCACGGCATGTTCGGTACTGTAAAGAACTCTGCGGTTGCCATTGCTGACGAATCTACATTCAGCGTGCAAGAGCACGACGGCTATGTCGTCACCTACGAGTGGAATGCCAACAAAGTCACGACCTCCGTTGCGATCAGCTCCGAGGACGGCCTCAAGTACTTCCGCAGCCAAATCTTGGCGGGCAACGATTACGCTGGTGTAACCGTCACCCTCGAGGGCGGCAAGACGTACGACCTCGGCAAGATCGACCCGCTCTACGACACCGATAAGAAGGTCGAAATGCCTTTCAGCGGCACCTTCACATTCGAATCTGAAGATGAAACTGTGACCCAGCCTGTGATCATTGCCTCCATGACAGTGGCGACGGAAGATGCAGGCGTCACGCCCACTGCTCCTAAGTACAAGGTCGGCTTCTTCAGCAAGCTCGAGGGCGCAATTGTCAGCAATATCACCTTCACGATGACGATCGAAGCGAAGGTTTCGACAGGCATCGGCGCAGTCGCATCCTATGCGAAGAACAGCACCATCGAAAACGTCACAGTCAATGCCACCATCACTGGCGGCGTATGGGTCGGCGGGATCGTTGGCTATGCAGACGGCGCAACCATCAAAAACAACACTGTCACGGGCACGCTCAGCACCTATGAATACAAGCTCGGCGCACTCGTCGGCTACATGACAGGCAACACCGAGGTCACCGGCAACACCGTCGGTGCAGAAAAAGCTCCCGTTGAACTTACGCTTGCCAAAGACGGCAGCATGGTCGGCGGTCTCGTCGGCGGCGCAAACGGCGGTACTATCAGCAAGAACGTGCTCTATGTAAAGATCAACGCAGTCTCTGCACTTGAGAACTACGAGCAATACACCGGCGCACTCCTTGCAAACGGCACCCCCGCAACCACGCTCAGCGAAAACGAGGGCGAAGCTGAAATCACCGTCAAAGAGGGCGTGACGCCTATCAATCTCGGCCTCACGGGCGCAAACAAGTCAGAAAATAAATACACCCTCAGCGGCAACAAGGTCACCGTCGAGTGGAAGATGCAGGGCACGCTCCACATCAACAAGGATGGCTACTACACCATCGGAAACGCCGAAGATCTCAGCCTCCTTCGTGATCTCGTGAATGCTGGCTACACCTTCGAGGGTGAAACCATCGTTCTCACCGATGATATCGAGCTCGTCGCACAGTCCACAACGCCCATCGGCGGAACAAGCTGGACCACCACCAAAGAAGGTGCCCAAGTCTGCAATAACCCCTTCATGGGCGAATTCAACGGCGCAGGCCACACGATCAGCGGCCTCATCGTCAAAGCCAATAGCGATTCTGTCTTCGGCGGCCTCTTCGGCTACATCGATGGCTCCGCCCTGAACGGAAAAGCCTCCGTGCACGACCTCACCCTCAACAACATCACCGTCTACGGTTTCGCTGTTGTCGGTGCCGTCGCAGGCGCGATCGAAAACGGCATCATCAAAAACGTTACCGTGCAGGGCGATATCGAACTCGTTTCCACCTATGCCGCGGAGGGCATTGGCTCCGTCGCAGGCGGCATCGCGGGTATCCTCTATGCCTCCTCCGAGGTGAACTGCACAGTCAAGCACAGCAGCACGGCGAAAGCGGCAGCGCGCGCTACCGCTCGCCTCGCTGCGAACAGCGAGGCACAAAAAACTGATACCCTCGAGAACAATACTCATATCATCGCTGCCCTCCAGTATGCAGGCGGCGTAGCGGGCAAGCTCGACCTCTCCAAGGTTGACAAGAATAATGTCTCCTTGACCTTCGACGAACTCCATGTCAGCGGCATGGTCATTCAGATCCTTGCCTCCGATATAAAGAAGGAAAGAGCTGCAGGCGGCCTCGTCGGCTCCGGTAATGTAACGGTTGAAGAGGGCACAAAGCTTGAAGTCGAAGTCCACGACAACGACGTCAGAAGGACCGAGATCGTCTATCCTGAACTCGCTGAGGGCGAGACGCAGACAAACGTCAATGTCGGCGCATTCTTCGGCGAGAAGTCAGACAATGTTACCACCAACAACAACGCCGTTGAAGACGTCTACAAGTACGAAAATGGCACAACGGAGAAAGTTGAGCTCAAAGACGGTCTCGTCATCGAGCCCGTTGCAGAGGGCAAATCTCTCCTTGGCGCGTACATGTACAACGACGGCAACAAAGTCACAGACGCCGACGGTAAAGCAAAGGCTCAGTGGTACGAAGTTCCCGACGAACAGGCACTTTCTGATCTCTATCTCTATTTAAGTTACACGGAATCTAATCCCTCTGCAGACGTCTATCTGACAGCTGAAACGTACGATATGACGGGCAAATACACTGGTTCGATCAGCAAGTATTCCGGTCACTTCTACGGCAATGGCGCAACGATTAAGGGATGGAAGAATTCCTTCTTCACTAAATTAAACGGTGGCGCATATGTCGAAGATCTCACCATCTACACTACTTCAGCTTTCGTCGATGGTGTCGTTATTGGCAGTTTGGGCAATTCCGAGTATAAAAACGAAACCGTCGTTCTCGACAATATCAATGTGTATGGTGATATCACTGGTGGCTATGCTTGTGTAGTCAATTCCGCAACAAGCTATGCAATGAAGGATACAGAAGAGGAGTGGGGAAAGATCGAGCTTCTCATCAAGAATTGCGAAAATCACGCAAATCTTACGGCTGGTGGCGTCCGTGCTGTTGGTTTCGTCGGTACGATCTACGGCATTTCTACGCAGCTTGAAAACTGCAAGAACTATGGCGATCTCACTACGACGACTTCGTCGGAAGCTCATGGTGCTGCATTCGTTGGATATTCCATGAGGAATACAGCATACGATAATAAGCCTTACGATACTCAGTATCCTACTGAAAAGGCCAATGCTGGGAACTTTATCGTCAAGATCATCAAATGCGAGAACTACGGTTCCATCACTTGCACCTCTACAGGAACTAAGTCGAATGGTGACCCTGCTGACGGCCGCGCAAATGTCGGTGGAATCATCTCCACCCTTCAAGGCGGTAAGGCGTATTATATCGAGAACTGCAAGAATGCAGGTGCAATTACCGGTATAGATGATTCGACAGGCGCTCAGGCATGCGTGGGCGGATTAGTTGGCCGTCAGAATGGTTACTCACTCACAATTAGCGAATGCACTAATACAGGCAGTGTCACTGCAAAAGCAACATATGTGGGCACAGAAGAAAAACCTGGTGCGGGCAATGCCTATGCCGGCGGAATCGTAGGTAATAAGGACGGCAGTGCAGTTCTCAATATCACTGGCTGCGTCGTCGAAGCGACGATTACCGCGTCGAGCGTGAACAAACTCGGCTGCGCAGGTGCATTTGTCGGAAATGGTAGCTCGGGTACAGCTATTAGTGATTCCCGTGCAGACATTACGCTCAGCGCGACAACGGCTGCCCATGTCGAAAATCATTACATGTTTGGCGGCTCGGCTAAATTGGCTGACAATGTTACGATTTCCGACTCTTCTATCGATGTTCCTCTTGCAGAAGGGTTCAAGTATAGGGGTGAATGGAGTGAGAGCGGAGTTTACAGCGGCACTTACACCATCACGAGTGAAGAGGGCTTTGAGGCATTCCGTAACAGCGTCAACGCAGGCAACACCTACGAGGGCGAAACGGTTGTGCTCGACGTCGATTCCCTCGACTTCTCCGCTTCCAACTGGACCCCCGTCGGAACGAAGGATCACCCCTTCGGCGGCAGCTTCATCGGCCGCGAAACCACTCTCACAACCATTACCTACAAGTACGACAATGCAACAGCCCAGTTGAAATACGGCGGCCTCTTCGGTTACATTTGCGGAACCGATGATCCCGAGAACCCGCAGGTTATCAAGAACCTTATTCTCAACGCAACCATTACGGATACGGTCGTTGGTTCAGATAACAGAATGGGCGGCGTTGCAGGTAATGCTTACGGTCAAATCAAGATCGAGAACGTTACCGTCAATGGTACAATTGAGTCCTACACGATTGCAAGCGGCTTCATTGCCGATGCAAAGACTGACGGTGGAGAACTTGATGGCAGTAGGGAAAATACCGACACGATCACGTTTATCAACTGCAAGAACTATGCCGATATCAATGCTCCTAAGGGAACAGGGTTTGTATCTAATACCAATGGATATCATATTTTCTTTGATAAATGTGAAAATCACGGCGATATCAGCGTGACGAACGCAGTGCAAAACATTGTCATGGGCGGCTTCCTTGGATACATTCAAGGCGCAACGGTACTTACCTACAGAGACTGCACGAACTATGGTAACATTTCGATCAAAATTCTCAAAGTTGATGCTTCCAAGTTCAGCGTTGGCGGTATCTCTGGCGGCGGCAAATCAACTAACCACTACTACAATGTCATCAACTATGGTAACATTGAGGTAACTGATGAATTTGGCGGCGCAACGCTTGCAGAAATCGGCGGCTTGGTCGGTTCAGCCAGCGGCGATTACGATATTCATCATGCCGAAAACCATGGTAATATCAGCGTCACGACGAGCACGAACAGGCAATACAGCGTCGGCGGATTCTTCGGTCAGGGCAACGGTGGAATCACTATTGAATCCTACGAAGGTCAGCACAACGTCATGGACGCCACGCTCAGCATTACCGCAACTGAAACGGCACCTGAAAAAGAGGAACGTTGGGTCGGTGCAATCACTGGTAATGCTGCAAACGCTGCGACCAAGATTGAGAATACCGATATCAATGCTGTTTTGAGCTCAATTAGCGGACTCAACAAAGGCCTTGCAGGCGAAGGTTCTGAGTTCATCCACACCGGAGAGAAGTACAAGTACATTAAGAACGTTACCTACACGGTTGCAAAAGAGGACTCCAAAGGGAGCTCGGTGAGCAGATACGCTTGGGACAACGAGGGCAATCTGATCGAAAAAGTCACAGTCATCTATGATCTCGACGGCCTCAAAGATTTCCGTGACCAAGTGAACGGCACGGGTGCGTATGAAGGAAAGGCAAACAACTTCAGTGGCGCCACCGTTGTCCTTGCTTCCGACATTGACCTCAAAGGCGAAGTTTGGACCCCCATCGGCGACACGAAGGAAAAAGCATTCGCCGGTACCTTCGACGGTATGGGGCACACGATCAAGAACCTCAAGCTCGTTGCCTCAAATCATGTAGGCGAGCATCTAAAGGACGAAGACAGAAATGCAATCGGTCTCTTCGGCTATCTCGGCCATGGTTATATCTCCAATCTTGTGATTGAAAATGTCAGGATTGAAGGTCCCGAAGATGTCTCGACTTACAACTACGCAGGCGCTTTGGTTGGTTATGCATTTGCTGCCGACGGTGGTGATGCAGGACATAAGGATATAACCAATGTCACGATCAAGGGCCTCATCGAGTTCGACAGCCCCAAAGGTTCTCTCTTCCATGTGGGCGTTGTCATAGGACACTCCTTCAGTTATAACTACATCGATGTCCATGTTCAAGCGGTAAACGATAGCTATGTTTACAACAGATACAACATGGTTGGTGGTATTGTTGGTTTCGGTGAAAATACAAATCACTTCACCAATGTGAGCGTTTCGAACATCGACATTAACGGTAGCAATCAAGTAGGCGGTATCATCGGTATTGGTTCCTACGGCGCAAGCATGGAGAATGTTTGGGTGGTTAGTGTCAATATCACCGCACGCTCAGATCCCTCTAAAGCAGGTGCTTTCATTGGTTCAGTGCAGTATAATGACTACACTTTGAACAATGTGCATTTTGCGGGTAATGTTAACGGCGGTTATGACACGAATTGGAAGATGGTTGGCGCACAGAACGATGGGATCGGTAGTCTCAAGATCACCAATTCCGAAACAGTGTTCGGAAACGGGTTCGAGACAACTGTTGTATGGGATTCTGAGGGTAGCGCAACTCTCAAGGATGTCAAGATCTACAACAGAGATGGTCTCATCTGGTTCGCAAATGCTGTGAACGGCGGGTACGCGTTTGAGAATATCACCGTCACGCTTGCCTCCAATATCGACCTCGGCGGCATGTACTGGTCTCCCATCGGCTCCTCCGATCATCCCTTCAAGGGCACCTTCAACGGCGGCGACCATACCATCTCCAACCTCACCGTCAATTCTGATACAGACAATGCAGGCCTCTTCGGCTCCATCGACAATGCGCAGATCATCAATCTCAAGCTTTATGCTCCTACGGTCACGGGCAAGAACAACGTTGGTGCGTTAGTCGGTCATGTAAACGGTAGCGAGAATGGCGGTACAAAAGTTTACAACATTACCGTGACGAATCCTACCATTACCGGTATCGAGTCCGTCGGTGGTGTTGTTGGCGGCTTCTTCCCGTCCGCTCCCGTGGAGGAGATTTTGGTAGAAGGTCTCATCCGTATCAGTGGTAACTATAAGGTTGGCGGTGTGGTCGGTGCAGGTTATGGCACGATTAAAACTGCAACCGTAAACGGCGAAGCAGGTAGCTATATTCAGGCCACCTATCTCTCCTCCGAACGGAATCTTGAGGGCGACAACGTTGGCGGCATCATCGGCTACACGGGCGAGGGTGGCTATAGCTACACCAATCTTCACGTTTCGGGCGTCACAGTCAGTGGTACCCGCAAAGTAGGCGGTATCATGGGCTACATGAACTACGGCGGCGTTTCGCTCAGCGAAGTCTCCCTCACAAATGTCAGGGTGGTTTGCAATGCTTCCGATGAATACGCAAAGGCCAATGAGAATGGGCTCTCTGTCGGCGGCGTCGTCGGCGAGGCAACCGGTAGTAGTAAATCAGAGGGTGTGAGCTCGATCACTGTGGACGGGAGCAAACTTGTGAACGTTAGAGTTGAGCCGAAGATCCTGTATGAGAGCTACACTGAGCTCACATTGCTTGATCAGCAAGGTAGCACGAAGCAGGCTCCCTCGCAGGTTCTTGGCAGGGTGAGAAAAGATGCTACAAACAACGTCACCATCACCATTAACGGCACTCTTGACGGCGTGGCTGTGCTCTACAACGGAGCTCGCTATGTAGGGGCAAGGCACTATGTAGCTTACACGGCAGAAGATCTCCTTGCTTTCAACGCAGCAGTGCGTTCGGGCAAGATCACAGGCGGTGAAGGTGTTGCGCCTACGCTCGAAATTAAGGCCGACATCGACATGGCAGGTAAAGAATGGGTCGCTTTGCACATTGCTCACGGCGTTGTCGATGGTGGCGGACACACGATTTCCAACCTCGATGTTACCCCCAACGGTGGCAAAGCTGCATTCCTTGCAGGGTATGGCAACACGATAAGCAATCTCACGATCAAGAACTTCACGGCAACGGGCGAGCAAGTTGCAGTGTTCATCGCGAATCCGCAGGGCGGACTTAAGCTCAGCAATTGCAAAGTGGCAGGAGAAGTCAATCTGACTTATACGGATATCGCCACAACGAATGAGACTTATAATGCAGTAGGTATCTTTACCGCTGTCACGCAAGGCTTTGATTTGACTACGTCGATTGAGGAATCTCTGTCCATTGCTGAGGACGCGAAGATCACGATCAACGTCACGGGCATGACCACAGACAACTATGGTCCTACGACGGATTATCTCTTCGGTTACTATGTCGGTGCAGTTGACGTTGAAGGGTCTCACCTTACCGAAGCCCTTACGGCTGAGAAAGTGAGTTATGTCAAAAAGTCGATCACGATCCTGAACACTGGCGTGAAGTATAGCGGCAGCAAATTGGAGCTCGGTGCAAATGCAGACATTGAGGAAGCGCTTGAACTTCTGGAAAGCGGCGATACGATCGTACTTGAGGAAGGTGCGACCTATGAATTCCCCTCATCGCTTCCTGTTGGCGGAGAAATCAAGATTGAGGCGAAAGGTGCAACGCTTGACGTAAGGGAGCAGGAAAGAGAAAATCGTCCCGATGACGGTGTGTATCTTGTTCCTAATACCACCCTTACAATCGAGGGCGGCACGATCAATCTTACGCACACGGCATTCAACTACTTCAACTCCACCGAGGGCATTCTCTCCGGCAATATTATCTTCAGAAATGTTAACTTTGTCGGGCATTTGGATGAAAAGGGAGTAGGCGTGGGCTATGCGCTGGTGCTTGGGTTTGATTCCACGGCGAAAGTGACCTTTGAGGGTTGCTCGTTCACGAAAATGTACTGTGCGGTGTATATCAATACCAACACCACGGGGAATGCGACCGTGAACATCAATGGTTGCACCTTCACGAACACAAAATGGGGCGTTGGTTTGAGCACTCCCGCAAACAAGGACGAAGGTGGTACTGTTCATGTGACCTTTACGGGCACGAATAGTGGTCTCACCGAGGATAACAAGTTTGAGAAGTTGCCCTCAGCGCAAGGTTAATTCCTAAAACAACAAAAAGACCGACTTGGTAACAAGTCGGTCTTTTTTGTGCTCCTTGTTTCGTCGCCCTCTGACTGCGGTGGGGGTGAGGGACGGGGCAGGGCGGGAAAAGGACGGGGGCTGGATTTCCTCATTCCGAGCCCCGAAGGGGCGAGAGAATCTCGCTCTAAGAACGAGAGTCCGTAAGTTTACGAGATCCCCTCGCTACGCTCGGGATGAGGACGGCAAAAGCCTACCCCCTCTGGGGGGAGGCTGTCACGCGCCCTTGCGTGACTGATGGGGGGCATGTGCTCCGTTGGTTTAATGGGATCCTTCGCTACGCTCAGGATGAGGGGCGCCGCGTCATTCTGAGAACGAGAGAAGGAGGAAAGGACGGGGGCTGGGTTTCCTCATTCCGAGCCCCGAAGGGGCGAGAGAATCTCGTATTAAGAACGGGAGTTCGTAAGTTTACGAGATCCCCTCGCTACGCTCGGGATGAGGACGGCAAAAGCCTACCCCCTCTGGGGGGGAGGCTGTCACGCGCCCTTGCGTGACTGATGGGGGGCATGTGCTCCGTTGGTTTAACGGGATCCTTCGCTACGCTCAGGATGAGCGGGGGGGGGATGGGAGAGGGAGGAGGGGCAGCACAGGAAAAAGTGTGCGGAAACTATTGACAATGTAGAATTTATCTGCTATAATAAAAGCACAACAAGGGTTGACCCTGTTTAGCGGTCAGCTCCGTAGTCATTATTTTAAAATAACCGCCGGTGACTGGCACGTCTTAGGGCGGTTATTTTTTTGTGCGTTTGATGGCTATGTAAGCGATTTCGCCGAGAAGCTCATTGAGCTGTTTTACAAGCTCTGTGAGCTGCCGAAGAAGCTCTTGTAACTCATACATAAGCACACACCTCCTTTTATAGGAAATATCCTGGAATATTCCCCCCTTAAAAGGAGCAAACCGCCGAAACAGGGGCCCTTGTTGCTTATGTTTAGTATAGCATGTCGAAAGAGAGTTGTCAATAAAAAATAAGGTGATGGTTCGACGGAGCTCACCATGACGTGATTTGGAATGCCTCGGCAGTGCCAGTTGCTCCGTTGGTTTCATGGGATCCTTCGCTACGCTCAGGATGAGCGGGGGGATGGGCTGCCGTAAGTTTACGAGATCCGCTCGCTGCGCTCGGGATGAGGAGGGAGGAGAGGGGCCTTGGCTCCCCTTGTAGGGGAGCTGGCACGAAGTGACTGAGGGGTTCTAAACCCTATCCCCCGCTGCGCGGGTACTTCCCCTAAGAGGGGAAGCAAGAATAAGGTGGGGCATGATTGAGAATGTCCCCGCCCCCTACCCCCTCCCCAAGGAGGGGGCATGACTGCGTTCGGGCTTCCGTCAAGGAGTGGCAGATAGGGGGATTTCGTGGAGTTTGCATGAAATTCTCGAAAACATGTGCAAATCGCTTTGATTTTTTGGCAAAATATAGTAAAATATAATCGTGAAAATCTGCGCTCTTTCAAAAAAGAGCCCAACGAGGTCAATCAAATGGGACTTATTCGTTATATCAAAAACAGAGACGGCAGACGCAGCCTCAAAAAGCTCAACAAAACTGCCGATGAAGTAGAAAAACTTGCGCCGAAGTATGCGGCGATGTCAGACAGTGAGCTGCAATCGCAGACGCAGCTGTTCCGTGAACGTTTAAAGAACGGCGAAACGCTCGAGCAGATCCTTCCCGACGCCTTTGCGGCGTTGCGTGAAGCGAGTGGGCGTGTGCTCGGCATGCGTCATTTCCATGTCCAGATCATCGGCGGCATCTGCCTCTTCCAAGGGCGTATCGCCGAAATGAAGACAGGTGAAGGCAAGACGCTTGTTGCGACGCTTCCCGCCTATCTTGAGGCTCTCAGCGGCAAGGGCGTGCATATCGTCACAGTCAACGATTATCTTGCCCGCCGTGACGCGGAATGGATGGGGAAAGTCCACAGGTTCATGGGACTTACGGTCGGCGTCGTCGTGCCGGGCATGAACGATGACGACAAGCGCGCCGCCTATCAGAGCGATATCACCTACGGCACGAACAACGAATTCGGCTTTGACTATCTGCGTGACAATCTGAAGTCCGACTTAAAGCTCATGGTCCAGCGGGAGCTGAACTTTGCGATCGTCGACGAGGTGGACTCCATTCTCATCGATGAAGCGAGGACGCCGCTTATCATTTCGGGCAAGGGCGACAAGTCGAGCGAGCTCTATGCGCAGGTTGACCGCTTCGTCCGCACCCTCAAGGGTGGCTTTGACGATGAGCTTGAGGAGGCTCAAAACAAGAAAAAGGACAAGAAAGCGGGGGAGAGGAAGCTGGCCGAGGCTGAGGCGCTCGAATGGGACTACGTTGTGGAGCGCAAGGACAAGCAAGTCCAGCTGACGGAATACGGCGCGGCCAAGGCGGAGAAGTTCTTCGGCATCGAAAATATCGCCGAGATCGAGCATGCCGACCTCAACCATCACATCCAGCAGGCGTTAAAGGCGCACACGCTCTTCCACCTCAATGAAGAATACATTGTCAAGGATGACGAGATCATCATCGTTGACGAATTCACGGGCCGTCTGATGATCGGGCGGCGCTACTCTGACGGTCTGCATCAGGCGATCGAGGCGAAGGAGGGGGTCAAGATCCGCGAGGAAAACAAGACGTACGCGACGATCACCTTCCAAAACTACTTCCGTCTGTACAAAAAACTTTCGGGAATGACGGGTACTGCCAAGACGGAGGAGGGGGAATTCCGCACGATCTACTCCCTCGACGTCATCGAGATCCCCACGAACAAGCCTGTCCGCAGGGAGGACTTGCACGACCGCATTTTCTCCACCGTGGAGGGCAAGAAGAAGGCGATCGTCCGCGAGATCGCAGAGCGGCACGAAAAGGGCCAGCCCATCCTTGTGGGTACCGTCTCCGTTGAGAAGTCGGAGGAGATCTCAAGACTTCTCCGCCGCAACGGCATTCAGCACAACATTCTGAACGCAAAGAACCACGAGCGCGAGGCTGAGATCGTTGCGCAGGCTGGCAGATACGGCGCGGTGACCATTTCCACCAACATGGCGGGCCGCGGCACGGACATCCTGCTCGGCGGCAACCCCGAATATCTCGCCAAGAAGCGTCTGCGCGAGGAGGGCGTCGAGCACGACACGATCGAGCTCGCCACGAGCTATGCGGAAGTGGACGAAGAGACCCAGAAGGTTCGTGAAAGATACAACGATCTTTACAAAAAATACAAGGAACAGACGGACGCCGAGAAGGTGAAGGTCATCGAAGCGGGGGGCCTGTGCATCATCGGTACCGAGCGGCATGAATCCCGCCGTATCGATAACCAGCTCCGCGGCCGTTCGGGCCGTCAGGGAGACATCGGCGCGAGCGTGTTCTTCCTCTCCCTCGAGGACGATCTCATGGTCCGATTCGGCGGGGAGCGCATGAAGCGCATCTATGAGATGAGCAAGATGGAGGAGGATGAATGCCTCGAGAGCAAGCTCCTCACCCGTCTCATCGAGTACGCGCAGAAGCAGATCGAGGGCAAGAACTTCGCCACCCGTAAGAACGTTTTACAATACGACGACGTCATGAACACCCAGCGCATGATCATGTATGCAGAGCGCATGAAGGTCATCCGCGGCGAAGACGTTCACCAGCAGGTGCTCATGTACATTCCCGACTATGTGAAGAGCGTCGTGCGGCAGGCCGTCAACGTGGAGGATATGCCCGAAAAGTGGAACGAGGACGACCTCAACACCGCTCTCGAGCAGAAAATTCTTCCCAAGGGGACCAATTTCGTCACCCGCGAGAAGCTCGAAAAATGGGAGTACGACACGGCGATCGACAAGATCTCCAAAAAGGCCACCGAGTGCTATGAGGAAAAGATCGTCCGCATCAGGGAGCAGACGAAGATCGACTTTGCCGACGTCGAACGCCGCATTCTTTTAAGAGTTGTTGACAATAATTGGATCGACCATATCGACGCGATGGACCAGCTCCGCAAGGGCATCCGTCTGCAGGCCTATGCGCAGTCCGACCCCATCATTGCCTACAAGAAAGAGGGGCTCGAGATGTTCGACGAGATGATCGAGCGCATTCAGGAGCGCACCATTGCCATTCTGTTGAAGGCGGAAGTGCAGGTCCAGCAGCCCTCTGTCCAGCGCATCATGCCGACGATGCCCCGTCCCGCACAGCAGCCTGCACAGCAACCCACGCAGCAGCCTTCGCAGGAGGCTCCCGCGGAGAACCATGGGGAGACACAGCAAGCAGATCCCGCACAGGCGGAAGGGCAGGCGGAGAGCGAACAGCAGGGCCCTTCGGGCGACCCGCATGCTTCGGCAATGTCGATGCCCGCCGTCCCCGCGGCCGTTGACGTGGACTCCTTAAAGACGAGCGGGTCCGAGAAATTCAACCCCGCAACGATGAAGAAGGCCAAGAAGCCTGGCCCCAACGACCCCTGCCCCTGCGGCAGCGGCCTCAAATACAAGAAGTGCCACGGAAAACCGTTTTAAGGGAGAATAGACTACGCTCATCCTGCCCCGCCCGCGCTCATCCTGAGCGCAGCGAAGGATCCCATTAAACCAACGGACTTCGTTCAAGGGGATTCTTCGGTCGGCTACGCCTCCCTCAGAATGAGCGGGGGACGCTCATCCTGCCCCCGTGCTCATCCAGAGCGCAGCGAAGGATCCCTTTAAACGCACGAGAGCAGAATACAATCATTCAAATCAAGGAATTTATGTTTAAAGCAGACGATTACAGACTAAAACTCAAGGACCTCGAGGAAATGTTGGGCGAGGCGAAGTACGCGCTCGATATCGACAACCGCTATACGCAGCTTCAGGACCTGCGCGCGGAGCAGGAAAAGCCCGAGGTCTGGCAGGACCTTGAGCGTTCCGCCAAGATCGGAAGAGAAATTTCCTCCATCGAGAACAAGATCGCCTCCTACGAAAAGGGCAGAAAGGCGCTCGACGACGCATACGAGATCATCGATCTCATCGAGGAGACGGAGGAAGAGGAGCTCGTGCCCGAACTCGACAAGATGATTTCGGCCGCCGAATCGGACATTGAGGAGATGCGCGTCAGGGCTCTCCTCCGTGGCAAGTACGATAATTCCAACGCTCTCCTCTCCATTCACGCGGGGGCGGGCGGAACGGAGGCATGCGATTGGGTCTCCATGCTCTACCGCATGTATTGCCGCTATGCCGAAATGCAGGGCTACAAGGTCACCGAGATCGACCGTCTCCCCGGGGACGCCGCAGGGCTCAAGTCGGTGGACTTCAAGGTCGAGGGCGAAAATGCCTATGGCTACCTCAAAGCGGAGATCGGCGTGCACAGGCTTGTGCGCATTTCCCCGTTCGACGCCAACAAGCGCCGCCAGACCTCCTTTGCCTCCGTTGAGGTCATGCCCGAGGTCGATGACGACAACGAGATCGAGATCAAGGATGAGGACATCCGCATTGACGTCTACAGGAGCTCGGGTGCGGGCGGACAGAAAGTCAACAAGACGGAGACGGCCATCCGCATCACCCACTTCCCCACGGGAATCGTCGTCACCTGCCAGAACGAGAGAAGCCAGCTTCAGAACAAGGAGATGGCCTTTAAGTACCTTCGCTCGAGGCTCCTCGAAAAGCAGATCGAGGAACGCATGGCGCACGAGGCGGCACTCAAGGGCGAAACCAAAAAGATCGAATGGGGCTCGCAGATCCGCTCCTATGTGTTCTGCCCGTATACCCTCGTCAAGGACCACAGAACGGGCTTTGAAATGGGGGACGTGCAGGCTGTGATGGACGGGAACATTCAGGGCTTCATCATCGACTACCTCAAAAAGACGTAATTTTCACGCATTATGGAAAAAGAACCTTTGATCCTCGGAATTGAATCTTCCTGCGATGAAACGGCCGCGGCAGTGATCCGCGGCCGCACGTTGCTGTCCGATGAGATCATCTCCTCCGCCTCCGTGCAGGCCAAATATGGCGGCGTCGTGCCCGAGATCGCCTCCCGCGCCCACAGCGACGCGGTGGATGAGGTCGTCATGCGTGCACTCAACGCCGCAGGGGTCAGAAAGGAGGAACTTTGCGCCGTCGCCGTCACCTATGGGGCGGGGCTCTTGGGGGCGCTCCTCGTGG
>CANRDK010000018.1 GCA_947629345.1 uncultured Clostridia bacterium
TAGACGGTCACGGAAACTTCGGCTCGGTGGACGGAGACCCGCCCGCCGCCATGCGTTATACCGAGGCGAGACTCACCAAGCTCGCCGCCGAAATGCTCCGCGATCTCGACAAGGAGACGGTGGATTTCTTCCCCAACTTCGACGGCATCGAGATGGAGCCCGCCGTGCTCCCCGCCCGTTTCCCCAATCTTCTCGTGAACGGCTCAGACGGCATCGCCGTGGGCATGGCCACGAACATCCCGCCCCACAACCTCGCCGAGGTCATCGACGGCACCATCGCCATGATCGACAACCCCGACATCACCGTCGAGGAGCTCATGGAATACATTCCCGCCCCCGATTTCCCCACAGGCGGCATCATCATGGGCCGCAGCGGCATCCGCAAGGCATACAGAACGGGGCAGGGGAATATCGTCATCCGCTCAAAGTGCGAGATCGAGGAACACGGCACGGGCGCAAATGTCAGGAGCCGCATCGTCGTCACCGAAATTCCCTATCAGGTCAACAAGGCCCAGCTCGTCGTGCAGATCGCAGACCTCGTCAAGGATAAGCGCATCGAGGGCATCTCCGATATCCGCGACGAATCGGGCAGAGAGGGACTCCGCATCGTCATCGAATGCAAGAAGGATGCCAACGCGCAGGTCGTTCTCAATACCCTCTACAAGCACACCAATCTGCAGGTCTCGGACGGGATCATTCTCCTCGCCCTCGTTGAGAACGGCACCGAGCCCCGCTATCTCTCCCTCAGGGATATCCTCGTCTACTATCTCGAACACCAGAAGGAAGTCATCCGCCGCAGGACGAAGTACGACCTTGCCAAGACGGAGGAACGCGCCCACATCGTCGAGGGCCTTGTTTTGGCCCTTGCCAATATCGACGAAGTCATCAAGATCATCAAGGAATCCTCCGATAAAAACGACGCCTGCGACAAGCTCATGAACTCCTTCGAACTCTCCGACAGGCAGGCCAATGCCATTCTCGAGATGCGCCTGCAGCGCCTCACCTCTCTCGAGGTCGAAAAGCTCAAGGAGGAGCTCGAACAGCTCCATATCACCATTGCCGACCTCAAGGATATCCTCGCCAACGAAAACAGGGTGTTGCAGATCATCCGCGACGACCTCTCCACCATCAAGGCGAAGTATCCCTCCGAGCGCAAGACAGAGATCTCCGTCGATTTCGGCGACATCGAGGACGAAGACCTCATCGACGAGGAGGACGTCGTCATCTCCATGACCTCAAGCGGCTACGTCAAGCGCATTCCCGTGGCGGAATACAGGGCACAGGGCCGCGGCGGCGTGGGCGTTACAGCCCATAAACCCAAGGAGGACGACGTCATTGCCGACATGTTCGTCTGTTCCACCCATGTGCCGATCTTGTTCTTCTCCAATCTCGGCAGAGTGTACTCCATGAAGGGGTACATGATCCCCGAGGCCAACAGGCAGGCAAGGGGAAGGGCCATCGTCAATCTCCTGCCCCTTTCGGCAGGGGAGAAGATCGCAGCCGTCCTGCCCGTCCTCGCAAATGAGGATGGCTACCTCATCATGGCCACTAAGAACGGCCTCGTCAAAAAGACCCCCGCCTCGGAGTTCGACCATATCCTAAAGACGGGCAAGATCGCCATTAAGATCATCGAGGGGGACGAGCTCATCGCCGTGCACTTTGTCAAGAACGGGGATGAGGTCATGCTCGCCTCGCACTCGGGCAAGTGCATCCGCTTCGAAGAGGCAGACGCCCGCCCGATGGGACGGGACACCATGGGCGTCCGCGGCATGAATTTGGAGGAGGGCGACTGCGTCGTCGATATGCTCGTCCTCGCGGAGGGAAAAGACGTTCTCACCGTCTCCGAAAACGGCTACGGCAAGCGCACCGACCCCGAGGAATACAGGCTGCAGTCCCGTGCGGGCAAGGGGATCAAGGCGGGCGTGTTCAACGAAAAGACGGGTGCGCTCGTCAACATGAAACTCGTCTCCGATGAGGATGATATCCTGCTCGTCACGAGCGCAGGCGTTATCATCAGAATGCACGCCGACACGATCTCCACGATCGGCAGAAACACGAGAGGGGTGCGGCTCATGAATGTGAGGGCAGGCAACATTGCCACCGTCGCCGTCACCGACAGGGACGATTCCGCCGAGGTCGAGGCCCCCGAAGAGACCGCCGCCGACCTCCCTGCCGAATCCCCCGACGACTCCCCCGAAGAATAAAAATTTGCAACATATAGCACAAAAAAAGCGCCTCGGCGCTTTTTTTGTAAATTAAAAATTAAAAATTTAAAATTAAAAATTGCGGCGGGGGATGATTATGATGACACCCCTCCCGTCACTGCGTGACACCCACCCCTCGAGGGGTGGGCAAGGAGGACAACTCCTCATCCTGCCCCGCGCGCTCATCCTGCCCCGCGCTCATCCTGAGCGTAGCGAAGGATCCCATTAAACCAACGGAGCAGGGTTCAACGGGATTCTTCGGTCGGCTTCGCCTCCCTCAGAATGAGCGGGTTGTCCCGCGCGCTCATCCTGCCCCGCGCTCATCCTGAGCGTAGCGAAGGATCCCATTAAACCAACGGAGCAGGGTTCAACGGGATTCTTCGGTCGGCTTCGCCTCCCTCAGAATGAGCGGGTTGTCCCGCGCGCTCATCCTGCCCCGCGCTCATCCTGAGCGTAGCGAAGGATCCCATAAAACGCACGGAGCAGGGTTCAACGGGATTCTTCGGTCGGCTTCGCCTCCCTCAGAATGAGCGGGTTGTCCCCGCCGTTTCACAATTGCTTCACCACAATTTTAAATTTTTAATTTTTCATTTTTAATTTTTAATTCCTTCCAACTCTCCCCCTTGACAACACTCACGGCATGTGTTACAATCATATTACACCCCCAAAAAATACAAGGAGAAACACTATGAGAGAATTCGATTTACTCTGCAAAGAATTCGAGGAAATGGACGGCGAAACGTACACCGCATTGCTCTTGGAAAAGTCTGCAACGCTCGTTCCCGCACTCTCGCTCATCACCGCCAACGGCCTGAGCGGCATTGCCATTTTCTCCACCTTCATCTTCGGCGCGATCGCCGCAGATGGTCGGCTTTCGGAGGAGGAATACGTCCTCGTCTACCCGCTTCTGCATGCCTTTTTCGGCGACGAGATCGACTATGAGTCCTGCAAAAAGGCCGTGAAGTCCATGCGGGCGGAGAGCAAGGACCTCAAGGAGACCGCCGACGAGATGGTTGACGTGATCGGCGAGCTCTCCGAGGACCTCAAGGACGACATCATTCTGGTCTGCCTCATGATCTGCAGCATCGACGGAAAGATCTCCCACAAGGAGAAACAGTGGATCAAAAAGCTCATCAAGTAAACACAACGCCCCCGCGCCGATAAAAAAACGACGGCCATGTGCCGTTGAGAAAACAAAAAACGACGGCCATGCGCCGTCTTTTTTTTGCCCCCTCCCGAGGAGGGGGTAGGGGGTGGGCAACGATCCCCGCGCTCATCCTGAGCGTAGCGAAGGATCCCATTAAATCAACGGAGCAGGGTTCAACGGGATTCTTCGGTCGGCTTCGCCTCCCTCAGAATGAGCGGGTTGTCCCGTCTCACTTTTCCCCCTCGTGGAAGTAGCGAAGGTACGCTCGGCGGCAGTAGTTGCAGACCTCATCGTCGGTGGCGGGCGGAGCGTCGAAGGAGTACGCGCCGTTGACCTTCCAGCCGTTGAAGAGGGCGGGGCGGATGGCGTCCTCAGGGCAGGAGAACGCACACCCCATGCACCCCACGCAGGACTTCCCGAATGTTGGTTTTCCGTCACATAAGTGAATATTTTTTTGCGGACAGACGCTCTCGCACTTGCCGCAGCCGATACATTTTTCAGTGACCTTGTAGTGCTTGCCGATGGCTGGCATTGCCACATGCTCGATGCGGCAGGCAAAGGAGACGAAGCGGCGGATGGGACCGTTTTTGACGCGAAACTGCTGCATATGTGCGATTTTTTCTGCGTCGATGGGGATCCGAAGCTCCATGCCGAGCTTCATTCTCGCCGCCATGCCGTCCGAATGTCGGAAGATGATATTGTAGGGCAGCACATAGTGGAATTCCCCATACACGACATATCCCTTCTTCTTCAGGATCCGCTTGGGGGAAATTCCCGACGCATTGTTGAGCTTTAAGGGCTCTCCCGATGTCCTCACGAGGTAGCAGGGCGTCTTTTTTTGCGCCTTATCGAGCGATTTGAGGAATTTGAGAACGGGCGCGGGGGCATTGAAGCCGTGCACGGGATAGCCGATGATGAGGCAGTCACAGTCCGAAAGATTTGGCCGCTCGGCGTCCTTGCGGATGGGGAAGAGGACGGCGGAATGCCCCATCTCCTCCAATTTTTTTAACAGTTCTCCGCACGCGAGCTTGGTGTTCCCCGTGCCCGAGAAGTAGCAGCAGACGATCCTCATTTGTCTTCCTCAATGTGTTTCAGAATCGGCGTTTTGCCGTCTAAATCGTAACATATGTCTTCATTTTTTGCGTGGCTGTCGTACCAGACCTGCGCAATGTAGGGTGAAAATTTCGCCTGACGGTCGAAGTCCCACGGGGCGGGGCAGCTGCAGACGGGGCACCAGTGTCCGCCCTTTAAAACGGTGTAGGGGTTGAGTTCAAACTCGTGGCCGTCGTGACATCTCCACTTGACGGGGGAATAGGGGCTCTCCATCTTCTCCGCAAGGCATTCACCCCCGCGGAAGGCCGCCGCACTCTTTAAATCATCCACCGTCCAAGCGGAGAGGGGCTTGTTGTCGTCGTAGCCGTGGGAGAGGAGCACAGCGTTTTCCTTCTCCCGCATGGCGTCATAGTCGCCGAAATCCCCCTTCGCAATGAGCTTGACATCCTTCCAGTCCGTGGGAACCTCCTCGGTGCCGAAATAGGCGTAAACGCGCGCATAGTCGTTAGATTTTTTCCAGTGCATGGGGGCATTCGGCGTCTTTAAGAGCCTGCGGAAGAGGAAGAGATAGATGAGTTTTTTGGGCACGATCTTGGCGAGCTTGAAGAGCTTGTGCCGCCGTCCTATTTCCTGCCAATACTCCTCCATGCCGTCCCGCTGGTACGAAAAGAAGGTCTCAAGTTTGTCGCCGTCGTAGTACCACAGGCCGTGAAAGTTGCGCTGGGAGAGCCATTCGGGCTTGAAAAACTTCTCCGCAGACCCGCCGATGAGGCCGAATCCGCACTTGAAGGTGTCGTACCCCGTGGCCATGCCCTTCTTTCCTGCGCCGATATTGTAGATATTTCCCCAAAAATCGGGGACTTCGCCTGCGGAATCCCGCTCGACGATGCGCCTGATGAGATAGCCGCTGTCCCGCGAGCTCACCCACTCCAAGGGAGCGTTGACGCAGGTGTGGAACATGAGCCCGTCGCGCACGTTGTCGTTTAACATATTGGGGTGAAGCATGGCCGTCTGGCGGAGCACCGCCCATGTCTTGATTCCCCGCTCCAAAATGTACCGTTCCGCCCTGAGCTTGTGCATGGCGTAGGTGTCGAAGGGGGAGATGACGAGGGGATCGCCCACTCTGCCGAAAGGGTGTTTTTCGTTGCGGTTGCCGTAGAGGGCAACGGTGGAAATGTGCACGAACTTGGGCTGGGGGTCCGCTTCAAACACGGCGTCCGCAAGGGCCATGGTGCCGATGAGATTGCATTCCTCGCTCGCATCGAAGTCGTTGTCCGAACGGGGCGGAATGACGGCTGCCATGTGGATGACGTAGTCCATGCCATTGACGAGCGCCCTGCACGCCTCCCTGTTTGCAAGGGAACTGCGGATGATCTCGATGCGGTTCCCGTACTGTTTTTTGAGCTTTTTTGCAAACTTATTGTTGCGTTTTCTCCATGAGAGAAAGACGCGGACGAGTTCGACGTTGTTGAGTTCGAGCGTCTGACGAAGGGCCTCTCTGCCCATATTTCCGCTGACGCCTGTCATTGCGATTTTCATATACATTCCTCTTTTGTGTTGTTTTCCCCGCCCCCCTACCCCCCTCCCCAAGGAGGGGGCGAAAGACTCTTGCCTCGCGCGCTCATCCTGCCCCGCGCGCTCATGCTGAGCGTAGCGAAGCATCCCATTAGACTTACGGAGCAGGGTTTAACGGGATTCATCGCTTACGCTCTGAATGAGCGGTTGGTGCGCTCATCCCGCCCCGCCGTTTCAATCACTTCCCACCACAATTTTTAATTTTTAATTTTTAATTTAATTTCGTTCAACGGGATCCTTCGCTTACGCTCTGAATGAGCGCTCCCGTTCAATCCTCCACAAAGTCCATCAAAATCCGGTTCTGAACGTATAGATATTCCTCTTTGATGGCCGTGCGGTCGCCCTTTTCCGTGAAATAAGTTGCATTTTTTTTGTAGGCGGAAGCAAAATCTTCCCTCCAGTCGCTCCCGAATGCCTCCCTGTACTTTGTAGCCGAAATGCCCTCCGCCGTGCGCAGAGCCAGCATGACAAATTCAAACTTTGCGTCGCTCTCTTCCACCTTTTCGTTCTCGACGACGGGCAGAAACCCCGAGAGGATACACTTCATGTACTCATCTAAATCAAAGGTGTTGGTGAACCTTCTCCCGTAGAAGAAACTGCTCGCCGAGACGCCGAGCCCGATGTATTCTCCCCGCCGCCAATAGTTGAGATTGTGCCTCGATTCATACCCCTTTTGGCAGAAATTGCTCACCTCATAGCGCAAAAAGCCCTTCTGTTTGAGGAGTTCGTAGCCGAAATCGTAGAGAGAACGGACCTCGTCGCCGTCGGGGAGCTCCCCGTTCAGATAGTCGGTGTAGATGGGGGTGCCGTCCTCGGGTGTGAGGGCATACATGGAGATGTGCTTCGCCCCGCTCTCTGTTGCGATCTCAATGGTCTTTCGAACGTCCTCCTGTGTCTGTCCCTTGAGGCCGAGCATGACGTCCGCGGAGAAATTTTCCCCCTTTAAAAGGCTTGCGCAGTAGAGATAGTCCCTGACGTTGTGAATGCGGCCGATCTCTTCGAGCTGGGCGTCGATGGCCGTCTGGAGCCCCACGGAGAAGCGGTTGATCCCCGCCCTTTTGTAGGTCGAAATCTTGGTTTCGGAGACGGTGCCGGGGTTCATTTCGATGGTGATCTCGGGATCTTTGGAGAGGTGGAAGCACTTGACGATCTGCTTCATGGCGCCGTAGATATACTTCGGATCGATGACGGAAGGGGTCCCGCCGCCGATATAGACGGTGTCGAAAACTTCCTTTTCGAGCTCTTTGCCCCTGAGTTCGATCTCGTGAAAGAGGCATGCCATATAGGCCTCCGCGAAGTTGAGCCTGTTCGGGAAGGAGGTAAAATCGCAGTAGGTGCACTTGTGCCTGCAAAACGGAATGTGAAGATAGATCCCAGCCATGGATACCTCGTAAATTCAAAATGAAAAATTAAAAATTGTGGTGGGGCCCCTTGGCTCCCCTTGTAGGAAAGGACGGCCCCTTGGCTCCCCTCATAGGGGAGCTGTCACGGCTGCCCTTGCCGTGACTGAGGGGTTCTTTAAACCCTTTCGGCCCTTGCGGGCCACTTCCCCTAAAAGGGGCAGCGAGACGGACTCCGTTCAAGGCCCTTCGGTCACTTCGTTCCCTCAGAATGAGCGGGAACCCCTGTGCGCTCATCCTGAGCGTAGCGAAGGATCCCATTAAACCAACGGACTCCGTTCAAGGCCCTTCGGTCACTTCGTTCCCTCAGCATGAGCGAAGCCATTCCAGCAATACTTTTCCATATCCACATAGCCGTCGATGACTTCAACGCCCTCGGCGCGGAGGAGCTCGGCCTGCACGTCCATGCCGCCGAATGCGAACGCGGGTGCGAGCCGACCCTCGCGGTTGACGACCCTGTGACAGGGAATGACGACGGGCGTGGGGTTGTGATGGAGAGCGTTCCCTACCTGCCTTGCCGCCCTCGGCCGTCCGATGGCATGTGCGATCATGCCGTAAGTGACAACTTTCCCCTTCGGCACGGTTTTCAAGTATTCATAGACGGATTCGGCGAATGTCATAGTAGAATTAAAAATTGAAAATTTAAAATTAAAAATTGTGGCGGGGGAGTTGGAGTGCCTTGGCTCCCCTTGTAGGGGAGCTGTCACGTAGTGACTGAGGGGTTTGGAACCCTATTCCCCCTTCGGGGTACTTCCCCTAAGGGGGGGAAGCAAGTTGGCCTCTCGGCTCCCCTCATAGGGGAGCTGTCACGCAGTGACTGAGGGTTTGGAACCCTATCCCCCCTGCGGGGTACTTCCCCTGAGAGGGGAAGCAAGTCGGCTCCTCGGCTCCCCTTGTAGGGGAGCTGTCACGTAGTGACTGAGGGGTTTGGAACCCTATCCCCCCTGCGGGGTACTTCCCCTAAGAGGGGAAGCAAGTCGGCTCCTCGGCTCCCCTCGTAGGGGAGCTGTCACCGTAGGTGACTGAGGGGTTTGGAACCCTATCCCCCCTTCGGGGTACTTCCCCTAAGAGGGGAAGCAAGTCGGCCCCTCGGCTCCCCTCGTAGGGGAGCTGTCACGCAGTGACTGAGGGGTTCTATTCCAACCCCAAATGCAACAATATATCCGCCTTTACCGAATCAAATTCTCGCGCTATCTGCAAATTTGAATAGCGCAAGACGGTTATGCCTTGCTCTCTCAAAAAGGCGTCTCTCTGCCTGTCATATGCTTCGCCTTTTTCCTCAAAGTGTTGTGAACCGTCGAGCTCTATCGCAAGCGCCGTTTCATGGCAATAGAAATCAACAATATATTGTCCGAGAGGCTTTTGCCGAACGAACTTTTTCGGCAGGTATTTCAGAAAAGTGTACCACAATTTGCGCTCTTCTTTTGTCATTGATTTGCGCAGATCTCTCGCATAACCTACCAATTTGTGTTTGTAATGAATCATAGAAAACCCCTTCGGCCCTTACGGGCCACTTCCCCTAAAAGGGGCAGCGAGTTGGTCCCTCGGCTCCCCTTGGGGGAAAGGACGGACCCCCTCAGCTCCCCTCGTAGGGGAGCTGTCACCGCAGGTGACTGAGGGGTTTGGAACCCTATTCCCCCTTCGGGGTACTTCCCCTAAGGGGGGGAAGCAAGTTGGCCTCTCGGCTCCCCTCATAGGGGAGCTGTCACGCAGTGACTGAGGGTTTGGAACCCTATCCCCCCTGCGGGGTACTTCCCCTGAGAGGGGAAGCAAGTCGGCTCCTCGGCTCCCCTTGTAGGGGAGCTGTCACGTAGTGACTGAGGGGTTTGGAACCCTATCCCCCCTGCGGGGTACTTCCCCTAAGAGGGGAAGCAAGTCGGCTCCTCGGCTCCCCTCGTAGGGGAGCTGTCACCGTAGGTGACTGAGGGGTTTGGAACCCTATCCCCCCTTCGGGGTACTTCCCCTAAGAGGGGAAGCAAGTCGGCCCCTCGGCTCCCCTCGTAGGGGAGCTGTCACGCAGTGACTGAGGGGTTCTATTCCAACCCCAAATGCAACAATATATCCGCCTTTACCGAATCAAATTCTCGCGCTATCTGCAAATTTGAATAGCGCAAGACGGTTATGCCTTGCTCTCTCAAAAAGGCGTCTCTCTGCCTGTCATATGCTTCGCCTTTTTCCTCAAAGTGTTGTGAACCGTCGAGCTCTATCGCAAGCGCCGTTTCATGGCAATAGAAATCAACAATATATTGTCCGAGAGGCTTTTGCCGAACGAACTTTTTCGGCAGGTATTTCAGAAAAGTGTACCACAATTTGCGCTCTTCTTTTGTCATTGATTTGCGCAGATCTCTCGCATAACCTACCAATTTGTGTTTGTAATGAATCATAGAAAACCCCTTCGGCCCTTACGGGCCACTTCCCCTAAAAGGGGCAGCGAGTTGGTCCCTCGGCTCCCCTTGGGGGAAAGGACGGACCCCCTCAGCTCCCCTCGTAGGGGAGCTGTCACGCAGGTGACTGAGGGGTTTGGAACCCTATCCCCCCTTCGGGGTACTTCCCCTGAGAGGGGAAGCAAGGGACCCTCGGCTCCCCTTGTAGGGGAGCTGTCGAGCGAAGCGAGACTGAGGGGTTTGGAACCCTATCCCCCCTGCGGGGTACTTCCCCTAAGAGGGGAAGCAAGTCGGCCCCTTGGCTCCCCTGAGAGGGGAAGCAAGTCGGCTCTCCCTTATTTCTTATCCTTATTCGTCTTCAAAATTTCCATAAAGACTTCGCTGGGGACTTCCACGGTGCCGATCTGGCGCATGCGCTTTTTGCCCTCTTTCTGCTTTTCGAGGAGCTTCTTCTTCCGCGTGATGTCGCCGCCGTAGCACTTGGCGAGAACGTCCTTTCTCACCGCCTTCACCGTCTCACGCGCGATGATCTTCCCGCCGATGGCTGCCTGCACGGGGACCTCAAACAGCTGCCGGGGAATGGCATCCTTCAGGTTTTCGCAGAGCGTTCTGCCTCGCGGATACGCCCGTTCCTCGTGCACGATGGTGGAGAGCGCGTCGCAGATCTCCCCGTTCAAGAGAATGTCGAGCCGCACAAGCGGGCTCTTTTGGTAGCCTGCGACCTCATAGTCAAAACTTGCATATCCCTTCGTCCTCGACTTGAGCTCATCGAAGAAGTCGTACACGATCTCATTGAGGGGGAGAAGGTATTCAAGCTTCACCCTTCTCGCGTCGAGATAGGTCATGTCCTTAAAGGTTCCCCGCTTGTCCTGACAGAGGTCCATCACGGAGCCCAAATAGTCGGGCGGGGAGTACACTTCCGCCTTGACGACGGGCTCCTCCATATAGTCGATCTCCGAAACGGGGGGAAGGTGGGAGGGGTTATCCACATAGAACTGCGTCCCGTCCGTCTTGTGCACGAGATAGGAGACGGAGGGGGCCGTTGTGATGATATCGAGGTTGAATTCCCGCTCGATGCGCTCCTGAATGATCTCCATGTGCAGAAGTCCCAAGAATCCGCAGCGGAATCCAAAGCCGAGCGCGACGGAGTTGTCGGGCTCAAAGGTCAGCGAGGCGTCGTTGAGCTTGAGCTTCAAGATCGCCTCTTTGAGGTCCAAAAACTTGCTCCCGTCGAGGGGATAGATCCCGCAAAAGACGACGGGTTGAACCTTTTTGTACCCGGGAAGGGGAGGCGTATCGGGCCTGTCGGCAGAAATGACCGTGTCGCCCACGGCAACGTCCTCAATGGACTTGATGCTCGCGGCAATGTAGCCGACTTCTCCCGCGAGGAGAATGCTCTTGGGCTGCAACTGCGGGGAGAATGCCCCCACTTCGGTGACGTCGTAGACCTTATCGGAGAGACAGCCCTTGATCTTATCTCCCACCTTCACGCTGCCGTCCTTGATCCTCACAAAGAGAATGACCCCCTTGTAGTTGTCGTAATAGCTGTCGAAGATGAGGGCCTTGAGGGGAGCCTCGGTGTCGCCGTCGGGCGGGGGAATGAATTTCACCACCGCCTCCAAAATATCACGGATATTCGTGCCCTCCTTGGCGGAAACACAGGGGGCCTCGGAGGCGTCCAGCCCGATGACGTCCTCGATCTCCGCCTTGGTCTCGTCGATACGGGCGGATTGGAGGTCGATCTTGTTGATGACGGGAACGATCTCGAGGTTGTTTTCGAGGGCGAGGTAGACGTTGGCAAGTGTCTGCGCCTCCACCCCTTGGGTCGCATCCACAACGAGAAGGGCCCCCTCGCACGCCGCAAGGGAACGGGAGACCTCATAGGTAAAGTCCACATGGCCGGGGGTATCGATGAGGTTGAACTCATACTCCTGCCCGTCGAGGGCGGTATAGAACATGCGGACGGGGGTGAGCTTGATGGTGATGCCGCGCTCCCGTTCGATATCCATGCTGTCGAGGAGCTGTTCTTCCATGTCTCGCTTACTGACCTGCCCCGTGAGTTCCATGATGCGGTCGGCAATGGTGCTCTTGCCGTGGTCGATATGTGCAATGATGCAGAAATTTCTCAAATTCCGATTCGGACGTGCCATGGTTCTATTATAACGGTTTTTGTATGAGATTGCAAGCATTTACGGGCGGTAGTTCCTCGGCTCCCCTTATAGGGGAGCTGTCACGCAGTGACTGAGGGGTTCTCTCGGGGAAAGGACGGATCCCCTTGGCTCCCCTTATAGGGGAGCTGTCACGCAGTGACTGAGGGGTTTCCTCGGGGAAAGGACGGATCCCCTTGGCTCCCCTCTCAGGGGAGCTGTCACCGCAGGTGACTGAGGGGTTCCCTCGGGGAAAGGACGGACCTCCTTGGCTCCCCTTATAGGGGAGCTGTCACCGCAGGTGACTGAGGGGTTTTTGAACCCTATCCCCCCTTCGGGGTACTTCCCCTAAGAGGGGAAGCAAGACCCCCGCTGCTCTCATCCCGCCCCCCGCTCATCCTGCCTTTCTTCTTGCCCGCCCCCTGCGTCAGGGGGCGGGGGCGTTCTGAATCGCGACATACCACAATTTTTAATTTTAAATTTTTAATTTCCAATTCCCCCTCTTGCAAAAATCGCATATATGTGCTAAAATCGAAGCATGAGTGACGATTTTTTGAAACAAACGCCCATCGCCCACCGCGGTCTGCATGACGGGACAAAGCCCGAAAACTCCATGCCCGCCTTTCTCGCCGCCATCGAACACGGCTACGCCATCGAGACGGACGTGCGTTTCACCAAGGATAAACAGCTCGTCATCTTTCACGACGACGATCTCCTCCGCATGACGGGCGACCCCCGCCCCGTCTCCGAATGCACCTATGCGGACCTCGTGTCCCTGCCCCTCCGCTCTCCAACGCAGTCCTCCTCTTGCCCGCCCCCTCCCGAGGAGAACCCGACCATGCCCCCTCCCGAGGAGGGGGGTAGGGGGGTGGGCAACGACCCTCCAACGCAGTCAAATATCGCACATATCCCGCTGTTTTCGGACTTTTTACAGGCAATCGGCGGACGCGTTCCGCTCCTCATTGAGATCAAAAACATGCCGCATGTCAAGGGGAAGGAGGTCGTCGCGGCGATGTACGATCTCCTCAAGGCGTATGGGGGAGAGTACGCCGTGCAGTCCTTCAATCCGCTCTACGTCAAGGCGTATAAGGAGCTCTGCCCGACGGTCCCCTGCGGTGTCTTGGGGACGGCGGAAGAGGGCGCGGCGAAGGGGATTCAGGGGTATATTATCAAACATATGTCGCTGAATTTTTGGGTGAAGCCCGACTTCATCAGCTACCGCAAGGAGGACCTGCCTCGAAAGAAACTTGCCCGTTTCAAGGGGATCAAACTCGCGTGGGTGATTCGCTCCGAGGCAGAGGCCCGCGCCGCCCTCGACCACGTTCACAACATTATCTTCGAAGACTTTTTGCCGTAAAAAGGGGAAAGGATGGACCCCTTGGCTCCCCTTGTAGGGGAGCTGTCGCGGCCGCCCTTGGCCGTGACTGAGGGGGTGTCATTCCAAATCCCCTACCACAATTTTTAATTTTAAATTTTTAATTGCCCTCCGTTCGGATCAACTTCGCACCCTCTGGCGCGAAAATACAAAAAAAGGAGAAAAATTATGAATCGACAGGAACAGCGGGAGCTCGACGAAGAGCTCCTTCAGATCTACGGCGGCATTCTTTTTAACGCGCCGAGCTTTCAAAAGGGGGATCCAAAACAGAGCTCCTTCGACTTCAAAAATGCAACTTATAGCGCGATAAAGGCCGAATTTCAGATCGAAAAGGTCGCAGGGAAGGGAACGGATTTCGACCGGGCGCTCCGATTGAACCGCCACCTCGCCAAGCACCTCACGCACAAGGGGGACTACTCGCTGAGCGAAGAGGCCCGCACCGTTCCCTTTGATGCGCTTTCCCTGCTCCGCTACAGCTTCGGCCGCCCCGACCATGGGATCAACTGCGCGGCCAAGTCGCTCATTTTGCAGGCGTGCTGTCTCTCACTCGGCCTCTATGCCCGCCGCGTCGGCCTCTACCCAGCTTCGCCCTACGATTGCGACAACCACATCGTCTGCGAGATCTTCGACCGCAAAAGGGGTGCATGGATCATGCTCGACCCCACGACGGGCGGCTATGTTTCGGACGGAAAGAAGCCGCTCTCCGTCCTTGAAATGCGGGAGGAATTTTCCAAAAACGCGCACATATCTGTCGTTTTTTCGAGGCAAGACCCCAAAAATATTGATGCGCTCATGGAGCGGAATCACGCGATAAATGCCTATTATGCGAAAAATTTATTCTTTCTCACCGTCGTGCTCGGGAAGGACCTCGGGTGTGCCTATCTCGTGCCAGAGGGCTTTGACCTTCGCCGCAGAAACGAACAATATGCAACTTATATGCTGGAAACGGCGCGTGCGCAGGGCATGGACGCAGGCGCGATCGCCCATTTGGAGAATTGGAAGCGTGAGGCAGCCTCCGAGGAATTCCCCCTCGGCGACCTCTCCCTCTGGTCTCCTCCCGCTTTCGTTCATCCTGCCCCCGCACGCTCATCCTGAGCGTAGCGAAGGATCCCATTAAACCAACGGAGGCCTGTAGCGGCGTCATGCTGAGAACGGGAGTGGAACGAAGTCTATGGAAGCCGTACCGAAGCATCTCGCCGCATATTTTACGGACTTTCGCCGCGAGATTCTTCGGGTCAATTCCCGTCCTCTCGTCCTGCTATCGTTCTCAGAATGACGCGGCGGGAAGTGTCTACCTTCACGTCCTACCATCGTTCTCAGAATGCCGCGGGCCTCCTCCCGTCCGTTCAATAAGGCGCAAAAAAAGAGGGGCGGTTGTCCGCCCCGATATCTTTAAAATCGCACATAAGTTGCATATTTTACTGCCAATCGCTTACATTTACCCACTTGGAGAGGAATTCCGCCTCCTCGGGTTTCTTCTTCACCGACTGCGAAGCCGCCACGATGGGCAGGATCCGCTGGACGTATTGAATGGCCGTGTCCGTTTTCTCGCAGAACAGTTTCAAATACTTCTCCGCGAGTTCATCACGCTTCTGCAATTTGAAGATGAGATACGTCCTCGCGGCGTCGGCCGAACCGTTCCCCTGTGTCGCGTGCGACCAGTCGATGATATACGGCGTGCCGTCCTTCGTGATGATGACGTTGGAGGGCTGAAAATCTCCGTGGCAAAGTTTATTGTGACGGGGGAGCCCGTCAAGCCGAATGTGCAGGTCGTAGCGGACGGTGGCGGGGAATCCGCTCGCCGAGATCTTGGCATGCATTTTGTCCCTCAGGTGCCCCAAAAGAGGCACTTTTTCTTTGCTCATTTTGATCTGCAAATCGACAAAAAACTCAAGATATGTGTCGATTTTTTCGGGATTTCGCTGCATGAGTTCCTCCAACGTGTCCCCCTCGATGAACTCCCAGATGAGCGACCATTTTCCGTCGATGACTTCAACGCCGAGCACCTTGGGAATGTGGAGCCCTGTCTCCTCGACGCGTGCTTGGTTGAGGGCTTCATTCAGGATCCCCGCCTTGGAATAGGTCTCGTCGAAGGACTTGATGAGCTTGTCGCCGTCGCGGTAGAGTTTTTTGCCTGCGCTTTCATGAATCAATTCCATAAATTCCTCCAAATCGCGCGGGGAATTATCCCGCAATATCTTTTCAAGAGCATTATACACCCAAAACGGCGGAAAGTAAAGCCTCGTTTTGAAATTTATGAACGCATTTTGTAAATACTTTTCGGCTTCTACCCTTCCTCTTGCCCGCCCCCTGCGTCAGGGGGGGCGGGGTAGGGGTGGGGGGTCCGCCCTCTAACGTAGTCCGTCGGTCTACGGGATCCGCTCGCTTCGCTCGGGATGAGGACGGAGCCCGTGCCCCCGCGCGCTCATCCTGAGCGCAGCGAAGGATCCCATTAGACCAACGGACTTCGTTTGAGGGGATTCTTCGGTCGCTGGCGCTCCCTCAGAATGAGCCCGTGCCCCCACGCGCTCATCCTGAGCGTAGCGAAGGATCCCATTAGACCAACGGACTTCGTATGAGGCCCTTCGGTCGGCTTCGCCTCCCTCAGAATGAGCCCGTGTCCCGCGCTCATCCTGAGCGTAGCGAAGGATCCCATTAGACCAACGGACTTCGTTTGAGGGGATTCTTCGGTCGGCTTCGCCTCCCTCAGAATGAGCGGGGAGCCTCCCGTTGATAACTCCAACCCCATCAATCCCAAAAAATAGTGAAAAACAAAAATTTTTTTAAAAAATTTCTTCAAAAAGGGGGGTGAAGACTTGACGGGGGGGGGTAGTATGATATACTAAAATCGATTCATACCCCGTTCAACATTTTGTGTGGAAAGAGGGAAAAATCAAATTTTTGTGAGGAGAAAAGACAAATGAAAGGCAAAAAACGCATCTCGTTGCTTGCAGCTCTCGTGTGCATTTTCGCCCTCGTGTTCTCCCTTGGGATCATGAGCGCATGCGGAAATACGGACGACAACACAACCGCAAGCAATCAATGGTACTACGGCGCGGAAGTTCCCGCCGACACGCTTGGGCATGAGGGAGATTATTACCTCAACACTCAGACCCTCGCCAGCTACGTCAAGTCCGAAAACGGTACTTGGACAGAGACGGCCGCAAATTGGTACTACGGCACAGAGGCTCCCGTTGCCAATCTCGGCGCAGAGAATGACTTCTATCTCAATACCGAGTCGGGTGCCCTCTATCAAAAGAAAGCAGACGATTGGGGTTCTCCCATCTTGACCCTCAAGGGCGAGCAAGGCAAACCCGGCCGCGACGGCGTTCTTTGGTACTCCAACAAGGGCAACCCTAATACTCTGAAAGATAAAACCGCCCTTGCTGGCTCCTATGTCGGCGACTTCTATCTCGACACTGAGAGCTTTGATGTCTATCAAAAGACTTCCGACACCAAATGGGAACGCCTCGGCTCCATCAAGGGCCGCGGCACGACGTGGTTCGACGGTTCCGCCGCACCTGCCGACGCCGATCTTGAGAATGTCTACGAGGGTGACTACTATTATCGCACCTTCATCGACGACGAAGCGAAAGCAGAAAAATATCAGATCTATCGCTTCGAAAACAAGGTTTGGGCATTGAAAGCAACGGTTGTCACGGCCGACCTCTCCGCTCTCTACTCTCCCGACGGTGAATCGTATATTCAAGAGAATGAGAGCGGCACTGTCACGGTCACGGGCGCAGCCGAGGGCACAAAGGATCTTACTGTTCCCGGCACCATCAATGGAAAATCTGTCGAAATCGGAGAGAATGCATTCCGTGGCAATCAAGAGCTTACATCTCTCACGCTGGAAGAGGGCGTGGAAGGGGTTGGAGACTTCGCTTTCTATATGTGTGAAAATCTGACAAGCGTCACCCTTTCCGAGGGGCTTGATCGGATCGGCGAGGGCGCGTTTGCGAGTAGCGGTATTACGGAAGTCGATCTTCCCGAGGGCCTGACGGAGATCGGGACGGCCGCATTCAACGGCACAAACCTCACCGAAGTCTCTCTTCCTTCCTCTGTTACGACGATCGGCGATTATGCGTTCCAATATACCCAATTGCAGTCGATCGATTTCTCCAAGGATGAAGAACTTACCTCGATCGGCAACTATGCATTCGGCAACGCTGACTTCAAAAATCCTAAAAACCCTCAAAACCCCAACACGACGCTGAAGAGCGTCGACCTTTCCAAAAATCAAAAATTGCTCAAAGTGATGCAGGGCGCGTTTGCAAATTGCACCTCGCTGGCGGAAGTGACCCTTCCGACGAACGGGGCGTTCAGGGCGATCGAGGGCTCCGCGTTCGAGCGCTGCACTTCGCTTGCATCGATCGATATTCCCAACGGTACGACGTTTATCGGCAGCACCGCATTCAAAGATTGCACTGCGCTTGATGAGATCACCCTTCCCGATACCATCACCACGATCGGCAGCGATGACGTTCTGGAGGGCACGAAGATTTATACTACGGAAGATAATTGGACGGACGGCGTGCTCTATCTCCCCGGTAAAACGGTGCAGTATTTATTCAATGTAGATCCCGATCGGTTTGCGGCGGCGTTGACGAAAAAGGGAAGCACAAAGTATCAGATCCCTGCAACTACGCAGGTAATTGCAAACTCTGCGTTCGGTCAATGCAAAACGGTGACGGAAATCGATATTCCCGCCAGCGTGGTCACGATCGGCGGCGGCGCATTCGTCGGTTGCGATGCTCTTACGACAGTGGAACTTCACAGCGGATTAACGACAATGGGGAGACTTGTGTTCCAAGATTGCAAAAATCTTAAAAACATTACGATTCCCAATACCGTGACGGAAATCGGATACGGAACGTTCATGTCCTGCGATCAGTTGACGTCGGTCAACATTCCCGCAAGCGTCACAAAGATCGAAGAGGGAGCCTTCTATAAGTTCAAAGGGGACGTTACGGTCGCTACGGGAAATGAGAATTATGCGCTCAAGACGGATGCAAACGGCGTGAAATACATTGTAGGACACGAAAATGACAATACGGAATTGACCAAGCTCGTTTGGGTATCTCACAGCAAGGCTCTTACGTCGTTCACAATTCCGAATGATGTGACCCGCGTCGGCGCTTTTGTCTTTGCCGAATGCCCCGATCTTGCCAATATTGTCATTCCCGAAAATGTGACCGAAATCAGCTACGGGGCATTTGAGAACTGTGCTTTCACCAGCGTGACACTTCCTTCAGGCTTGACCCTGCTCGACGGATATGCATTCTATAATTGTTCTAACCTCACTGAGATCGTTATTCCCAACGGCGTGTCGATCATCGGGAACTATGCGTTTCAGAATTGCATAAAACTTCAAAAGGTCACGATCGGCAGCGGCGTTATGACGATCGGATCGTATGCGTTCAAAGGATGCACCGATCTCACAAGCGTGACCTTTGCAGAGGGGAGCAAGATTGATGAAATTGCCCCGTATGCATTCGGAGGCTGTACAAAGCTCAAGAGTATATCTCTGCCTGCGTCGCTGTATGAAGTGTTCCAAAACGCATTTGACGGCTCAGGACTTACAGAGCTGACGATCGAGGGAGACGGAAGCAACATGCTGTGGCTTCATCAGGACGCCCTTGCAAATTGCTCAAGCCTTACGACAATTCACTTTGGCGGAACGGAAGCGCAGTGGAAGGATCTCTTGACGAGAGAATCGAATTTTATCGAGAAAACAAAGGGAACTATTACAGTTTATTGCAGTGACGAAACAGTCCTGACGTACGAGAACGGCGCCTTGAAAGAATAAGCTCACAGAGGGTAAATCTCCTTTTGCCCAAAACATATCCACACAGCAAAAAAGAGAGGGTGACCTCTCTTTTTTGTGCCCCCGCGTTCATCCTGAGCGTCAGCGAAGGATCCCATTAGACCAACGGGAGCACATTTGGAACGACACCCCCTCAGTCGCGCAAGGATCGCCAGCTCCCCCTCGGAGGGGGAGCTGAGGGTCCGTCCTCAGCCCGAACGGAGTCCCTACCCCCTCCTTGGGGAGGGGGTAGGGGGCGGGGACATTCTGAATTGCGCCACACCACAATTTTTAATTTTTAATTTTAAATTTTTAATTACTCCCGTGCGTTTAACGGGATGCTTCGCTGCGCTCAGCATGAGCGGGGGCTACGCCTCGGGATGAGGGAGAGGGGCGGCGGGGGAGCCGAAGATGACGTCGAGCACCTCGAGCCTGCGTTCCAGCATCAAAAGCCGCTTGCCGTCCTCGGCGGAACTCAGGTCCTCATTCAGACGGCACAGTCTGTTCGCGCCGACAAGCTGTAGCCCAAAAACCGCAAGCATGGTGACGGAGACAAACGTCAGCACGCCGAACACGATCGTGAGTGTGATGGGAATGGAGCCGTCGCTCACCTTTAAAATATTGTCCGCCGCAATGGCCGTTGCGATCGCAAAGACCGCCGCGAGGAAGAGCGAAACACTCGTCCAGATGACATAATGTTTCTTATTGGCGGCAAAGGCCTCCCGCCGCTCCGCCTGTTTCTTCTCTACGGTCGGCCTCAAAGTTTCGATCTCCTCGCGATAGCTTTGCCGTTCCGCCGAGAGCTTTTCGCCGAACTTTTCAATGAGGAGCCTCCTGCCTGCTTCAAACCGTCCGAGATCTTCCGCTCGTTCGTCGCTGTACAGCCTTTCGGAGTCGGTGAAATTCTTCGTGGCCGCTGTGAAGAGCCCGATGACGGCGTCGTCGTTTTCTGCCTCATATGTGGCCGCTTCGGCGAATTTTTCCTCCGCCTCTTCGAATTTTTCCTCCGAGAGAAGGGCATTTCCCTCCTCCGTGAGCTTGCGATAGGTCTCAAGGGCCTCCTGCATTGCCTTTTCGCGGCGGGCGAGCTCCTCTTCGACCTGCGTCTGCGTCATGCCTGCGAGCGATTCGTCATACTCCTCGGGGAACTCAAAGGCGACTTCTTCGTCACCTTCCGTCCCTTCCACGGCGTCCGTTTCGCCGTCCGCTGTCCTCTTGATGCGAATGCCCCTGCCCTCGTCCTCGTCAAGGATCCTTTCTTCCATATGATTCTCCTTCCCCCTCGTCCTCCGAAAGAACGTAGGGGTTTTTATATGATTTGATGCTCCGCGGGTACACGCTCCTGAGAACGACTGCGTGCCCCTTGCCGCGGTAACGGCTCTTGGCCCATTCGGCGAGTTCACGCGTCTCAAACAGGGCGAACGCCGCACTGCCCGACCCCGTCATGGCTGCCCCGAGCGGGGAAAAACTTCGGGCCTCGAGATAGGCTTTTTCTGCACATATGTTGCATTTTTTTGCCGATTCATAGAGATGATTCGAAAAGTATCGCGCCGCTTGGGGGAGATCCCCTGCCAAAAGAGAGGCGAGGGCCTTTTCCGTGACGGGCGGAAAGGTTTGGCCGAGACGGTCGAATTCCGCATAGCATTCCTTGGAGGAAACGCCGCCGTCGGGAAGGATCGCAAGGAAGTGGAGCGCAGGCTCGGCATCGAAAAATTCCAGCCTGTCGCCGCGGCCCGTCATGCGCGCAAGCCCGCCCGAGAGGAGATATTTGGTGTCGCTTCCGAGTGTATCCGCGAGCAAATTTACCCCACCCATGTCCGAGACCCCGTATAGCCTTTTCATGCCGAGGAGCACGGCGGCGGCATCTGCGGAGGACCCTCCCAGCCCCGCACCCACGGGGATATTTTTGTGGACGACAATGTCCACGCCGTTCGTTCCGAAGGCTTCAGAAAAGGCCTCGGCGGCTTTGAGGGCGTTGTTGGCTTCGGGGGGAATGCTTTCGCTGCCCATGCCGTGCATCGTGACGGAACTTAGGGCGTCTCTGCGCTTTTTCAGCACGACCCTGTCGAAGAGGTCCACGGTGACGACGAGAGAATCGAGCATGTGGAAGCCGTTTTCCCTGCCCGTGACATCGAGCGTCAGATTAAGTTTTGCGTATCCGTTCACGCGCACAACATTCATCATGCCCATTGTAGCACAGTTTTTGCGGAATTGCAAGCACATTGCCGCTTTTGAATGCTTTGCCGTTTTCGCTATGGAGCGATATACATATTGAAAGCGCTCCCCGCATGCTGCAACATGCAGGGAGCGCTTGGTGTACCCGCCGGGGCTCGAACCCGGACTCGACGGCGTCGGAGGCCGTAATGTTATCCAATTACACTACGAGTACATATGAAGTTGTTTGTTATTTGCTCCCGAGGGAGACAACGTTCTGAATTATGCCAACCTTATTCTTGCTTCCCCTTGTATGGGAAGTACCCGCGTAGCGGGGGATAGGGTTCGAACCCCTCAGTCACCTGCGGTGACAGCTCCCCTAAGAGGGGAGCCAAGGGTCGGGCGCCTCGTGCCCCGCGCTCAGGCTTCCTCGCGCGCGCCCATTTTCATCCTACAGACGACATTATAGCACATTCCCATAAAAATTGCTTTATATTTTCGTCGGTTTATGGTAAAATGAAGAAAAAAATTTCGGGGATACAGAAAATGCCGCAAAAGACAGTCGTCATCGGAATGAGCGGGGGCGTGGACAGCTCCGTTGCCGCGCTCCTTTTGAGGGAACAGGGCTACCGCGTCATCGGTCTCTTCATGCGCAACTGGGAGGAATCGGACGAAAACGGCGCCTGCACCGCGGAGGAGGACTTCGAGGACGTCAAGCGCGTGAGCGACCTCCTCGGCATTCCCTACTACACCGTCAACTTCTCCAAAGAGTACATGGAGCGTGTCTTTTCGTACTTTTTGGCGGAATATCGGGCGGGCAGGACCCCCAATCCCGACGTCCTCTGCAACCGCGAGATCAAATTCGGCCCCTTCAAGAAATATGCCGAAGACCTCGGCGCAGACTTCATCGCAACGGGCCATTATTGCGGCATATCGCACGAAAACGGCGTGCACCGTCTCCTGAAAGCGGCCGATCAAAATAAGGACCAGACCTATTTTTTGAACCAACTTTCGCAGAAGCAGCTCGAAAATGTCCTCTTCCCCCTTTCGGACCTGAAAAAGGAGGACGTGCGGCGCATTGCGGAGGAACACGGCCTTTCGACAGCCAAAAAGAAGGATTCCACAGGCATTTGCTTCATCGGCGAACGGAATTTTCGCAAATTTTTGCAGGAATATCTCCCCGCACAACCGGGGAAGATCCTCACGCTCGACGGGGAAGAGGTCGGCGGGCACCTCGGGCTCATGTACTACACCCTCGGCCAGCGCAGAGGCCTCGACCTCGGCGGCAGACGCGGCGAAGAGGGGAGATGGTTCGTCGTCAAAAAGGATTTAGAGCACAATGTTTTGTATGTCTCCCACGGCGATGAGACCCCCCTCTACTCCCGCGGGTGCCTCGTGAGCGGGTTCAATTTTATCCCATATCCGCCTGAGGAGAGTGAATTTACCTGCCGCGCAAAGTTCAGATACAGACAGGAAGAGCAGGGGGTGAAAGTCGCTAAAATCGACAATAAGTCGCTGAAAATTACCTTTGACGAGCCCCAGCGCGCCGTCACGGAGGGGCAGTATGCCGTCCTCTACGACGAGCGTCAATGTCTCGGCGGCGGCGTCATCGAAGAAACATGGTGATTGTTTCCGCCCCGCCGCTCATCCTGACCCTGAGCGTAGTCGAAGGGGAAGGATCCCATTAAACGCACGGAAGCACATTTAGAATGACACCCCCTCAGTCACGGCAAGGGCAGCCGTGACAGCTCCCCCTCCGAGGGGGAGCCGAGGGTCGGTGGCGGCGTCATGCTGAGAACGGAGTCCATGCCCCCTCCCGAGGAGGGGGGTAGGGGGGTGGGCAACGACCACAGTCCGAATACGGCCCGTGTGTGAGGCGTCATGCTGAGAAGGGAGTCTATGCCCCCTCCCGAGGAGGGGGGGTAGGGGGGTGGGCAACGACCACAGTCTGTATCCGCCCCGCGAGATTCTAACTTCGCGCCAAGGATCTCGTGCCGCGCTTAGACGCAAATAGAACGCGCGCGGGGCGGGATGAGGAGGCGTCGTCAACATGCCTCGCCCTGTTTCCCCGCTTTCCAAAAAATTATTGTATAAAATTTCTTTCATTTGTCCATAACCTCCGTGCAAGCTCACGGAGGTGTTTTTATGAAAAAAATCGCACTTATAGCGCTGTTACTCGCCGCGATCGTTGCCGTCTGCCTCGGCGCAGGAACGGGAAAGGGACAGAATACGGAGTATTTGCGCGTCCATATCCGCGCTAATTCCAATGCAGAGGCTGACCAAGCCGTCAAATATCAGGTCCGCGATGCGATCGTGGAATTCCTCACGCCCACCGTTTCGGAATGTGCCACCAAATGTGAGGCCATGACGGCCGTAAGCTCCAAACTTTCTGCCATTTCCGACGTTGCCGATCGTGTTTTGAAGGAAAACGGCTTTTTCTACGGCGCGAGGGCGAGTCTTCGGGAGGAGGAATTCCCCACCCGCGTCTACGACGGCGCGACGCTCGAGGCGGGGGTGTATGACGCACTCATCGTCGAGCTCGGCAGCGGCACGGGAGACAACTGGTGGTGCGTCGTCTACCCGCCCCTATGTTTTACCGCCGGCAACGGAAATATCGTCTATAAGTCGAAGATTTTGGAGATCATCAAGAACTTTTTCGGCGAGTGAGTGTTTCCTTGCCTGCGCGCTCATCCTGCCCCGCCGCTCACCCTGCCCCGCCGCTCATCCTGACCCTGAGCGTAGTCGAAGGGGAAGGATCCCATTAAACGCACGGAAGCCCGTCCCCCAGTCGCTCATCCTGAGCGCAGCGAAGGATCCCTTAAAACGCACGGAAGCACATTTAGAATGACACCCCCTCAGTCACGGCAAGGGCAGCCGTGACAGCTCCCCCTCGGAGGGGGAGCCGAGGGGTCGGCGTCATGCTGAGAACGGAGTCCATGCCCCCTCCCTCGGAGGGGGAGTCGAGGGGTCGGCGTCATGCTGAGAACGGAGTCCATGCCCCCTCCCGAGGAGGGGGGTAGGGGGGTGGGCAACGACCGCACTTCCA
>CANRDK010000019.1 GCA_947629345.1 uncultured Clostridia bacterium
ACGGAGATCGATTGGAACACATCGGACCGCGAGACCGCCGCTGCGCTCTTTGCGGCCGTTCTCTGCAGCTGCTGCGGAACCGATCCTTCAAGGAGCAGGCTGCGGTTTTCCGCTTTCAGAAAATATACGGAGACGAAATTCCCTGACATGAAAGAGCGGATCGGCTTCCTTCTTGACGTCAAGAGGAAAGAGGATGAATGCATCCGCATGACACAGGGCGCAGAGAGCATGGGGGATTACGCATTTCTCCCGGAGACGTGGCTGAGCGCTTTGACGGCTCGTGCTTCCCTTCCCTTTGCGGTCTGTTTGGAACTCGTGATGGATCCCCGCTATCCGACCGACGATTACAGTATGCTGCAAACAAGATTGCTCGACCGCCTCGGCTCCTTTGATGAGGTCAAGGAAAATGTGAAAGAGGGCAAGCTGTTGGAGCGCTATTCCTCCTTTTTCGGGATCTATCGGAATCAGCTGAACAACACTTCGGCAGAAATCGAAGAATATCTTGAGTTTTTGAAGCAACAGGGCTCAGCCTTTGAGGAATTTTCCAAATATCGCTGCGGCTTTGTGTTGGATAGTTATCGGACGATGGCGCAGACCAGCAAGACGAATTTTGTCCTTCGCAGGGTAAACAAGGAGAAGGAGATGAATTGCACCATCGGTCCAAACAAAGATGATATCGATAATATTTTGGCGGATGATAAATTCGACAGAGACAAACGGCAATTCGTTACGGAGAAGGTGATCGATGTGTTGGCGGGGAACTGCCGTGTGGAAAAATCGGACACTTCCACCAACAACGGGAGATATTTTTTACTGGCATTTCTCATCAGCATTGCATACATGGTCGCCGCGGCAGTCATCTTTGTCGTGCCGCAGGTGATATTCGGAGCGCTCTTGGGTGAGAACATTCTCGACAGGATCCTGTTGAATCTGCAGTTCTTCCAGATCGTTGCGATCCTGTATGCGGGGCTATTGAATTTCATTACATATGTTGTCTGTTGGAGCAGATCGAATCACGACCGTCAGGAATCGTTGAAACGTGCAAGTCTGATCACGCTTCTGTTTGCGGGCGTGCCCGTCCTCACGAGCGAGATCGTATTTCTCATTTTCTATTGTTTCATTTGATCTTTTTGGGAAGGAAGCTATATGTCGAAAAATAATAAAAAATGGAAAGTCTGGAAATGGTTGAAATGGTTGCTCTACGTTTTACCGCTTGTGGCTCTATTTGCATGGCTCGGTTGGGCCACGGCGATGGAATACGCTTACTCCTTTTCAGAGGAAAAATCGAATATCATTCACATAAACAGTGAAGAGGATATGGATCTTGCGGGGGCCTTTTACAACGACGTCTGCTATCTGGAAACAGATCTTGAGATCGGATCGTTCGATACGCTCACAAAGCCCGACCGCCCCTTCATCGGTACGTTCGACGGCATGGGCCACACTCTGACTCTCGGGGAAGAGGCGCACGGTGCGCTGTTCGGGTATATCGGAGAGGGCGGCGTAGTGCGCAATCTGAACATCGTTCTGAACTGCACGGTCTCTTCCTCCTATTTCGGCTTGCTTGCCTATGAAAATAAGGGGACGATCGAGGATTGCAAGATCAGCGGGGAGATCACGATCCCCGTGGGCGCCGTTGCCTCCATTGTGACTGCGGTCAACCGCGGCGTTATCCGCCATGTCGTCATAGAGAATGTCACGGTCAAAGGGGCTTCCTCCGAAGAGGCCGCCGCTTCGGTGTATGGCGGGCTCTGCGCCTATAACTACGGAACTCTCGAAAACATTGTCTCCTCCTCCGTCTCCTTTGAACACATCGATGAAACGGTGAGGGAAAATGTTTTTGAACACGGAATGAAGAATTACGGCGTCGGCAGCATCATCGGCGTGAACATGGGCGGGACGGCGAGCGGCCTCGTTGAGACCGTTGCAGCCCAATATCTCTCCGATGCGGACATGGAGAATGTTGTGTATACGGATGATATCACCACAAAACTTACGACGGAGTACGTCGCCGAAACGCTTGGGTTCGAGCTGATCACTACATGGAAGTTCACAGATAAACATTTGGAACTTGTGGTACTTGGGGGGAACAAATGAAAGCGAGAATGAGATTCGCCGCGTTTTTGGCGATCATATTGTCAGTCGGCATTGTTCTGGGGCTCGGATATGCTGCGCTTCTCACACACGAGAAGCAGAACACGGGCGCCGATCCGACATATCATATCGTCATGCTTGACGATTACGAAGTATTCCCCGGGGATACATTCTATTTAGCCCCCACGCTTGTCAGCGATCAAGGCGAGCGTACCGAGGGCGTATTCTCCTATATTTCGGACAACAAGGGAGTTGTCGTCGATGAGGACGGCAAAGTCACCGTGGAGGAGAATGCGGAAGAAGCGCAGGTACATATTACCGTGACGGAACACAAGACGCAGACGAAGCAGGAGGTTTCGCTCCATGTGTTAAATGCTCTTTCCGATGTGTACCGCCTCAGCCGCAACGGAGAGGAACTGAGCCCGACAGATACGGAGAGCTATCGGTTCGGAGCAAGCTATTCCTATACCGTGTCTACGATCCCCGAAAAGATAAATTTGGAGAGATATGTTTCGGTCGAATGCAGGATGGACGGCCGTGCACTTCAGAACATTATCGATTATTCCGTCTCGCAGAATGTGATCACATTCACGCCGAGAGCGATCGGAAAAGGGGAGATCGAGATCAAGATCCAAAATGCCTCTCGCGGCGTAGACTTTACGCAGACCTTTTCGTTTGAAAGCTCGTTTGAGGATGCTGCGCTCACAAAGAGCGCATTGCAAGATAAAACATTTTTGGACGCCGCGGCCCTCAACCGCATCACGGAACTCGAGCTTGACGGCTCCGTTTCCTCCGTCTCGTTCAACGGCATAGAGGAGGGCCTTCCCGCACTCAGGCGCATCGTGCTCAGGGCGGATACCGTCGTGAAAGTCACTTCGCCGTTCCCGAACCAAAAAATCAGCTACCGTGTGCCCGAAGGCGTGTACGGGCAATATCTTGAAGATGCAGTATGGGGGCGCGTTGAGACGTCCGTCATTCCATATTTTTCAGATCCTCATGAAGTCGTCGTGGTCTATCATACGGACGATGCGCATGAGACTGCATGGGGGAAGAATTATAAAGCCGAACTGTTCGGCGGTACGTTCTCTTCCTGCGAAAGCGCGGGCTATGAGCTCGACGGCTGGCAGACGAAGGACGGCCGAAAAGTCACCGAAGCCGCAATGGCCTCCGAGGGGGACGGGATCCATCTCTATGCCCTTTGGAATGCAAAGAAATACACGGTGACGTTTGAAAATTTTGCCGATCAGGTGAAGAAAACGCTCGAGGTGACCTATCTCGAGGCGGTCGGGTCCCTCGAAGAGGTGGAGCCGCATGCTCCCGGTTGGGAATTTGTCGGCTGGTTTTTCGATCGGGCCTATGAGCGGCCCTTTACAGAGACGACCGTGTATTCCGCGCAGGGCGATATTACAGTCTATGCGAAGTACACAACGCGCATAAAACTCGACTACGACGGGTTGGAACGGAGCGGCGATCTGAAGGAGACCGCCGAATTGGTCTACAATTCCGAGATCCGTCTTCCGACGGTCAGCGGGGCCCGCGACGGGTGGACGTTCCTCGGCTGGTTTACCGCAAGGGGCGGCCATTCGGAGGACCAAAGCGTAAAACAGATCCTGAGCGGGACACCGTTCACCGAAATGCTCGAAGATCAGACGCTCTATGCCGTCTGGCAGACGGAATTGGCATACGATTATGACCGCGTCAACTTTTCAATGCTCGGATGGGACGTCTACCATTATGTCCGCGGAGATTCCATCGCACAGTCGGACGCCGTCACAGGCGATCATCTGCGCGCTTCGGAAGACCTCGCGGGTGTATTGGAGGGCTGGGAAGTCGGAGGGCTCTTTTACGGACAGGGAGAGGAACTTTTGCCCTCAAACGACGAGATCCGCCTGAACGCAGACGATGTCATCCGCGTCGTCTTTTCAACGACGTTCACCATCCGCTACGGCCACGACGGGACAAAAACGCACGAGGAGAAGGCGGACTACGGCACCGAATTCGAGCTCTTCAGAGAGGCGTGGGGAACTGCGCCCGATTCCTACGGAGAGAGCTCTGTCCTATACGAGATCGGCTATACCTTCCATCATTTTGCGGATGTTTCGGGGGAAACGGTCGTGGACGGCACCATTCCCGTTGACATGGATCACGCCATGAGCGAATATACCGCAAAGTATACGGCTGTCGAATATCAGATCGTCTTCGATGTCTCCGTCTTCGGGGATCGCGTTACCTCTGCACCCGCATCCCTTGTCTATTCCGATCCCGACCGCGCAGGCAAGCTCCTACCCGTGTTTGAGGGTGAGCTCTCGCAGGAGGGCTTTACGGGAAATTGGCTCTATGAGGGGACTGCGGTCGGGAGGACCGCGGAGGGAATTTGGACAGGCACATGGGATGTCCCCGCAGGCGTTTTCGGCGACATTACGTTAAAGGCGGAGCTGACGAGGAACGCTCATACAGTCACCCTGATCGGTCATGACGGACAGCCCGTCAAGGACGATCAAAGGAATGATATCACCATTCCCGTGCAATACGGCGAGCTCGTCGATCGGGACCGTCTGAATTTTGCGCAGGACAGAGCGGAGGCGGCCGCTCCGAAGGGATATGCCTTTGCAGGCTGGTTCTTGTCGTCGGAAGATCGCGGCACGCAGTGGACAGATGAAACAAGATACAATTTCGACCAAGACATCAATCTCTATGCGAAGTTCAGGATGGGTATTACCTTCGATATGCGCATCAACGTGACCCTCGATCTTCCCGAAGGCTTCACGCAAAACGGGAATAAGGGATTGAGCTATACGGCGTATTACGGGGAGACCCTTCCGCTTCCGCTGCTTCAGGACGACAGGGGTATTTGGACTTTCCTCGGCTGGAGGGCAGATGAGGCCGTCTCTGCGGACGTTATCAGCGGAGAAGACGGCGCCCATGCGACGGAGATCCGCGCATATACGAGCACCGTAAACTGCTATTATGCGGTATGGACGCAAGAGATCTCCCTCGAGATACCTTACGGCGGGGAGAACATTCGGCCCCATAAAGATCGCTTTACCGTTTACTATGGCGCAACGACCTTCAAAAACCTCTGCGAGCTCAATCAGATGAATGATCTGTTTACGGATGGATTCTTTGATTATGCGGGCGGCGGGACCGCGTGGAGTTTTGAAGGATGGTATCCCGATGAAACCTTCGACGGAAAGATCGACCCCGACAGCGGATATTCCATGGATGATTATGATTATTCGCAGCATAGGATCGGCGCGATCTATGCGAGATTCACATCTTCGGTCAACTTTACGTTTAAAGAGCAACCTGTGACTCAACAGAAGGTCACGCTTGACAAGGGGCTGAAAGAGCTGTTTGAGAGCGTTGAGAAAGAATGTCAGATCACGACGGGATATGAGCTCGAATGGACGTTGAGCGAGCAGCAGCTGTACCGTCTGAAAAATATTGCAGAAACGGAAACAGTGCCCTATGCGTTCGGCAATGCAACGCTGAACGCTAAAGAAGTCCCCATCACCTATTATGTGGAATTTGATGCAAACAGGGATTACGATCCAGACGGCGGGGAAAATAAACAGACCCGCGGTCCCTTTGCATACGATTCCGCCGTTGCCCATCCTGAGCTCTTCAATCGCGACGGGTACCTCTTCTCGGGCTGGGAATTCGAAGGGAAGGTGTATTCCGTTGAAGAAGAGATGAAAAATCTCACGGCGGAAGACGGTGCAACGGTTGTTGTAAAGGCAAACTGGACGCCGATCACCTACACCGTAGAGTATGATCCCAACGGCGGCGATGGCGAAATGGCTCCCGAGACCTTCACCTATGATACGCCCCAAGAACTCCATGAGAATACTTATGCACGCAGAGGGTATCGGTTCAGCGGCTGGGAATTCAACGGCGAGACGTATGATGACTGTGCCGAGGTGCAGAATCTTACGACGGAGAACGAGGGCACCGTCACGCTCAAGGCAAAATGGGAGCCAATCCAATATTTTGCCGTCTACCGTCTTGGGTTCGGCGAAGACCAGAGGGTCACGGTCACCTATGGTGATGAGAACGATGTCTTCTGGAGCGTGGATCGTTTCGGCTACGATTTGGATGGTTGGATATACAATGGGGTGACCTATGCTGCGGGCGATCCGTTCCCCGATCTCACCGAAGAAGATCAGGCGGATATCGTGCTCACGGCAAAGTGGTCTGCGCGCCGCTTTACGATCCGCTACCAAGATGAGTCGAGAGTGATCGATGAACTCGTGGAATATACATTGGACGATTGGCAGCTCGAAGGGGCAACTTATGCAATCGTCAAGGATAATGATAATTCTGTATTTCAGACCCATTTGCTCAGCGCCACGGGATTTTACGAGCGCTCGGTCTATAAACCTTCGCTCAATCGGTTCTCCTCTTCCGCGGGAAGAGCGGACGGCGATAGCGGCATCTTCTATTGGGATCTGAGTGACCTTGCGGAGTGCCTCCGCGATGCCATGATGGGAGTGGAAGGAGCGGAGGACGATCTCTCCGAAGTGACTGTTTTGCTCAGTTCTGCAAAGCAGTCCTACACGATCTCCTTTGTCTATGGCGGCGCTACGGTCAAGACCTTTGTCTATACAGAGGACGATATCGAAACTTTGAAAGAAGAGCTCGGGAAGAACCTTCCTCCCGTTCCGCAAAAGATAGGATATGAGTCCTCCGCTTGGGATATCGACGCGCTATTCGACGATCAGCCTTTTGTGCCCGGGAATTATTCCGTCTTTGTAAAGTTCACGCCATATGTTTACACCTTGGAACTTTATGACGAAACGGGGGAAAGCGGTACTTTGCTCGCAACGATCGCAGATTTCACGTTCGACTGCGGAGCTATTACCCTTCCCGCGGAGAGTGAGGCCTATGCGCTCAGAGATTTCTTGTCATGGGATCTCTCCGTGGCGAGTTTGGAGAAACATGTGCCGACGGCGGGAGGCTCTTCAACGATCAAGATCTCCGCAAGTCTCCGTCCCTACTTCGTAAAGACGATCGAAAACGGTTCTTCTCGGGAGAGCGTCTATACATATCGGGATCTCCTCTGTGAAGAGGGAGAGTACTTCTTCGATCTCACACAAGAATTCAGCGGCTGCCGCGTCGCAGTCGGGGCCTGCGCATATGCAGAATTCACAGTGTATGCGCCCGGTGAGGCGAAGGTCCCCTTTGAAGGTGAGAATATCCTTGCCGTAGCGCTTGCCGAGGGCGAATCGCTCTACGTATACGATGCCAACGGAGGAAATCTCTACGACAGCGTGAGCGGGACCTATTCCGACAGGACCATCGTCGTCTCCAAGGATCGGCCTCAAAAATTCAATGACGGGAACGGCGTATATTTCTCCAATCATGTCTTTGACAGGTGGGAGGAGAGCGATCCAAACGGCGTTGTGAAGCTTACCGCCGTATGGAAGGAGGCGGAAGAAAAGCCCGCTCCCACGACCATCACGCTTCGTTTCCAAACGAAAGGATCCTATCAGCCCGACGACATCACCGTGACGCTCGGGGAGAAGGTCACGCTTCCACAACTTCTCAAGGCGGGGTATATCTTTAAAGGCTGGATCTATAACGGCGAAGTCTATCAAACAGAATTCGATACCAGCGATCTTGCCGATGCTCTTCCCGAGAATAACATTGTCATCTTGGAGGCGCAGGAATGGACGGAACAGATAACATATACCGTGATCTTTAACGGCGGCTTCGGAGATGAGTCGGTCGTGCGCAGGAGCTATAGCTATGAGGAGACGATCGATATCAAAGTAGCCACGGCAGGGATCAGTCGGGTCGGGTATACGCTTAAGTTCTGGTATGACGAGAGCGGCCGCATCTTTGAGACGGACGGAACATACAGCGCGTTGACTTCTATCAACAAGGCCGAGATCGAACTTACGGCTCAGTGGTCTTCCCTTTCCGAAAATCGTTATTTCATTTATTATCAGGACGCAACGAGCTCGGACTTCCTGCTACCGTGCACCGAAGTTCTCGAGGCGCAGCAGAGCGGCACTATCGTTCTGAGCATTCCCGAGAAAGCAGGTTACAAGTTCGTTCGTTGGTACATGACGGGGACAAACGATTATTTTGAGGCCCACGGCGGCACCATAGAAGCATCCTTTGAGACCCTCTTCCCGCGTGGAAGAGACTGCTATCTCTTGGCCAAAACGGATAGCTGGCAGGAAATTGATTACACCGTCACTTTCCGATTCAATGAAGATAAGACCCTGCATCGCTCGGTGACCAATCAGACGGTCGGTCTTCCCGAAGGCCTCACCGCGCCCACCCGCTACGGCTATACCGCTCACTGGACTGTGCCTGAATTCAACTACTGTAACGTTGTCGTCTATCCCGAGTATGTCCCGATCAGCTACCGTGTCGTCTACAGCGCAGAGGGCGCAACGTCCGTACCGGAGACAAAAACGGTGACGTACGGCAACTCCACGCTGACGTTTGATTCGGCGGAACGGGAGGGGAAAGTTCTCGTCGGCTGGTCATATGGTGGAACAATATATCCCGCAGGTTCGGTCATTCCCAACCTCACGGGAAGAGATGAGAACATCACCGTCACTGCCGTATGGAGAGACTACGAGATCCGCTTCGTGGATGAAAACGGAACACTTTTTGTCACCATGCCCCGTTCGGAAGAATTGCTCCAAGCGATCTCCGAAAACGCAGTATATGCGAGCGGTATCAAGGTTTCCTCGCCGGAGGGGTATCGGATCGTTTGGGAGATAGAAGAGGAGCAGACGGGAGACGTGCAGGTTCTGCTTCGCTATGTCCCGATCGTGTTCTATCTCGAATATTACGCCGATCCCTCCGAAAGCGAGCCAATCGAAGTCGTCGCATGCGCATATGGTGCAGAGATCAGATATCTTTCGGCGCAGAAGAAAGGGTATCTTCTGAAAGCATGGAGAGACGATGCACAGCGCAGCTATTATGCGGGCAGCCGAGTGGATTGGTTCGGTGATTCCGCTTTGACGATCCGCCTCACCGCGGAGTGGGAGGCCATTACCTATTATGTGGAGTACGATGCGAACGGCGGAAACACTGTGCCCGCAAGGCAGACTGTCCGATACGGTGAGAAGGGGATCGTATTCCCCGAGATCGCACGCAGGGGATATATCCTCCAAGGCTGGGTGGCAGATGGTGTCGGTGGCAAACTCTTCCCGGCAAAAGACCCGATCCTCAATCTCACCTCCGAAGACGGCGCCGTTGTCTGTCTGAAAGCGAAGTGGGAAGCCATCGAGTATCATATCAACTATGATACTGGCTGCGACGAGATCCTTGTGGGCGAAGACGCAACATTCTCTGCATCCTACGATGGGGAAGCGTTCGCCCTGCCCGTCCTTTCCGGTCGTGCGGGTTACGAATTTGTGGGCTGGAACTGCCGCGGTTCCCTGTTAGAGGGCTACGTAAGGAATCTTTCCGCCGAAGAAGCCGAAACAGTCACACTCCATGCAGTATGGAAAGCGATCGAATACGAGATCCTTTACTACAGTGAATTACGCGGAGAAGTTTGGGTCAATCCCCAAAAACGCATTTGGACGGTTGAACTCGGCGCATCGTCCCATTCGGACGAAACGCAACCCGATTTGCCCAGCGGATATGTCTGGTCGATCAATTCGAGCGAATATATTTCGTATGTCTTGGAACCTTCCATATTTACGGATAACGATCCCGACGATCCGAGCTTCAACGGGAAAGTGCTCAAACTCTATGCGATCAGCTCCAATCATCTTATCACGATCGACTATGTTGTGAGCGGGGCAGACGGCTTCAAAGAGACGGTCGTGGCGGAAAATAAGACATCTGCTGAAAATGAAAGTGTGTATTACGAAGTCAAATTGCTGGCCGTTCCCTACCGTGTAGGCTATATCGGGAATTGGACTGTCAATGCAGACAACATTGCGCTGGCCGAAGATGGAATGACGTTGACCGTCACTGATGTGCAGATCACATTTATTCAAGTCACAGCAGTGTATACGCCGATCACGTACACGGTCACATTCGACGGTGCGGGCGGGCATTGGACAAGTGAAAACGGCGCAGAGGATTCTCGCAGCTTTGAGTCGATAAAATACGATGAAGAGCTCGGAGAAGAACGGCTCTCGACCGTTGGGATCGAACGCACGGGGTATCAATTCCTCGGCTGGAGGAATGCCGCCTCCGCAGACGGATATGTGAAAAAATTTGTCAACTTGACTTCTGTCAATGGCGATATCGTTGTGCTTGTTGCCGTCTGGAGCCCGATCGAATATACCGTTTATCTCTATGACGGACTTTCGGACGATCTCAACGAGGAGACCAAGCTGACAAAGGATTGCACATACAATGTCGCGTTCAAATTGGGCGAAGATTACACGTTCTCGCGGGATGGATATCGTCTCATCGGGTGGCAGAAAGTTGATGACCCCGACGTGCAATTTGCGTACGGCGAAACGGTCATCAACCTCACCGCAGAGGACAAAGTCATCATCAGGTTCAAGGCGATCTGGGCACCCAATCAATACACGGTGTGGTACCATTCCGACGGCGAGATCGTCTCCACGGCGACGATCTACTATGGGGATAAGATCTCCACACCGCCCACCCTCCATAAGGTGGGATACGAGGTCTCCTTCTGGGCGACGGAAGAGGGCGCCGATACCGAAGATAAGATGTTCCATTTGGACGATCCCATCACAGATAACATACACCTGTATGCAGTCTGGAAGCCGATCGAATTCACTGTCTATTTCGACGCAGGCGAGGGGAGTGCGGACGAGACGTCCTGCGCACATACCTATGGAACCGAGGACGATTTCTTCCCCGATGCAACGCGTGACGGATACGATTTGGTCGGCTGGGAATATCATGGGCATTGCTATGCCGCGGGAGATGCGATCCCCGACTTCCTCAGCGAGCGCGGCGAGATCACCGTCCAAGCGGTGTGGACTCCCACCGTCTATACTGTGAAGTTCTATGTTGAAGACGAGCTTGTCGGTGTTGCAACATTCACCGTCGAGGACGAGTCGATCGAGTATCCTCCGCTTCCCGAGGGCTACGATTCTTGGAAGATCACGGACGAAGAGGGGAATACCTTCAGGGCAACTGCTGAGAAAGAGAGGATATATGCCGTCTATTATACGGAAAATCATGTATTGATCGCTTCACGCGACGTAACAGGGCTGTCTGAAGAGGATATCAAAGCTCTCCTTCCCGTGCCTGAACGGGTGGGCTATTCCGGCGCTTGGGATCTTTCCATGGACGGCGACAACTATATCGCACTTCCCGTGTATACTGCCATCGAGTATCGGATCACATTTCTCGATTGGGAAGATAAACCGTATGCGGAATCGAGCTACACGGTGGAGGACTATCACTTCAAGTCTCCTGCGGTGCCTGAGTACCACTGCCGTCATAACGATGCAAGCCATGCCGACCGCTATATTACATATTGGGAAAGAAAGGACCTCACATACGGCGATGTCATCATCAAACCGATCGCCGAGGCAAGGGTCTATCAGGTTGAATTCCGCTATTTCGAAACGCCGGACAATTACTATCAGTATATAGCCAACGGATCGGGTTCCTATCAGTCCTTCACCCTTTCCTACCGTGACGATTGCTACTTCATCCTTCCCGAGATCCCCGAGATCCCCGTCGGCAGCGGATCGGATTTCGTGTTTGAATCGAAGAGTTGGTATACGACGATCGACACAGTGTACAGCGAAGTCAGAAATGATAACGTGCAGGAAAAACTCCTCTATCAAGAGGATAAACCCACTGTCTTCTTCGCTTGGTTTGCAACGAACTCCTACTATATCCAATTTGTTAACAAGGGTCTCGACGGTTCGGAAAGCGAACTCTTTGGCGGTCAGCTCTTTCAGGTAAAGTACGGTATTACCGTAGAGCCGAACGAAGTAGCTGCAGCAGAAGAGGCGCAAAACCATCACCCGACAGGGTACACATTCCTCAGCTGGTATATGATTTTGGATGATGGGGAAACGACAATAGAGGTCGTTTACGGAGCCGCAAAAGAGGGACAGATATCCATCAATACCCTGACGGAGGAAAAACGTACAGAGGAAGCTCCGATCAAGATCTATACGCGCTGGAGACCGAACAAATATACTGTTGAATTCCATACCGAGAAAGGCTCCGACCTTTCAACGCTGACAGTTAACTACGACGATAATAACACGGCTGTCGGCGTAACGAAGCGTACGGGCTATACATTTGTCCAATGGAATGCGGAAGCTAACGGCGTGTCGTTTATACTGGCAGAGAGCGGCAAGATCGGCGAGGCGATCCGCGCCCTTGCTCCCGAAAATGTCCCCGATGACGGCACAACGATCAGCTTGACCGCGCAGTGGACGCCGATCACATATACGGTGAAATATAATGCCGCAGGCGGGAACAGTACGCCGTCCACCCAGACAGTTACTTACGATACGACCGAACGTGTTGCGGGGGCAATCAGTAGGACCGGTTATACTTTTGGCGGCTGGAAGTCTTCCAAGGATGGGAAAACCTATCAGCCGAACGCCGAGATCCGAAATTGGACGAGCCAGCATGAGGAGATCACCTTGACTGCCGTGTGGACGCCAATCAAATATACGGTGAAATACAACGCCGACGGCGGAAGTAGCACACCGGAATCCCAGACGGTTGCCTATGATTCGACCGCCAAAGTCGCAGGGGCGATCAGCAAGTCAAACAACAAGTTTAAGGGTTGGAAATCCTCCCGCAACGGAGTAATCTATAATCCGGGTGATGAAATCAAGAATTGGACGGATAAAGACGGGGAGACGATCACGTTGACCGCCCAGTGGGAACCATCCTGTTTTGCAAAGGGGACAATGATCGCACTTGCAAATGGTTGTTCCGTTGCGGTCGAAAATCTCCATGTCGGCGACAAGATACTTTCCTTTGACCATAATTCGGGAACGTATGTTGAATCGGAAATCGTGTATATGTATTATGCATATGGCGAAGTTAAAGCAATCAATTTGAGTTTTTCGGACAATGTCAACATAAAATTCCTCAACACCGGGCACGGATTGTTTGACTTGACATTGAATCGCTATGTCCTGATTACGGCTGAGAATGTCGGGGAGTATGTGGGACATGCGTTCAGTCATGCAACCTATCGAGCTGGAGAGTGGATCTCTGACGTCGTTTGGCTCAAATCGTATACAATATCCATAGAATTGACCGAGCGGTATGATATTGTTACGGATAAAACACTCAATCATGTTGCAGAAGGGTTGCTTGCCTGCTCCGATACGTTAGTGCCGGTGTGCAATACCTTTGAGTTCGGCGACGATATGAAGTATGACTTCGTGCAGATGCAAAAAGATATCGAGACATATGGATTGTTTACTTACGAAGAATGGGCAGATTATGTCACTCGGGAAGAGTTTGAGCGGTATAACGGTGCCTATTTCAAGATTGCTTTGGGAAAAGGCCTCCTTACGTTGGAAGATATTTTTGCACTCATTCAAGATCTGGAAGATCTATGGATCCAATAATGTTAAAATAGTAGGAGAGTACTTATGAAAAACTTAAAAGTGAATTGTTTCAAAGCCCTTGCTGCGGTCATCGCGGTTGCTTTGGCGGCATGCCTGTTCGCAGGTGTCCTGCTCATGCGCCGCGGCGAAAGGGCGGAGCCTCCCATCTCCGCTTCGGCGGCATTGTCCGCCCCTGCCGAAGGATCGAGCTCGGAGACCTCGGTCGCCTTTGACACTGCCAATTTGGACACAGAGGCGCCGCTGAAGACTGTCTACCTCAATTCGACAGGGGAGGTCGTTGACAGCGGAGATTCGTCGGGCTACATAATGACGTTTACCAAACTGAAGGATCGTGAGGGCTATGCGCTGACGGCGTTTGCAAGAAACGGAACACCTTCTGCGCCTACGCTTGCACTCACGCTCGACGAGAAGATCTTGCTCGGTGACAGTAAGATCATTGCAATTGCCAACGACGTTTTCGCCTCGCAAGAAGTCCGTATCTTGACTTCCTTGGACCTTCGCAACACGTCCATTGAGGTCATCGGCTCGGGGGCGTTCAGTGAACACAATTTGCTCACAAAACTCGATCTTCCCGAAACGTTGACGCATATCGGTGACAGCGCATTCAAACGTGCGGGCCTTACAACACTCACCATGGATCCCGCGTTGAGCGTGATCGGTGACGAGGCCTTTGACGAAGCGAAGCTCGTCGTCGTAAGAGGAGGCGAGGCGCTCACAACGGTCGGCGAAATGGCTTTTAATTGTTCCGATTTAAAATTTTTCCAATTAAAGAGCGCGACACTCGGCGATTGGGGACAGAATGTGTTCGGGAACTACGAGGTGCGTTTGTTCCATAATACCTCCGTCAAGGGCTGGGGACGGTGCAAGGGACTTTCCGCCGACGGCAAGTGGGTAGAAGATGAGGCATCGGTCAAGTATTCTCTGATCACAGATGATTCGCGCATCCTCGATTTCACGAACAATATTGACCAATCGCCTATCACGACGCAGGATGAATACGGGATCAAATATCTCCTTACAAAAGCGGAGAAGACGGGAGAGGGGAATCCGAAAAAGGACGACGAGTATAAGGGTTACTTCAATGTTACCGTTACGGGCTATACGGGGAGCGGCTCTGAGCTCGTCGTCCCGGGGACAGTCATCTATGACGTCACCTCGGAGAACCCTGTCGTTTCCATCGGAGAAAATGCATTCCAAGGTGCAAATTTCAGCAAGTTGACTGTTCTTTCGACGACAGGAGGCGCCACGATCGCCAAAAACGCTTTTGCGGGCTGCAACGCGCTTGAATCTGCCGTCATCGGCGGGGGATATGCCTCCTTGGGCGCGGGGGCTTTCTCAAATTGCTCCGCACTGCGCTCCATTGTCTTGGGGAAAGACGTCAAAACGATCGCATCGGATGCCTTTTCGGGATCGAACGGGATCCAAACTCTGTTCTTAAAAGCGTCCGCGGAAGGGGAAGCGAAAACTGTTTTGGAAGGCCTCGCCGATGCGGGGACGCAGGTCGTTGCCACGCAGAACGGCAATGAACAGGTCCCCGAGAAATTCTACACCAATTTTATCCTTGACGACAAGAATACCGATAAGCAGGGCGTCTTTTATAAGGTCGCAGAATGGGGGGAGCAACAAGAGCTCGTTGCCTATGTCGGCGACACGATCTCCGAAGACAGCGACGATGAGCGTGCGTTTACCTCCCGTTACGGCGGAAGCGATGCGTATACAAACGAACGCGGGCACGTTCTGATCCCCGATTATATCTCGGTCGGCGATACGGACGAATACTATCGGGTCGCCGTGATCGGCCGCTACGCATTCTTCAACTGCGCTTCGCTTCAGACGCTTGAACTCGGGGCGCACGTCGAGCAGATTTACGACTGTTCCCTGCGGAATTGCCACTCGCTGGAGAAATTCATCGTGAACGGCCGCAACAGCGCTTTTGCGACCAATGGATACAGCCAAGACAGGGCGGGGCAAACCAACGAGGGACAGCTCCTCTTTGCCGTCACGCACGTTCAGGACGTGATCACCTTCGATCAGATCAAAAAGGCAAGCGCAAATATCACGGAGATCGACCCCGCATGGAGCGCTACATATGCAAAGGAGGTCTCCTCCGTCGAAAACTACGCATTTGCAAACTGCACGGGTCTGAAATCATTCAATTTCCAAGCGTTTACGGCGCTCATGTATATCGGCGAACACGCCTTTGAGAACACGGGTCTGGGGAGCGTTGACCTGACCTATGCCGACAAATCCGGGAACCCCATTTACGTCGGCGAGGAGGCCTTTTCCAACTGCTATTTCCTTGAGAATGTCACCATCGGGAAAAACAACTGGTTCCAGAGCGTGAAATATGTCAAGGGCAAGAAGCAGGCCGACGAAAGTGAGGTAAACACGAAGGTCCCGCAATACAGAAATCCTTTCCTGCACTGCACCGCCATCAAGGCTTTCCGATCAAATTCCGAGACTTATGTTGCCGTTGACGATACTCTCTATCTCATGAAGGGGGACTATGTCATTCTTCTGCAATATCCTGCGGGCAGGAAAGTAGATACGAACGGGACTGAGGTAAAGAAGATCGATGTCAACAATGTCAAATACAATGACAAATTCTATCCCATCCGCAGTATCGCGGCATACGCTTTTTCGTCCACTGTCTATCTGAATGAGATCACTGTTGGTGAGAACGTGTATATCATCGGCAAGGCGGCATTCGAGAACTGCATCCGTCTCATGAATGTCACCATCGGGAAAAATGTCATCTATATCGGCATGGAGATCCCCGACGTCAGCGCCGAAGATATCGAAGGGAAGATCTGCACGAGCGGCAAACGCGACAATAATGCGATCAAAAATGTCTATGAGCAAGAGGTTTTCCAGAATTGCTATGTCTTGGGCAATATCAAGGTGGACGGTGAAAACCAATACTATGCGTCGGACACCAACGGGATCCTGTACAACAAGGACAAGACAGAGCTCATGGTCTATGGACAGGGAATTTCCCGTCTCACGTTCACTGTCCCGTCAACCGTGAGAAAGATCTCCATGGAGTCCTTCCAATACAACACGCACATTCAGCGCATCAATATCCCCGAAAGCGTTGAGGAGATCGGGGCAAAGGCGTTCAACGGCTGTACTTCCCTGAGCTTTATCTATTTCAGAACGCTGTATGCGCCCAAGATCGGAGAACAGGCGTTCAATAGTGCAGGCGCCTATAACGGCGGCTTGCATCTCTATTGCATCCCCGAGAAGGAAGCGTGGATCGACGGGAGCGATTATTCTGCACTTTGGGAACCCTATTTTGAAAATACGGAGAGATTCAACTCCATCGAGGAGATCCCCGACCAAACGCAGCCGACCAATGATGTCTATCTCGTCTATGTCATCGACGCCGACGGGAATTCCCTGTCGGATATCCACGTTGAGTATAGCTATGAGACGGACGGCGCACTGTCCCGTAACAGCACTACTACCAACGAATACGGGTATGCCGTGCTCTCCATTCCGTACGATCTCGACCCCGCGATGCTCACGCAGCTGCATGTCTATGACGACGCCGATGTGTTCTTCGAATACAACATGGAGGACTACTATCTCGACTTCGACATCGGCTTTACATACGTTACGCTCTATGCCGTACCTTCGGCGCAGGGTGTCACGATGACGGCGACCGACCAAAACGGTGCACTGCTCTACAATGAAAACATTGAGTCAACCACGGCAACTTTGAATACGGCATATCTCGGCTTCCTGAACCCCGATAAATTGTGGTTTGAGCAGGAATTGTTCGATATGAAAGGGAAGTCTGTGCAAATCACGATCCGCGGAAGCTGGGACAGCAAAACGAACCCCACCTGCGCTGCGCTTTACAGAACGGAGGCGGCGGCAAGAGCGAATGACACGAGTACCTCCGTTGCATATTTTGAGAAAGCACATTTCGATAACAATGCACTCTACACGGGCACGCACATTTTCACCTTTACGATCGCAGATCTGAAACAGTTCCAAAATGGGAGCGATGAGCTCTGGCTGCGCCTGAATCTTGAATATGGGGATTCTTCCGACGGCGGCACCGAGGAGATCGTATTGAGGCTCAATGTCAAGATCTATTATTACACCTTGGTGGACTCGGCCAAGCTAAATTTTATGAGCGGAGACCTCGGTGCAGAACTCAAGATATCCAAGGACATTCCCTTCATCGGCGGCATGAATATCAGCATTGGTAAAGGGAAAAAGCAGAAACAGTTTATTACCTATACGGAAGATAAGATCATCATGAGCGTCTCGCTTGGCGATTCCGATTTGGAGATGGGCGAGCTTTGGGACCAAATGAAGAAGGAGGTCTCCAAAAATAATCGCAGTGAGAAGCTCGATTCCCTCAAGGATCTTGCAACGGCAATCAAGCAGTGCCACAATAGCAAGCTGAAGTCTCTTTTGCTTGAATCGGAGCGGGACGCAAAGATCTATATGAATTTCGGCGGTTCCATCGAACTTTCCTGCAAGGAAGTGGAGACGGAAAACGGGACGGGAGTTCCCATCTTAAGAACGGCTATCAACGGAGCGATCGGCTTCCAATTCAAGTGGCATCAGACGTGGATACTCCTCTGGATCCCTGTTACGGTGAATGTGGATGCCTCGGCAGAGGGCAACTTTGAATGGACGGTCACTTACGATTACAATGCCGATAAGATCTATAATGGCACAGGTACTTTGGTCGATCAAGATTCTTCGATCGAATTCGGCCTGAAGATCAAGCTCGAAGTCAGCGCAGGGATCGGATGCTCTCTCGCCTCCGTCGGTCTCTATGGTAGCGCCGCGCTCGATCTCGTGATGGAGATCGCCGATGAATTCCATTTCACAAAGGGCATTTTGACGCTCGATATCGGCATCTATCTGAAGATCGACTTGGGACTGTTCAAACTATCCAAAAAGTGGTCTGCGCTCGATTGGTTCGGCGTCAGCGGGGAGATCAATCTCTTAAAGAATCAGAATGAGGCGTCCTATGTGCTCTTGGAGGACGAACAAGCGACCCGCGGACGGTCCTTTGCGACCTTCCACGACTCGATCGCCTATGCGCTCTCCGAGGTGGGCACGTCGAGCACGTTCCAGCCGTGCGACTATACGGATTACTCGCTGTACGGCGGCGTAAATCCTGAGATCGTCACTTACAACAATATCACATATCAGTTCTATATCGAGAATGTGTTGCTCAATAAGAACAGCGGGAGCCAGATCAAGGGCAATTATGACAATTACAATTATTTGAAGCTCGTCTATCGCTACAGAAAGGGCAATACATGGAGCGATTATATCATCGTGAACGACAACGGAAGAAACGATACCGACTTCAAGTGCCTCGCCGATGCAAACGGGATCCATTTGATCGTTCGTTCCGTAGGAAGTATGCTCACGGAGAACACTGCAGATACATACACCTCCGACATTGTGCTGTTTGGGATCGATCTCAAGGGGACAGCGTCGCAGCCGATACTTACGCAGAGCAACCAAGAGCAGATGCTCTATTCTGCGATGAATGCGGAAAAGTCCGTAAGCGGCTATGTCTACAATATGTCGATCTTCTCGTACGGCTCAACGATCTATTATGCTTGGGTGGGCAATACCGATAACAACGTCTTCGGCATGTCCAACAGTTCTACGACAGTTGAAGATTCCCATGGGGCGACCGAGTTCCAAGCGACACCCACAACGGCGAACTATCTCATCGTCAAGAAAGCGCAGAGCAACACGTTTACGGAAGTGGGGAGAGTGACGGGTCTCAAGACAGTAACAGACGGTCTCCTCGCCTCACTGAACAACAGAGCGGCATTCCTCTTCATCACGGATGAGGATTGCGATATCACAACTTCCACGAATGAAGAAGGGGCTCCTGACCGCTACGTCAGAGTGATCTATCTGGATGCGGCATTCCCCACGGCGGCCACGCTTCAGGGCTATACCTTCAGTGCGGCAGACGGCACGGTGATGACCGATTACATGGGCTTCTCCTTCGATGGGACAAACGTCTATCTCGCGGCGGATGGGGACCTCTATCGTCTCTCTCCTGCGAACGGAACACTCAGCGCGGAGCTGTACTTTGAGGGCATTACGGGCAACTATCGCTTCGTGTACGATACCAATGGGAAGCTCTACGGGATCCTCACGATCATCTTTGAGGATTCGATGACGTCAAACCTCTACTTCGCACCCTATGATGCCGTCAACCGCAGTTTCGGCAAGTTTGTGCGGATCACAGGGTTCACCGAGGGGACAATGGTCGAGAGCTATTCCTACTATTGGGGTACCGACGGAAAGCTCGTGCTCAGCTATATCTATTCGGCATCCGACCTCAGCAGCGGGAGCGACACCGTAAAATTCCATGCGCAGGACGAATCCTTTGATAAGCCGAACGATCTCGTGTTCGTTTCCGCTGTCCTCGAACACTGTGAAGTTTCGCTGACGCCCACCACCTCTGCCGCGGCGGAGACCTCGATTACGGTCAATGCGACCTTTACGGTCACAGTCAAGAACGATTCCATCACGACTTTGCGTTCCTTCCGCATCCTGCTGATCGATGCGAACGGGGTGACTGCCGCCGAGACAAGTATGAACGAAATGCTGTACGGCGGTGCGACATGGTCCGGGGAAGTGACCTTTACTCTACATGGGGACAAACTCGCCCTTACGGACACCTACACGATAAAAGTGGTCGCATTGGATGAGGATTTTGAGGAACTCACGGCACAACAGGCAAATAACGTCTGCCTCGATGAGGAGGGGCAAGCGGCGCTCTTCGCCGTCGCCCGTCCCGACCTTGCCGTAACGGCAGATTCCGTTGTTGTCGGCGGCATCAAGTATGTACGGCTCATGGTGCAGAATGTGGGTTCGCTGCCCGTGGAAACGGGGATCGTGTATGCCGACAACGGCATTTTGGACTATGAAGATGCACTCGCCGCTTCGCAAAAGGAGCACCTCTATGTGCTGTCCTTCAACGATCTCGCTCCCGGTACGTTCCGCTATTTCACCGTCGAACTCAATCGCGTGTGGTTCACGGAGCAGTATGTCACGGTCGGCGCCTATTGCCTGTCCGATGACGCACTCAGAAATGAGTATGAATGGACGAATAACGGTGCAACGATCAAGGTCGAAAAGAACGAAGTTTTAGAGTACAATAAGTATACGCTCACATATTATGTGGACGAAAAGATCCACCATCAAGAGTATTACATGCTCGGTGAGACCATTTCGTATATTCCTAAGGAAGAAATGGCCAAAGAGGGGTACACCTTTGAGGGATGGGTCGGAGCGAGCGAGATCAAAATGCCTGCACACGATATCTCCGTTTATGGATACTATGTCAAAAATATTTATTCGATCAAATACTATATCAATGGGACCTTGACCTATCAAGACGACTATGAGTATGAGACGGTAGCGGACGTCCGTGCATATTCTCCGCAGATCGGCTATACCTTCACGGGTTGGGGATATGAACCGCCGATGGGGAATTCCGTTGCGCCGGGTGCAAAGATCACCGTGACGAACGATATCGACCTCTATGGCGTCACCGCTCAAATCGACTACACCCTGTATTTCATGGTGAACGGCAGAGCGGTCCATACGGAGACCTTGCACTATGGAGAAAGGATCCCGAATTACAATTACAGGCCCGACGAGGGCTATGAATTCGGCGGATGGTCGTCCTATCCGACCTCCATGCCCGATCACGATTACTATATTTACGGAACGGCTTCCCCGAAGCAGTATCAGATCGAGTATGTCATCGAAAAGGAAAACGGCTCTTCGGATAAGATCGTGCGGAATGTCCTCTTCGGACAGGAGGCAAATATCCTTCTCTACTCGAGGGGAGAGGGGTATGTATATGACGGATGGTATTACTCCAGCGAGGATACGGCAGATCCCAACAACGGCAAGAAGATCGCAAGTTTGAATGATCTGCAGGACGGGACCTTTGTCATGCCGGCAAAGAGTTTCCGCCTCACCGCCTATGAACATGCAAAAGAGTTTACGGTATTTTACATTGTTGGGAGCGAATGTGTCCATGAGGAGAAAGTTGCATACAATCACACGATCCCTGCATATGAGTACACTGCTCCCTCAGGCGTTAAAGTGAGCGAATGGACGAATTTTCCCGATGACGGCATGATGCCTGCGGGAGATCTCATCCTCTACGGAAGCACGGAAGAGGTGCTGTTCACGATCACTTACTTCAAAGACAGCGAGGAAGTCGGGCGTCAATCGGTCGCATATGGGGCCTCTGTGCTGTTCCTCGCCGCCCCCGAAAAGGATGGATACACCTTCACGGGCTGGGCATTGGAGAACGGAAAGGGAGAGCCCGTTACGCTGACGGATGGACATATGCCCGCATATTCGCTGGTCGCACGGGCGCAGTATTCGATCAACCGCTATCAGATCGAATGGATCGTAGACGGTAAAACGGTCTCCACATCGACACTCGAATACGGGGCAAATGTCACCCCTTACGATTACACGGCGCCTGAAGGATACACTTTCTCGGGTTGGGGGACCGTACCTGTAACCATGCCTGCGGAAAATCTTTCGTTCTACGGTTCAACGTCGCGCACGGCATATCATCTGACGTACTATATCAACGGCAGTTCCGTAAGATCCTTTGAAATTTTGTACGGGCTTCCCACGATTTTCTACGATTATGTCGCGGAGGCGGGCTACACATTTAACGGATGGCAGGAGACGCTGCCCGCGGAGATGCCCGCGCATGATATTGAGATCCACGGAACAACTACCGTCAACCGCTACGACATTGCATACTATGTGGACGGCATCCTGATCGACACGGTATCCTACGATTATCGGGCCGACGTGCAGCCCTATGTCTATCAGGCGGAGATCGGGACCACTTTCTTGGGCTTTGCCGAGGAGCCCAAGACGATGCCTGCACACAATGTGAATGTATACGGCAGGACACAGCGCACCATTTATCACATAACATATCGCTTGGAGAATGAGACCGTCGCGACGGAAGAATATTCCTACGGTGTACAGATCCTTCCGCTGAACGGATTCGAGCGCGAGGGATTCACGCTCAGCTGGGGCGGGCTGCCCTTGGTGATGCCTGCGCATGATATTACCGTCGATGGAGAGTATATCGCAAACAGATACAATATCCGCTATTATTGCGACGGAGAACTCCTCTATACGGACCAAGGCGTATTCGGCGAACAGATCCGTCTGCGCGCTTCGGAATCCAAGGAAGGGTATACCTTCACAGGCTGGAAGACGGATGCCACGGTGATGCCTGCGCAGGATCTCAATGTCTACGGCACATTCAAGGCAAACCGCTATCGGGTGACGTTTGAGGTCAACGGACAGACCTACTGCAATGAGTATGAATTCAACGAAGAGATCGATCTGAATGGCCTTGGGATCGAGGGCGTTGAAGGATGGTATCTCGACGGGGAGAAAGTCGAGACGCTGAAGATGCCGTCGAGAGAGATCACCCTTGTCGCCGAAACAGGGTCCGCCTCGATCTATCGGAGCACATGGTTTATCGCTCTGCTGTCTGCAGGGATCCCGACCTTGCTCTTGTCAGCGTTGTCCGTGGGATTGTTCCTTATGTACAAGAAAGAAAAGAATAATAAATACGAATGATCGAATCAAAGCAAAAAACAGCGGACGGCATTGACCGTCCGCTGTTTTTGTAACTTATCACTGTTCAGGCAATATCCTGCGGTTTGGAGACTTCGGTTTCGTTGTATTTATCATAATAGATCGTGAGGCTGTCGGCGTCGGGATCGAGCGACTTGAGCCAAGTCTTATTTTTGATCGTCCATTCCGTGACATAGCCGTCCGAAATTTTTATCGTGTAGTCGAAAAGTTCGCCCGATGCATCAAAATCTTTGATCGAAAAGGTGTCTGTCGCGGCATCGTATTTCGCAAAGATGAACAGGAGCTCGGGGTCGTTCCCGCCCGCAGTGATGATGCTTGCCGCATTCTGAAGATACATGTCCGTCCGCAGTGTGTCCGCGCCTTCGGGCATGGTCTGTTTCTGCCACGCCGCCACCATTCAGAATCAGTGGCGGCTATTCATTGCTTCGATGTAGAGGGCGAGCGCGTCTTTCTGTGCGCCGCTCATTTCCCGCCATTCGGAGAGGA
>CANRDK010000020.1 GCA_947629345.1 uncultured Clostridia bacterium
AATTCCTTACGTCTATGATACAATAAAACGTCGGGTTTTGCAAGGGAGAAAGGAAAAATTTTCACCGAATTTTCCCCGTTTTTTGTCGTTGTCGCCATGTTTTGGAACTCGCCCCCCATCAGTCACGCAAGGACAGCGTGACAGCCTCCCCCCGGCGGGGGGAGGCTTGTGCCCCCTCCCGAGGAGGGGGGTAGGGGGGTGGGCAACGTTCACGCCCGTCCTGCGGTTGACAATTTTACGCCGTCCTGTTATAATGCAGCCATGCAAAATATTCTGCCCGAAAGTTTAAAAAGGCTCGCAGACCGCTGTCCGCGCCCCCTCTGCCTCGTCGGCGGGAGCGTCAGAGATTTTTTGAGCGGCGACCTCCGCGAGCACGCCGATTGGGACCTCGCCTCCGCCTGTACGGATGAACAATTCTCCGCCGCCGCAGTCGAAGCGGGCTTCAGCGTCAAGGCCGTCTATCCCCGCACGGGCACCGTGAAAGCGGAGGATGAAAACGGCGTCGCCTGCGAGTTCACCCGCTTCCGCCATGACGCCTACGAAACGGGCGTCCATGCCCCCGTCGCCGTGGAATTTACGGAGGACATCGCCGTGGACGCGAGGCGGCGGGATTTCTGCTGCAATGCCGTTTATTACGACATAAGTTGCGAAAAATTCATCGACCCTCTCGGCGGGATCGGGGATATAAAGCATAAAATTCTCCGCACGGTGGCCCCCGCGAAACAGGTCTTCGGCGAGGACGGACTGCGGCTCATGCGGCTCGCACGGCAGGCTGCGCAGACGGGCTTTACCCCCGACGAAGAGTGCCTTGCGGGGGCGAAGATGCACGCCGCACTCATCCGCGATATCGTCCCCGAACGGGTCTTTGCGGAGCTCATGCTCCTCCTTCACGCCGACGAAAAGCGAAACGATCCCGCCGCCCCCTACCGCGGCCTGTGCATTCTGCGGGACACGGACGTGCTCCGTGAGATCCTGCCCGAACTCGCCCTCGGCAACGGCATGGAACAGAACCCAAAATTCCACGACTATGACGTTTTGGAGCACTCCCTCCGCACCGTTCTCTATGCCGCCCCCTCCGTCCGCCTCGCCGCCCTGCTCCACGACGTGGGAAAGCCGTATTGCTTTCTTCACTTCGGCAACTACCACGGCCACGAAATTGAGGGGGAAAGGATCGCGAGGGAGATCCTCAACCGTTTCAAGGCCCCCGCCGCCGTCACAGACCGCACGGCCCTCCTCATAAGGCTGCACATGCGGGACCTCGACCTCAGGATGAAAGAGAGCAAGGTGAGGCGGGAAATCGTGCAATATGTTGCATTTTTTGAGGAGTTTCTCGCCCTGAAACAGGCAGATTTTTCGGCCTGCAAGGATGTCTTGACGGAGGCCCCCGCCGTCACAAAATGGCGGCGTATCTGCTCGGAAATGAAAGATGAGGGCGTGCCGTTTTCGGTGAAAGAGCTCAAGGTCAACGGGCTCGATGTGCAGGCCGCGGGCGTTCCTCCCAAGGATACGGCGGAAGTGCTGCATGCCCTTCTCTACGACTGCGCCCTCGACGGGAGCCTGAACAACAGAGCCTATCTCTTAAAGCGCGCCGCCGCATGGAAAAAGGCTTAATGGCCCCGTTCGCTCATCCTGCTCTTCCTCTTGCCCGCCCCCTGCGTCAGGGGGCGGGCAAGAAGGAGGACAGAATGACGCGACGGCGCTCTGCATGACGTCCTCGTCCCGCGCGTTCACAAATATAATACAACATGCAATTGTTAAAATTTGTATGCTGAAATACTTGATTTTTTTAGGAGTAAGTATTATAATCTATCAGATGGATAAATTCATCCGAAATCTTCATGAGGAGTGAGATCATGGCAGACGAAAAAAAGCAGGATCCGAAAGCTGCCGATAAGGCGGCCAAGGAAGCGCAGGCCAAGGCGCAGAAAGAAGCCGCCGCCCGCGAAAAGGCCCAAAAAGATGCGCAGGCCAAGGCGCAGAAGGAGGCCGCCGCCCGCGAAAAGGCCCAAAGAGACGCGCAGGCCAAGGCGCAGAAAGAAGCCGCCGCCCGCGAAAAGGCTCAAAAAGACGCACAGGCGAAAGCTCAGAAGGAGGCCGCCGCCCGCGAAAAGGCCCAAAAAGACGCGCAAGCCAAGGCGCAGAAAGAGGCCGCCGCCCGCGAAAAGGCCGAAAGGGACGCGCAAGTAAAGGCGCAGAAGCAGGCTTCCGCGCAAGAAAAACCTCAAAAGGAAAAGCCTCAAAAGGAGCAAAAACCCAAGGCTCCCAAGGCGGAAAAGCCCGCAAAGGTCAAAAAGGAGAAGCCGCCCAAGATGAGCCGCAAGGAGAAAAAGGAACTCCTCGCGCGCCAGAAGGAGCGGGAAAAGGAGCTCGTCGAAGCCGGCGAGATCCCTCTCCGCAACAAATATAAGCCGAGAGGTATCTTTTGGCGTATCTTCGGCATCTGCCTTGCGTTCATCCTCGGCATCTTTGCCGCGCTCGGCGCCATCGTCGGCGTGGGCGCCGTATTCGTCACCAAGCCCGCAAGGGAATCCCTTGCCTCCCTCAAGGATGTGATGGGCTTCGACGCCGAGGAATTCATCAGCGATGAATATCTCGACATGAGCATCATCGACCTCGTCCAGAACGTCATGGAAGACGTCGGCGCGTTGGGCGATCCCGCCGAACTCACGCTGGCGACTTTCTCGAAATATACCCCTCTCATCGACACATATCTTCAGGATCTCGTCGATGAGAACCTCAAGGATTTCGGCATCACGATCGATATCGAGGGATTAAAGAATGTGAAGTTCAGCGAATATGCCAACTATGTGCAGGACGATGTGCTCCCGCAGATCACCCTCGGTCCCATTCTCAGTCTCGACAAAAACATTACGGCCGCAAGCCTCAACGAAAATGCTCCCCTCTATGCCCTCTGCTACGGCACCTACGGCACAGATTATAGGATAGAGAACGGCGCCGTCGTGCAGGTCGAGGGCGGCATGAAGCCCCTCTCCATTGCAGATCTTATGGACTTTTCGGGCGATACAGGGGACAGCAATACGCCCGCTCCCACCGCCGCATCGAATGATCCGAACGGGGGTGAAGGCGGATTCATGGCGAGGATCAAGTCCATTCCGCTCGGCGTGTTCCTCGGCTTCAATATCCGTCTCGAATCCGAAAAGGACGATGCAAACAACATGGTCTACTCCCTCTGCTACGGCAGCGAGGACGTCGATTACAGCTTTACCTCCTCCACCGTCGGCGGGGAGACGATCGAGATCGTCAACGTCATCCACGAGGAGAAAATGCTCACCCTCAACACCCTTCTCACGAACTCGGACGGCATCTTCGACGGCATCTCCCTCGGCTCCGTTCTCGGCCTTGACACTGCCGAAGAACTTGCCAACCGCGAGAACAACCGCCTGATGTATGCCCTCTGCTACGGCGTGGAAGGGGAAGATTTCGACGTTGTGAACAACAAGATCGTCATGAAAGACGGCAAGAGCGAAAATACGCTCGGCTATCTGACGAGCAACATGAACGCGGTCATCAACGATATCGAGGTCGATTCCATTCTCGATATCTCGCCCAATTCAGAGGCGATCATCCGCACCATCGCCTACGGCAACGAGATGGCCAAGGACGATAACGGCAACTATCTCAAGGACCCTCAGGATCCCTCCAAATACCAGACGGAGGACATTCTCGATGAGCAGGGCCAACCCACAGGCAAAAAGCAGTATGTGGGCGACGGCAGATATATCATCGAGGGCGACGGCGACAGCGCGAAGATCGTCATGCTCGAGGATCCCAACAACCCCGGCACGAAGTATCAGAAAAAGACGATCGGAGCCCTCACCGCTGACGATGCAGACCTCATCGGCGGCATCACCCTCGGCTCCATTCTCGATATCGACAACAACTCCTCGGGCATCATGCAGGCCATGCGGGATTGGACGATCGGTGACCTCACCGACCAAAGTATGATCGAAAGTCTCAAGATCGGCGACATTCTCGGCATCGAAGCAGAGCCCGACGGTTCGAAGCCCCAAGACGTCTCCAATATCATGTGGGCCCTCAAGGACAAGACCATTGAGGACCTCACGGAACAGGATACCATCAACGGTCTCAAGCTCTCCGACGTGCTCGATATCGAGGATGATACGGGCATTCTCGGCGCAATGAAGAGTTGGACGCTCAACGACCTCAGCAAGCAGAACCGCATCGAGCGGCTCAAGCTCGGCCAGATCCTCGACATCAATGCGGACGATCCGAACACCTCCCCCATCATGAAGGCTATGAAGGATTGGCGCATTTCCGACCTCACCGAGAAAGACAAGGTCAACACCCTCACCCTCGGCGACGTCCTCTCCATCGGCGATGACGCCCCTCAAATGCTTGCCGTTCTCAAGGATATGAGCCTCGGCGAGATCTCCACGAGCATCGATACCCTCACCCTCTCCGAGGTCATCGACCTCAGCACCCTCGGCGACAACAAGATCCTCTCCGCCCTCAAGGATACGGAGATCAAGGACCTCGGCAAGGCGATCGACGACCTCACCGTTGAGGATGTGTTCGGGGATGAGATCTGGTCGTACACGACCAACTTTGTCGAAGGACAACGTCTCACCGCTTACGACAAGAGCAAAGTGCAGACCTATTATCGTCTCAAGGCAACCCCCAACACCGAAGTCACGGCAGGTTGGTACAAGAACGACGAGGCCAACGGCTGGACGCTTGTTCCCGATGCGGAAGTCAAGCACGGCTCCTACACCGAGACCAAGGTCTATGTCACCCGTGAGGTGAGCTACCTCGTTGTGGACTACGACAAGCCTTCGGCGCAGTGGACGGCCTACACAGGGGAGACGGGCAGCGTTCAGACGGACAGCTACGGCGATTACTACTTCGACGCAGACGGCAACCGCATCGACCTTGAGCCCGTATACACCTACAAGAACGGCGGCGCCACCGTGACGGATCAGCGGATCCTCACCGAAAAGGTCGAAAATCAGCCCGATAAATACTACTATATCGAAAAGACCGACGTTGAGCTCCGCTATGCGGCAGGCGGCACGACGTATGCGGCAGACGCCGTTGAGCGCTGCTTCAGGACGGAAACGGGCGCGGCCCTCACGGCTTACCATGCAGGCATCTGGTACCTTCTCCTCGGCGAGGACGGCACGGAAGCAACGCCCAAGATCACCGAAATGGGCGAGCTCGTCACAAGCGTCTCGGGAAAGATCAACACGATCACGCTCGGCGATATGTACATTCACGAGCTTGTCAATGAAGATCCCTCCGTCGATATCACCGCCCTTGTCAAGATCGCGGGATCGGGCTATCAGGAGCTGCAGGGCAAAACGAACCTCAACCAGCTCACTGTGAACGGCGTGATCGCGCTGATCAATGCCATTGCCCAGTCTCCGATCTGGTCTACGATGGGTTGATACGAAATTTCATACGCTCCGCCCGCGGCTCTCCGCCGCGGGCGTTTTTATTGCCCTTCTCATGCCCCTCCTCAGTCACTGCGTGACAGCTCCCCCCACGGGGGGAGCCAAGGGACGGCCTCGCCCGAGGACGCCTCTCTCATGCCCCCTCCCGAGGAGGGGGGTAGGGGGGTGGGCAACGAATCCCCTCTCTCCGCCATAATTTTTTTCTTTCCCGTTGCAAAAATAATTGACGAAACACCGAAAAACGTCTATAATGGTGATACAAACCTTGCGTGCGGGAAACGTACGCCGAATAAGACCGGGAGGTGAAAAAAATGCAGAAGTACGAGATGCTCATGCTCCTCAAGAGCGGCATGGAAGACGAAGCGAGAGAGGCGGAACTCAAAAAGTATACCGATATCGTTTCGTCCATGGGCGGAACCGTGGAATCTGTCGATAAGTGGGGCGTCCGCAAGACGGCGTATCCCATCAGCTTTCAGACAGAAGCCTATTTCGTTCTCATGACCTTTGTCGCAGGGGGCGATGTCGTCAAGGAGCTCGACCGTGTTGCGGGAATTTCCGCCGATATGCTCCGCCGCGTGATCACAAAGAAAGAGGAAAAGTAAAATGAATAAGGTATTTTTGATCGGAAATCTTACCCGCGACCCCGAACTTTCGGAAACGAACAGCGGGATCCCCATGTGCCGCTTTGCGATCGCCGTCAACCGCAGCTATTCTTCGAGCGACGGAGAGAGACAAACCGATTTCTTCAACGTGGTCGCATGGCGCAACCTTGCCGAAAACGTCGGTAAATACTGCAAAAAGGGCAATAAAGTGGCGGTTTCCGGCAGCATCCAGATACGCAACTATGAAGATAATCAGGGCAATCGCCGCACCGCGGTAGACATTGTTGCGCAGGACATTGAATTCCTTACGGCAAGGAATCAAAACTCGGGCGACGACTTCTACGATACCCCCGCTCCCAAAAACACCAACACGGGCAGCGGCACGGCTCCGAGGAAGAAGCCCGCGCTCGAATCCTTCGACGACGACGGTGATATTCCGTTCTGAGTCCCCCAAATCTAAATTTTAAGGAGATAATCATGGAAGAAAACGAAGAGCTCGTAACTCCCGCAGAGGAGCCCGCAGAAGAGCCCGCCGAGACGGAAATCAAAGAGGAAGTCAAGGAGACGACGGAACCCCGCCGTGAACGCGACAAAGACCGTCCCGCCAAGCGCGGCTTTAAAAAATCCAACTTCAAGAAGGTCTGCCTCTTCTGTCAGGAAAAGAGCACGATTGACTACAAGGAAGTCAACAAGCTGAAGAAGTTCATCAGCGAGGGCGGGAAAATTTTGCCCCGCCGCATGACAGGCACCTGCGCGAAGCACCAGAGAGAGGTCGCCATCGCCATCAAGCGTGCCCGCGTCGCCGCCCTCATTCCCTTCAAAGCAGACTAAAAATTTGCAACAAAAACTCCCCTTTCTCGGGGAGTTTTTTTGTTGGGAATCCGAAAAATCCAAATTCATATCGGAATACACTTTCGGACAAGGACAACAAAAACAGCGAAGAACTTTCCTCGCTGTTTTTGTATTGTTTCAGGAATTATGTTTCATCGATCGCTTTGAGACGTTCGAGCCATTTCAGGATATGGCCTGATTCGTAGAAAGAGACAAATGTTCCCCCGTAAATCCGATCCACGCGCCAAGCGGCAACAAGGAGTGCCATAACGACTTTTCCATCGAGCTTTTCTACATCTGCATTTTCTGCTGCGTTCCCACCCCATAGTCCGTTCGCGTCCAAAATATCACTATACTGCGTCAAGTTGAATTCGGGATGTTTTTCGACGAAATGACGAATTTCAGCTTTAAGGCGATGCGCCGCTTCACCGAAATTTCCTCTCCCATAGTAATCCTCTTCGGCGATTGTTTTATGGTCTCCAAAGTTTTCCCTTTGTAGCGCAGGGATGAGAGCCGTCAGTTTTTCATACATTTTCAGTCCTCCTTTTTTATGCGGCTCGTCTTCCCTATTCCACCAACCTTATAACGGTCCCCTTTTCACAGCTGATTCAAGCCCCTCACGCAAACCTCATGCGAACCCCCATTCCTGAGAACGGTAGCCCGCACCCTCGGCTCCCCTCTTAGGGGAGCTGTCACTGCAGGTGACTGAGGGGTTTTGAACCCTATCCCCCGCTACGCGGGTACTTCCCCTAAGAGGGGAAGCAAGGACGGCCCCTTGGAGCGGGGGTGATCATGTCATTCAAAGCGATAGGAAAGAAGGATCTCTGCCCCGTTGGCGCTGTAGGAGACGGTCATCGACGTGAAACGGCCAGAGGAATAGAGGACCTTGACCTCCATCCCCTCCGCTGTAACAGCTCTTCCGAGAAAGGCTTCAACGCGGACGACTTTGGCGGAAAAGGAGCCCATCCTCTCCGTCACGGCCGTGAAATTCTCCTCCGAAAAGTCAAACGTTTCCGCTGAAAGCATCTCCGCAGGCACATCGAGAGGATCCCCCGTCACCGAGGAGACCTTTCCGCCCGACAGGGTCGCGGAGCCCTCGTATGTCGTCTTGCGGTCTGCGGGGACGGTAAAGCCGCCGCCCTCTTCCCCGAACAGGGAAAGCCGTTCATAGGAATAGGTTACGGAGACCTTTCCGCCCTCCGTACGGCAGCGGTAGCTCCCCTTCAGCGTCTCCCCCTCGTATTCGGTCGTGACATCGAGAAGGACGGCCGTATAGTCTGCCTCCTTCATCCCATTTAAAATTTCGTACACCGTCGGATCTGTACTGTCTGTATTGCCTGCATTGCCTCCACAGCCGCACAGGACAAATGCGAAGGCCAGCGCCGTCAAAAGGAAAACTCTGCGTCTCATACGATCCCCCCCAAATAGAGTCCTTTGCCGACATACCATGCCGCGGCAAGTTCGCTGAGCCCCGCAAGCGCAGAGGCAACGGCCTTGGTGATACCGACGGCGGCTTCATGCGCCCCGTTCACCTCTTCTGCGGCGGAGTTGTACGCCGCGATCTCGGCCTCGAGCGTCAGATAGGTATCCTGCACCGTCTTGCGCGCCCACGCGGGCATGTCGTTCCATGCCTCGGCCGCAAGTTTGATGGCTTCAAATTTCTGTACAGAGCTCCCCGCTTTGCCGATGGCGGCGACTTTCTCGCGGAACTGTTCGGCGATCCCGAATCCTCCGTCCCGCTCTTCCGTCACGCCGCAGGCCTCACAGGTGCGCTGTTCCTTGCCCTCTCCCGCCGAATGCCACTCGCCATAGTTATGTCCGCTTGCGGGGATCTCTATGGGAGCATCGATGGGCGTTTTGCCGCCTGCGTCCCGATACATTCGGTGGCAGCCGTCGCAGACGTAGTACTGCTCGTAGCCGACTTCCGTACAGGTGGGATCCTGTTGGGGATAGGAGGTGAGATGGGTGTGATTGCTGCTGTCGATGCTGAGCTGTTCCGTCCGCTCGTCTGTATCCTCTTGGTCGCGGAAATGTACCGTTACGGTATACTTTTGAGAGCCCCCATCCGTGCACGTTGCATCGACTCTTGCGCCGCGAACGGCATTCTCCGTCACGGACATGGTATGCCCATTTGTGCTCTCATCGCATCGGTCGCAGGTGAATGTAGCCGTCGCGGAAGTATAACCGTTCCATTCCCATGAGGGGTCGCCGTAGTGATGGCCGTTTGCGGGGATCCCGATCTCGGAAAGGGGCTGTTCCCCTGCCATGTCCCCAAAGTTCAGATTGCAGGCGCTGCAGTGGAAATGGTGAAGCTCGCCCGCGTCGGTACACGTCGGATCGCGGCCCTCCACCTCGGACATGGTATGCCCATTTGCGGGGATCTCCTGCGGTTCATCCAAAATTTCATTGCACACGGAACACTTGCTGCCCTGCGTGGAACCTGCCTCCGTGCAGGTAGGATCCTTTTTGGGAATGATCTCCTCCTTGTGTCCCTTTGCGGCCTCTTCCACATAGCCGCGGCGGGAGCCGCAGACGGTGCACTCTTCATATGCGCTGTGTCCGCTCTCGGTGCAGGTCGCCGCCTTCGCAGAACGGCTCTCCCAGACGTGGCAGAGGAAGTGGACCAACCCGCCGTGCACATTTGCCGTGATGGGCTTGATCGCCGCATCGGCAAGATCTGTCCCATCGAGGGAGAGCATCGTATCAAAGGGGTCTTCGAAGATCTTTTGAAAGGTGAGCGTCACAAGCGCTGTATCCTCCGAGATCCCGTCCTCGGCGATGAAGGAGAAGCTCACCTTCCCCTTATCCTTTTGGTTATTGATGACGGTAAAATAGGAGGAATTTCCCGTTGCCTCCGTACAGACGAGGAGATAAGGGTTGTAGCTGACGACAAAGTCCCCCGCCGCGAGGTGCGTTTCCCCCTCTGCGATGACAGACACCGTGAATGTTTCCCCCTCTACGGAGAGGTCTGCGATCCCGATTTCGGGGGGAACGGTCTCCTCCTGCGTCCGAAAGAGGGTGAGGCCGACGCGCGTCTCGCCTGCAGCCATGGGGGCAAGGGAGGCGTCGCAGAGCCCGCTCATGGTGAGCGTGACTGTCGTATTGGCGTCCGTATCGGCAAGGACGGTGAAGGTGAGGGAGAGAAAATCCGTACCCGACTTCACGCCGTTCATGGCGATATAGGAAATTTTTACATAGCCACTGCGGTCAGAATTGACGGATGCCTGCCCGTCTGCAAGCATTTGGGAGCCCATCTGCACGCCGTTGAGCGAGAGAAGGTCATCGTCATAGTCGATCTCCATCTCCGCCGCCGCGAGGCCGTAGAGGTCGTAGGAATAGAAGGAAACAGTCACGCTGTCGCCGCGGTGCAGTCCCCATTGCGAGGCATTTCCATAGACATAGATCCACCTTACATTCTGCGGACGCGCTTTCACGGTGATGCCCGCTCCCGATGCCGTGACGGCAACGGGGGCAAGCGTTTTATCGCAGCAGTCGCCCGCAAAGAGCTGTACGGAATACCTGCCGACGGGTGCGCTGTCTTTTGTGTACAGCCGTACTTCCCACAAACAGCCATCCCCCGAAAAGCCCCCCGCGCTCAGCGCATAGAGGGAGACGATCCCCGCCTGCGTGCCGTTGATCTCCGTCAGTGTATCGGAGGGAAGCAGGCCGCCCGTGTAGGCGTCGCCGTATTCAAAGGCGGTGGCGTCGTAGGAGAGGACAAGCTCGATCATCGAGAGCTCCTCTGCGCCCTCGATAGAAATGCGCAAATAGACGTTGTCACCCTGCATCGTTTCGCAGTTTTGGACCGTGACCCGTACTCCCTCCTCCTCTGCCGCCGAAGCGGACTCCGCAGAGAGGGTCAAAGGGCACAGCGCCAACGCCAAAACGAGCGCAAGGAGCGAAAGAAATTTCTTCATACTCAACCGCTGATCGAAGTGCGTTTTCCGCTCACATATTGCAGAATGATGAGCGCTTCCTGTGCAGAAATGTGGTCATCCCTGTCGATATCCGCACGGGCGAATTGCTCATTGGTGAGGTTGTAGAGGCCGTTCACTGCCTGAAGGAGCATGAGAGCGTCCTTGGCGGTGATGGAGCCGTCTCCGTCCACATCGCCGAGCGAGCTCGCGTCGATCGCAAGTTTCACCGTCACCCGATAGGGCTTATCGCCTGAGCCGAACAGGGTCGTATTCACGCCGTCGGAGACGCTGAGGTAATACTCAATACCATCCGTTGTGAGCGCATCGGCGGGGATATAGCCCGTGTAGCGGGAATTGCTCGCGTGCATCTGCGTGCTCTTCCAATCCTCCTCGCCAACGGTGCGATAGAACAGCGTTGCGCTGGAGATCTGCAGGTTATCCGTGACGAGGGCGGAGATGTTCAGATTGCTCCCCGTAAAGGCCTCGCGGACGGGCGTGTGGTAGATGGAGGGAGCCATCGTGTCGAAGGAGCGGACAGAGATCTTGCCAGAGGGAGCAGATTCCGTGAAGTCCGTCTGCACGACGGTGAAGTTGTAGAAGTAGACCTTCCCGGGCTCGACGGTGTTGTCGAAGAATTCCTTCGTATCGGCGGGAATGACATACGGATTGATGCGGGTGTAGTAGCCGAGTTCATCCTCGGAGCGGTAGACATTGTACCCTGCAAGGGTCACAAAGTCGTCCTGATCCCACTTGAGGCTGATGCCATCCTTCGTGGCCTCGGCACGCATGACGAGTTCCTGTGCCTTGGTGGTGTCGATCTCAAAGGACCACCGACCCGCATGTTCGTAGAGGGAAAGGAACTTGTCGTCCGCCGCCCTGCCGTTTTCGATGCGGATGAACTGGTTGCCGTTCTCGATCATGGTCTGCAGGGTGTACGTTCCCCTCCATTCGGTGGAGGTGACGTATTCGCCCGTGATCTCATACTCAGCATACGGTTCAGAGGAACCAAAGCGCACGCGGAGCGGAACCTTTGTATCCATGGGACGGTTGAACTTGACAACAAACGTCACCTTCTCGTTGGAGACGGTGCGCACGCGCAGTCCCTCCTCATTCTCGAGATAGGCATCCACGACGAAGGGGAAGGTGTCGCTCGGCACGACGGAATATTCCCCGAGGATGATATCGCAGAGGGTGCGATAGGTGTTGAAGTCAACGATCTGCTGTTCGATGAGTTCCTCAACGAGGGTGCCCCAATAGTTGCCCGAAAGGCCGATCTTGTTCTCCGAGCTCCCTTCGGCGGCAATGATGCGCAGCCAGTGCTCGATATTGGTATCGTTGAAATCGTTCAAAATGGCGCAGCCGTAGAGACCGGGGTTGTTGAGGCCCTTGCGGTTCCATTCCTTCTTGGCGGCGTTGAACGCCTCTTCGTCCCACATGAAGCGGGTCTTTGTCGTGAGCGAGGAGAAATCCACGCCGTATGCCTCAGACTGCACACCCTTTTCGTCGGTGAGGGCGCCTTCTGCGAGGTTGAGCGTATATTTCGTACCTGCGGCGAGCTTTTCTGGCACGATCTCAAGGACATTGCCCTTCATCTCCGCCTGAATGCTGACATCCCCCTCCTCCGACTTCAGGAAGATCTTCTCCTGATGGACGGTGAAGCTCCCGTTGTATTCGAGGCGGAAGGTGGGCTCCAAATCGACTGCAACCCCCGCTCTCAGCGAGGAATAGAGCAGTTTGACGGGAGCATAGGTAGTGAAACGGAGCTCCGTCTTTTCGTTCAGGTTGCCGAGCTCATCGCAGAGCGCACCCTCGGGAAGGGTGAGCACATACGAACGGCCCTCCTTCAGTGCGGCGGAGACGCTGAGCTTGTTCCCCTCGAGCGTGCAGGTAGCAGGGATCTGCTTTCCGTCCTCCGTGAGGGAAATGTCGTTGAAGCGCGTCCCCTGTCGGGCGCTCGTGTAGGTGAGGGAAATTTCCGTGTTTGCATCGATGCGCACTGCGCCGTTCGCAGGCGTGGAGGAGAGAAGCTCAAGGCGCTGTACAACGGTGAAGTGCAGTTCTATCTTCTCATTTTCTCCGCCGATGTAGTCTTTGAGGGCGCCTGCGGGAATGGTGAGCGTGTATTCGCCGTAATCGAGGGTGCCCGAGAGACGGAGCACATGATTCTCGAGAACGATCTCAGCCGAAGCGGTTGTTCCGTCCCGCGTGAGGGAGATCTGCGAGAACTTCTCCCCCTTGACGGCGCAAGTGAAGGTGAAGAGCGCTTCAAACTCGCGCGAGGAGAGCTTTGCCCCCTCCTGCAGGCTCTGCGAAAGGAGCTTTAAGGGCGTTTCATTGATATAGGTAAAGGTGCGATCGATCTTTTCGCCGACAATGCCGTAAATGCTCGTGATGGCATTTTCGGGAATGTGGAGGGTGTACTCCGTATCGGGACGCCAGCCCTCGTTGGGCACGATCGTCAGTTCATTGAGGAGGAGCGTACGGGAGATGCCGATGGGCGAACCGTCGCGGCTGAGCGTGATGCCGCTGAACTCGTTGCCGCGGGTCAGGGCACGGTCGAATACGAAGCGCAGGTCTCCCTTGAGGGAATCCTTCTTCACGGGATCGCTCTTGAGCGTGGGGGCCTCCTCCGAATAGGGCAGGCCGAAGAAGAGGCGCACGGGCGATTCGCGGCGCTCGGTGGTGAGGTCGCCGAGCTGGCGATTCTCGTTATCTCCCATGCCGTAGAGCTTGCCGTCCGCCGTGGCGATAAAGAGACTGCCGTTGTAACCCACATAGAGCGCTTCGGCATTGTCGATCCCCGGAATCAGAATGTTTTCATATTTATAATAGACCTTTCCTCCGAAAATAGAGCAACCTTCCGGGTAACCGTGTGCGCCGAACAGCAAATTATTTCTCTCATGCAAAGTAAAATCAGAGCTATCTAAATCATAATTCCCCGCAGTTGAATTTATGGCAAAAGAAGTAAACCCCCTACCGCAAGCTCCCTCAATGGAGGTTGCGCCCTTGAAGATCACTTTCGGTTCGGTATAGCGCACTGAACTACCGCCCGTAGCCCAGACGTTGCCGCTCTCATCGAGGAAGAGTGCAGCGCCATAGCTCACGGCAATATCGGAGATATTTTTGAGGGACGTTTGCATGGGCGTATCACGGTTCGCTGTCGTGCCGTCTCCAAGCTGCCCATCGGCATTACCTCCCCAGCTCCATACCGTGCCGTCCTCTCTGAGGGCAAAGAAAACCTCCTCGTTAAAATAGAGATGAGCAACATGATCGAGGTTGTAGAAAGATTCCTCCTCCCACACATCATAATTCTTATAATATTTTTTCAGCTGTCCTGCAGTTGTGACAATGTAAAGGTAACTGGTATTATATGCATATCTCCAAGCTGCGGAGCGGACGCCGTCCATGATCTTATGGGGCACGGGGTAGCCCGTACTTGTTCCCCAGATATACAGGGACCCATCCTTGAGCACCGAAAGGCAGCCCACCTCGTTCATCCAAAGTTCGGCGACACTTGCGCTCTCTTTCTGCGGCTCATTTGTGACGGAGACATTGAGCTCGGCATAGAGGTCGGTATTCTCCACGGTGGCGCGGAGCGTCACGCTGCCCGCCGAAACGCGGACGAGCTGATTCCCCTCCACATAGGCAACTTCGGGGTTGGAGGACTGCCATGTGACGTTGCGGTTGGTGGCGTCGAGCGGGAGCACCTGCGGCCGCCAGCCCTCGTCGAGGTCGCCGAGGAAGGTCTGATAGAATTTATCGGTGAATGCAATGGACTTGACGGGCCGCACTGCCGTAAGGAAGATCTCCCTTGTGAGCGAACCGACGGTGGCCCTGATTTTCCCCTGCCCGACGGCGAGCGCAGTCACATATCCAAAGGTATCTACCGCAAACGCTTCCGAGAGGCTCTCAAATGCCACCATCTTTTCGGTGGTATTGGCGGGGAAGAAGGAGACTTGAAGCTGGACGCGCTCCCCCACGGAGAGCTGTGCCTTGGGTGAGGTGAGAGCGAAGTCCTCCACGGGGACCTTCTCCTTGACGGTGATGTGCAAGACCGCCTTCCTCAAGTAGTCGGGCGAATAGATATAGATATCCGCCTCGCCCTCGCGCAGAGGGGTCACAACGCCGCTTTTAGACACGATCGCAACGCTCTCATCGGCGGAGGCATAGAGGAGCCCGTGCACGTCAAACGTCGCGGGAAGGATCTGCGGCAGGAGCTGATAGGTTGATTCGGTATCGAGTTCCACATTTTTCTCGGGGAGTGAAATATTGTCCACATAGATACTGCCGGGGATCTCGAGAACAGTCAAGCTTTCATATCGGTAAGAAAATATTATTGACGCATCTGCGAAATATCCGTAAGAATTTGAACCATTTATGATAGGGATATCATCCTCTAATGGAATGTCGTTCAACCATGTGCTGGAGCCGTTTTTAAGGCCAACAATACCTCGGATTCCGGATGATCTCAAAAATTCATACTCTTCCTGCGTCTCGATGCAGCAGATATCGCCGCCGAGCCCACTTGCCAATGCACGATATCTGCTCATGCTTACAGCATTTTCCGGACAATATGATACAATCAAATAGATTGTTCCCGTTGTATCGTTCCGATAAACATTTTTAAATTCCACATCGAAATTCTCAACCGTAAAGGAGGAGTTGTAATTAGTATCCCCATACCCATCATTCCAGGTAAAGTTATTTCCAGCAAAGACACAGTGCGAAAAAATGGCGGAGCTATACAAATTATAAGCAATGCTGCAATCCGCAAAGACGCAAGTATCGTATTCCCCATAGACACGGAATTTTGAATAATAATCAGAATAATGTTCGCCGCTCAGATGATAAAAGACGGAATTAAAGATTTTGTCACAGCGGATCTCTCCCGAACCATAATTTGTCTGCACCTTTCCGCCATCCAAGCTACGATAATTATAATACCCTATGTAATTCTGATTGAAGGTACAGTGATCGGCAGTGGAAATGTTGAGATAGGGATTGGTGACGGTGGTATAGTTGAGATCCACCTCGCCGCCGTTCTGCTCGGAGATCTCCACGCGGTAATTGTCCATGAACTCGCTCGGGAAGATCTCAACGGGCTCTTCCGCCGTCCCCTCCGTGATGAACTTGCCCTCCACGGCGAGATAGCTAATGTATGTCTCCGCATAGGGATCCGCGGGGTCATCCGTCCAGAATTGGATGCGCGCGCCCTTTTCCACTTTCACGGTGACGCCCTTGGGAATGAAGAGCGACGAGGGAACGAGGTAGAGATTTTCGCTCGTGAGAACGGTATCTTCCTCGATGGAATCCTTCAGCAGAATGCCGCTGCGCACGACGAATTCAATTTTGCCACACGTTATATATTGCTTGCTGTCGTCATCATCGAGGCCGTTTTTGCAGGTGACCGTCACATTCAATACCACGCGATAATCGTTGGGGCAGTCCTTATCGATCTCGATCGTGAGAGGATTCTCCACGCCGTTGATGATGCCCTCCTCTGTGCGGGTGAGGGTATCCTTGGTGGAGTATGTGCCGACGCTGTCGAAATTCACTCCCCCTCTCGTGATCTTCACATAGGGATCGAAGACGCCCGCTTCGCTCTCTGTGTCGATGGTGACAAAGGTATCCTTGCTCATGCCCCAGCGGTTGCGGAGCACGGCGCCGATGGCGATCGTCTCGCCCGCGTCCACAACGCCGTCCTCTGTGTTCTCCTCGCTGAGCGTCTTGCTGTCGAAGAGGTAATAATCGTACAGCCCCACTTCAGGCTTGGGGAGCTTGGTGAGGGCGGAGTAGAGGTCGAGCACCATGGGCGTGTTGTGCGGCAATCCATTCAAGGTGTGCATGTAGGGATTACAGCAAATTGCACTTTGCTCACTCGTTGCCGCAAGCTGGCCTGCGATGAACTTGGAGGGATATATATCTCTGTTCTTATAATAGGAACGGAGCAGGGCCGCCGCACCCGAGACTATGGGCGCCGCCATGGAAGTGCCGCTCAGTTTCCCATACTTCTGCCCGGGAAGGGTGCTCATGATCCCCTCGCCCGGTGCATACATTTCATATTCAAGAGAGTTGAATGCTATCGCGTCCCAGTTCGAGAAGATCGATTCCACATTATTTGCATCGACGCTCATGACGCCGATGACATAGGAGAGCGCCGCGGGATAACTGGGAAGAGGAGAGTAATAATTATCGGTGACCTCATTGGGTATTCCGTTATTGCCCGCCGCCGCGACGAGGGTGGCCGTCGTGTAGGCGTCGGTGAGGGCGTCCTGCACGGAGATGGAGATCGCGCTGCCGCCAAAGCTCATGTTGATGACGTCTGCGCCGTTTTGATAGGCATAGCGGATGGCCTCGGCAATATCCGACTGGGTGAATACACCGCTCGCCTGCCCCGCTTTTACGGCCATGATCTTGACGTTATAGGCAACGCCGACGACGCCGACTTTATTGTTGGAAGCGGCAATGATGCCCGCGACGTGTGTCCCGTGTCCGTGGTCGTCCTGCGGATTGCCGTTGTTCGCTACGGCGTTGTAGCCGAGATAGTCGTCCACATAGCCGTTGCCGTCGTTATCGACACCGTCGTTGGGCGTTTCACCCTGATTGACCCACATGTTGTCCTTGAGGTCGGGATGGTCGTAATCGACGCCCGTATCGATGACGGCGACAACCACGGAGGGATCGCCGCCCGCGGGGACGTTCTTTGATTTCAGCCAACGCCAGCTCTCCTGCAAATCACACGCCTTTAAGAACCACTGCTCGGCGAGGTGGGTATTTCCGACGACTTCCTCCAAAAAGCCCTCTACGCCCGTTGCGGCATCATCCGAAAGAGCGGCCTCCTCGGGGATCGCCTCGGTGCGGTAGATATAGTCGTAGTCCGCCATGATCACCTCAGGCAGAGCACGCGCACGGGAGATGAAGGACTTCACGTTCTGTCCCCCGATCGCGGCACGGTACCAAACGGTGCCGTCGCTGAGGGGAGTCACAACGGAGAGTGAGCTCACGCCCAACTTCTCGAGATTGCTCCCGATCGCCCCGCGCGTGTCCTTCATCTTGAGGAGGACGGTATCGCTCTGATACTCATACTCCCCCGTGGAGAAGGCATCGGGATAGGCAAGGTCGAAGGGAACGAGGAGATTGCCCTCGGCATCCTTCACCTGTGCGGACTCCGCATTGGTATGTACGGCCCCTTCGGGACGCACGGTGTTTCCCCCGCCGCCCAGAGTGAGTGCACCGAGAACGATGGTAGCCACCATTGCAAGGGCGCAGAGAACGGCAAGAGAGATCCTGAAAATTTTGTTTTTGGTTTTCATCACATTCACCTCAAATCATATGGAATAAACCAACTCACTTTAATTGTACCGCGGCTTTCCAAAATTGTCAATAATTTCTATTAAAAAATATATAAACATTTTAATGGGAGAGTACAAAAAACTGTTACCTTTTTTCTCTGTTTTTGTTGACAAAGGCGCATACATGTGATACAATACCTACAAAATAAGTAGGAAATACAAAAAAGGAAGCTATATATGAAGGTTTATGCTGACAATGCGGCGACGACGCGGATGCGCGAGAGTGCTCTCAACGCCTACACAGAGGCCGCAAGGCAGTTTTATGGCAACCCCTCCTCGCTCTACACGGTCGGGCAGGAGGCGAAGTCCCTGCTCGAGGATTGCAGGGGGACCATTGCGGCCCTTCTCGGAGCACAGCCCCGCGAGATCACGTTCACCTCGGGCGGCAGCGAGGCAGATAATCAGGCCATTCTCTCTGCCGCGAAGCTCGGCAAGCTCAGGGGAAAGACCAAGATCGTCTCCACCGCCATCGAGCACCACGCCGTGCTCCACACCCTCAACAAGCTCAAAAAGGAGGGCTTTGAAATTGTCCTTCTCCCCGTCGGAACGGACGGCATCGTAAAAGTTGAGGACGTGGAAACTGCCATCGACGAAAATACCTGCCTCGTCTCTGTCATGTTTGCCAACAACGAGATCGGAACCATCCAGCCCGTGGAAGAAATCGGCAAGATATGCAACGAAAAGAAGGTCCTCTTCCACACGGACGCGGTACAGGCCGTGGGGCACACCGCCGTCAATGTCCAAAAGATCGGGTGCAACTATCTCGCCCTCTCTGCCCACAAATTCGGCGGGCCCAAGGGCGTCGGCGTGCTCTATGTGCGGCAGGGAGCCCCGCTCTACTCCCTCATCGAGGGCGGCGCACAGGAGAGGGGCAAGCGTGCGGGGACGGAGGATCTTCCCGCGATCAAGGCCATGACCGTCGCCATGAAGGAGGCCGTGGAGAGCATTCCCGAAACGGAAAAATATGTCACTTATCTGCGAAATAAGCTCATTTCGGGCCTCGAAAAAATTCCCCACAGCGCCCTCAACGGCGACAGGGAGAGGCGGCTTGCGGGCAATGTGAATTTCTGCTTTGAGGGCATCGAGGGGGAATCCCTCCTCCTGCTCTTGGACGATCAGGGCATCTCCGCCTCGTCGGGTTCGGCATGCACGTCGGGCTCGCTCGACCCCTCGCATGTGCTTCTCGCGATCGGCAGAGTGCACGACGTTGCGCACGGCTCTCTGCGGCTCACCCTGAGCGCAGACAACACCGAGGAAGAAATCGACTATATCATCGAAAAAGTTCCCGAAGTCGTGACCTATCTGCGCAACATGTCCCCCGTCTGGCGGGACCTGCAAGAGGGAAAGAGGCAGTTTATTTTGTAACCCATGCCCCCTCCTTGGGGAGGGGGGTAGGGGGGCGGGGACATTCTCAATCACACACCCCTTCCGTCACGGCAAGGGCAGCCGTGCCACCCACCCCTCGAGGGGTGGGCAAGAGGACTTCATTCGGCCGCGCCTCGGCTCCCCTCTTAGGGGAGCTGTCACGTAGTGACTGAGGGGTTCAAAAAACCCTATCCCCCGCTACGCGGGTACTTCCCCTACAGGGGAAGCAAGCCTCGGCTCCCCCCTCCGAGGGGGAGCTGTCGAGCGTAGCGAGACTAAGGGGGTGTCGTTTCAATTGCCTCGCCACAATTTTTCATTTTTAATTTTAAAGTTTTAATTCGAAAAAAGGAGAACTTATATGTCATTATACAGCGAAAAAGTGATGGACCATTTCAGAAATCCGCGCAATGTCGGCGTCATCGAGAACCCCGACGGCGTGGGCGAAGTCGGCAACGCCAAGTGCGGCGACATCATGAAAATGTACATCAAAGTCGAAAACGGCATCCTTGTGGACGTCAAATTCGAGACATTCGGCTGCGGCAGCGCCATCGCCTCGAGCTCCATGGCCACCGAGATGATCAAGGGCAAGCCCCTCAAGGAGGCCCTTCTGCTCACCAACAGGGCCGTGACGGAGGCGCTCGGCGGGCTTCCTGCCCACAAGTTGCACTGCTCCGTGCTCGCTGAGGAGGCCGTGCAGGCGGCCGTCCGCGACTACTATCAAAGAAACAACATTCCCTACGATGAAAACGACTTTCCCGCCCTCGACCATGAACACGACGTCCACGGCGGGGAGGAACAGTGATCGTCTCCACGCGGGGGGAATATGCCCTGCGGCTCATGGTTGCGCTTGCGGGGAAGGAGGATTTCTCTCCGCTGAGGGAAATTTCCCTCGCCAACAATATCCCGCATAAGTATGCCGAAAATATCATGACGGCGCTCGTCAAGGCGGAGCTGGTGGAGGGTTCACGCGGAAAATACGGAGGTTATCGCTTAAATCGGCCGCCCGAGGCGTATTCCGTGGCAGAAATTTTGGAGGCGATCGAAAGCTCCTTCTCGGTGACGAGCTGCAGCAAGGACGGCTCCTGTCCCCATGCCGACACCTGCCCGACGCTGCCCATCTGGCGCGGCCTCGACGAGACCGTCCACGCCTACCTCTCCCGCTACACTCTGAAGGACCTGATATAGAAAAAATCGCACATATGTGCGATTTTTTTTGATTTTATAAGATTTTTTGATGTCGTTTTATGGGATCCTTCGCTGCGCTCAGGATGAGCGCATGGGCTTCCGTAGGTTTAATGGGATCCTTCGCTGCGCTCAGGATGAGCGGCGGGAGCGGGTTCCTCGGCTCCCCCTTCGAGGGGGAGCTGTCACGGCTGCCCTTGCCGTGACTGAGGGGGTGTCATTCCAATCACGCCCCACCACAATTTTTAATTTTTAATTTTTAATTACTTCCGTGCTGCATGCGGCTCCCTTCAACGCGTTTCAAAGTAGCGATCTTGGTTGAATGTGACCGTGAGAGTTACCGCTTTTCCATCGCGGGAAACCACGACGGAGAGGGTATCCCCCCTGCGGATTTCGAGCAATAAGTTGGTGATTTTAAAGTTTCGGGTCGCCTGTACGGTCTTTCCGTTGAGGGTCAGAGATACGAGCGTGTCCCCCACATCCATGCCCGCACTTGCGGCCGCACTGCCGCTGTTCACAGCATTGACGACGAGCTTTTCGGAAATGATCGTCCTGCCCGAAATCGGGTCATAGGCGCTGTGCCCGTTCTCCGTCCGAATGGTGATGCCGAGGCGGGCATGTTTCAGCACGCCGCCGTTCGCCGTGAGATTGTCTGCGACCGCCAAAGCATGGTTGATGGGAATGGCGTAGCCGAAGCCATAGACGTCGTCCGCCTCGCTCCGTGCATTGACGATCCCGACGAGTTCCCCCGCTCTGTTGAAGAGACCGCCGCCCGAGTTGCCGTGGTTGACCGTTGCGTCCGTCCTGAGTTCAAGCATATCCACCTGCCCCGTTCCGTCGATGGAATCCATCGTGACGCTCTCCGCATCCACCGAGACGACGCCGCTGACGACGGAGATCCCCTCCATTTCGGGGTTCCCGATGGCGTAGACCCTATCGCCCACGAGCAAACTATCCGAATCGCCGATTTTGGCGGGACGGGCGGCCGAGGCTGTCACGACTTCCCTGTTCGTGTGCGTCGCGGAGGAGGCTGAACTCCCCTCTCTCACTGTCGCCTTGCCATCCACATGCAAAAGTGCAATGTCCTCCGCGGCAGAACCGCCCACATAGGTCGCCGAAAGTTCCCCCGCGGCATAATCGCCGCCATAGAGATAGATGGAGATATCACTGCTGATCGCCCGCCGCGTGGAGCTATAGATGACGTGATAATTTGTTATGACATCTAAATCACCCGTGGCGCTGTCAAGCTCCAAAATGACGCCTGCGCCCGCGCTGACCGTGCTTGCATCCATCGCTGCGACGACGCTGACGGCGGAGAGAAGGGACTGCTGCAGATATGTGCTGTCGTCTCCGAGGTTGAGTTCTTTCAAGAAGTCCATATAGCTGCCCGTGAAGGAGCCATCTGCCCTCGCTTCCTCCCACAGTTTGCGGTAAAGGGTGGATTCGGGGGTGCTCTCCGCGAGCCAACTCCCCTCGTCTGCCGTATAGCCCTGTTCAACGGCAATGTCGTAGGGGAAATTTTCGTCCGCTTTGCCGAGATCCATAAACCCGCAGCCGGAGAGCGCCGCCAAGGAAATGGACAGCACCACGCCGACGACGGCGATTTTCTTTTTCATGAAGTACCTCACATAGAAAGGTTTTGCATTTTTCCATATTATATCACATTGCCCCGCTTTATGCAAGAAAATTTCTTTTTACAATGTGATTTTACTGTTAAGTTTCCATGAAATTAAAAATAATATATGTTATATAACATATGTAATATATTAGCAACTTGTTGAACCAACGGACTTCCGTATGTTTAACGAGATGCTTCGCTTACGCTCAGCATGAGCGACCTGCTCTCGTTTATCGCCCCGTCCCGACGTCCCAATCGCGTCACCCTGAGCGTAGTCGAAGGGTCACCGCATTATAATAAGGTGATGGTTCGACTGCGCTCACCATGACGTGATTCGGAATGGTCCAGTCCGTCCCCTCCCTGCTGCGTCCAAAAAAAGAAAGCGGAGAATTGCTTCTCCGCCCTCTCTTTACAGGTCGTCTGCATCCTGTACAGGCTTCTCGTACTCGTTTTCGGGCACGCCCGTGTAACTGCCGAGGCTGTCGTCCGAATGCATGTCGGCCCCGTTTTTGAGAGTTTTCTCACGATGGAGTCTCTCGCAGGACTTCTTCATTAAGAGCAGTCCTTTGCGCCTCTGCCGCAATTTTTTGTGCTCTTCGTGTTCTTGACAGAACTGTTCTGAGCGTTTTCGGTCTTTTGCGACTTGGTGTTCTGGGTCTTGGTCTTTTTCATAAGTTCTCCTTTTTGAAGGGGAGATGAAGCTCGACTTCACCCTGTGACGCACCGCATAGGGGGCAAATGTTCCACGGCTCCTTTGCCGTGTGCATATAGCCGCACTCGCTGCAGATCCAAAGCATCGGCTTTTCCGCCTTGTAGAGGGAGCCGTCCTTAAACGCCTCGTAGAGGTAATTGAAGATAATACGGTGATTGCCTTCTACCATTGCCGTCTTTTCGAATTTGAGCGCAATTTGCCCAAACCCCTCTTCTCTCGCGATCCTTGCAAATTCGGGATAGAGGTTTTCCGCCTCGTCCTGTTCGTCGATCGCCGCAAAGCGCAAATTGTCTTCGATCGTTCCCGCATGGAAGGGATAGCTTGCGTCAATATGAATATTGTCTTGGCTTCCCGCGTTCTCGAGAATGGTCTCGAAGAAAACCTTTGC
>CANRDK010000021.1 GCA_947629345.1 uncultured Clostridia bacterium
TTTCTTGCCTTTGGCAAACAGCCTACCGCACGTCTTTCTCATGTCAAGAGCCTTTCGCGGCATAAACCGCCGCCCTTTCTGTCCTTTGAGAGCAAAAGAAAAACCTAAACCGAACATATTAGTTCAATTTAGGTTTCACTTGGCGCAGAGACGGGGATTTGAACCCCGGGACGATTCACCACCGTCACACGATTTCCAATCGTGCTCCTTAAGCCACTCAGACATCTCTGCAACTCAATCGTTATTTTACACTAAACGGCTGCAAATTGCAACCGTTTTTTATGGCTTTTCCAAAAATTTCTTTTGCCTATTCCAAGGAAGTATGGTATAATGAAAAAAATCACTGTCGGAGCTTATAATGAAAGGCCGAAAGGGGATCTCCTTTTTTATCCTAATCGCCATGCTTCTGTCGCTGCTGCCATTCTTTTCGGCATGCGGTGGATTGGAGCATCCCTATGAGGAATTTGCTCATGTTGGCTTTATGGAACCGTATGCCTACAAGGCAAGTGTTCTGGAAGGAAAAAAGTTTACCCTTGGCGAGCATACAGTCTATCTTGATGATTGCTATTCAGATGAGAAGAAGGAGAGCCTGCTCACATTTGCAGAAACCGTTTTCGACCGTATTCCGTCGCCTGCACCTTTGACAATTTATGTCGGCACGAATTATTCTTCCCGTACAGACGGAGAAGATCTCTACCTCGCCTCGATCGATCATACGGTGTTTCTGCATACATATCTGCAATATGTGGGGGAGAGAACGCTCAATTACGGATTTTTATGGGGTGTAAGCGAGCATCTCCGTGCCGAGCTTGAGGGCGGGAAGCCGAAGACGAATGTAAAAAAAGCGAAGGAGTTTTTGAACGGGAACCCTTATCTCATCGAGATGGAAGCCCCGCTCTTTTTTGCTCCTTTTTCCGAAGAAGAAGATATCGAAATGGCAAAGACCGTTTCGGTCTCCTTTGCGGAATGGCTGTACGAAAACGAGGGAAATGACGGCGTAAGGGAGCTTCTTGAAAGAGATCTTGCCGCCGCGCGATTGCCGTTAGACGAGGAGGTCTATGCGGAATTCAATACTTCTTTCACTGAGAAGAAGAATGCCTATCTGCAAGAGCTTGGACTTGATTTTTCCGTGGAAGAGGAGGAACATTTCTATCGCTATGCGCCCTTCACCGTAAAATTTCCGCTCGAGATCGGGACGGAATGGGGCAAACTCTATATCCGCGGGGACTACTATGCGGAGGAGAATCAAGTTGTCCACGATTATTGCAGGACCTTTTCGTCGCCCGATTATAAGAGTTTAAAGGGGAATTTGATTTGGCTCGATGAATCGGCAGAATCTCTTTTGGACGCCTTTTCTTTGGAGATGAGGGACGTTCCCGATTATACTTGGTTCCTCGATCAGGATACACATTTCTTCTATCACGCCGGCGGATTTGTCGATTGGGAAACGCAAAGAGGGAATTTGAGCAATCTGTGCGAGTTTCCGCATGAATTCACACACGAGATCGAGTCGATGTTGGCGATGAGAGATCACACCTATGACTATAAATGGCTGACAGAGGGGCTTGCCGACTATGCCGCGTTGGTACTCACACCAAAGCCCGACTTCCAATATGAATCTATGGAGAAGGACCTCGAAACAGAGCCAATCAAGAGGATCTACGACACGATCCGTCCGACGTCGGACAGCGATTTGCACGCATGGAAGGATGCGCAGGCGGTTTGGTCTGTTCTGAACGGGTATCATACCCAAAAAGATAATTTTACCTATTACTTCCGTTACTGCTCGTTTGTCTATTATCTTGTGGAAAGGGTCGGTTGGGAAAATTTTCTTGCATTTTTGAATGCTCCCAAGACCTTTCATGATGTATTCGGTGAAAGCCAATATACGCTGTGGACCGCTTGGGCGAACGATCTCTTTGCCCGTGCGGGAGAGGGGAGCGCCCCCGAGGACTTTTCAAAAACAATTTGTTAAAAGAGGAACCATGAATTACACCTTGATCACAGGCGCTTGCGGGGGACTTGGAGGCGCATTCACACAAATTCTTGCCGAGAAGGGCACGCCGCTCTTTCTCACGGGCCGCAGTGCAGAAAAGCTCAACACATTAAAAACTTCTCTGCAAGAAAAAACTTCCCATGTGGAAGTCTTTCCCTGCGATCTCAGAGATGAGGAGAGCCGCGCGGCGTTCTTTGCCCATGCCGACAGCTTGGGCGCCACCTTCGACCGTATCATCTATGTTGCGGGCGTCGATACGCAGATGCCGTTTGAGCAGTACGACGAGGCGCATATCATGACCCAAACGAGGGTCAATTTCGAGGGAGCGGCCTCCTTTCTGAGGAGCTTTCTCGGGCGTTCTCCGCTCGACGGAAACACGGAGATCCTCTGTATCGGCAGCATTACGAGTATCATGCCCGAACCCTATTTTGCGCTCTACGCCGCCACCAAGAAGGCGCTTGAGTACTTCTGCATGGCACTCCGCACGGAATTGAAGGGACGGGCAAAGGTCACGGTCGTGCTCCCGGGGACCATGCCGACGCGCGAGGATATCAAGGCAAGCATTGAGAAGAGCAGGGGATACAGCAGGTTCACCATCCTTTCGCCCGAAAAGGTCGCGGCAAAGGCATTAAAGGCCGTAAAAAAGAACAAGAAGCGCGTCATCATCGGTTTTTGGAACAAGCTGACGAACTTTGGCGTGCACCTCATTCCAATGTCGTGGCGGCTTCATTTTGGCGCAAAGGTCTGGAAAGGGAGCCAAAAAGATTTCTACGGAACATAAAAAAGCTCCTCATCAAGCAAAGGAGGAAAGAGTCATGAGGTTTTATGAACTCAGGAGCGCGGAGGACATCGTTCGTCTCACGCAAGAGGTGGGATTTCTGCCCTTTTTCGCAAATGAGATCGGCGGCTTTTCGGTTGAAGAGAACTGTCCGACCGAGCTGTGGTTTGCAGACAATGTAGACGGCCCATGGGAATGGAAGGGACCTGCGATCAAGAGCGGAAAGTGCCTGTACGGAAAATTTTTCAAGGGCAAGGCGGGATATGTGAGCACGGAGTGGTTTCCCGATTTTGCAAACTACCGAAGGGACGGGTACGACTTCGATTCCCGCTGTGATGAGGGACTTGCGCCGCGCAAGGATCAATATCTCTATGAAACGGTCGCGGCGAGCGGGGAGCTTCTCTCCAAGGACCTGAAAACGCTCTGCAACTATCGCAAGGGCGGCAACACGGGGTTTGAAACCATCATCACCCGCCTGCAAATGCAGACCTATCTCTGCATTGCCGATTTCGTCTACCAACAGGATAAATACGAAAAGCCGTACGGTTGGGGCGTTGCAAAGTACAGCACGCCCGAAAACCTGTTCGGCTATCCAATGGTATCCTCCGCTTACAAGAGATCTCCCGAAGGGTCTCTCGGAAAGATCCTCGATCATCTCTCCCGTGTTCTTCCCGACGTGCCGTACTCGCAAATCGAACGCCTCATCCGCATGTAGGAGAGGGCTCAAGCGGAATTTAAATAGCTACATTCTATAAAAATCTGATTTTTGAATCTCTATCGACACCCGACATTGGGTGTTTTTATTTTTTCTTCCAGTCCGATTCTTCATCGGGGGTGATGAAGTCGAACTCAAGATCTTCATTCCTCGCTTTCAATGCCTCCACAAAGGGTTTGAACCAACTTTCCTTGACCACGATGATCGAATATTGGTTCTTCATGTCGTCGAAGTACACGGCAAGCCGCCCCGAACCCATAAAGTGCCGCACGGAGCGGATCTTTTTGAGTTCGTAGCGCGTCTTGATGAGGCCGAATTGCAGAATAAGCTCCCTGTCCGTGATGACGTATTGCGATCTGATGAGCATTGCAATGACGAGCACGAACAGCAGTCCGCAGACAAAGAACATCAAAAGATATTTCAGCCATTCCCAAACGGAGCCGATATCGCCCTTTAAAAAGTCAAGAAATTGCCAAAGGGTGAGCCCGAACCCTCCCGCGCAGAGAAGCAGGAGCAAAATGAACACGAACAGCATCATCGGGCTGAATTTGAAGGGAAATTTATCCGTTGAACGTTTCGGCGTTGTTTCTTCCATGGACAAAAGTATATATGAAATTTTCCAAAAAATCAACGATTTTAAAGAATGGCTATTGAAAAAGTTTTGTCGATATCGTATAATAGAATTCCGAAGAGGATCTTTCACGGAAAAGGTAGCCGAATGACGCTCAAGGAAACAACAAAGTTCATCGATCTTACGCCCTATCCGCGCCCCGCGCTCTTGAGCGCCGAGGAACAGGAGGAACATTGCAACCGTCTTTTAAAATATTTGCTCAAGGAGCAGGGGCTCATCGCGGCGTTCAATTCGCCCTATCGGAGGCGGAGGGAGGCCATCCGCGGCCTCATGAACAGGCGCATGCCTCACCCCATTCCCTCCGAAATTTTGGAACTTCAAGACAGGCTTTTTTGGACGGAGACCGTTGAACGCGGCATTGTCGGGGAGGAAACGCTCCCGTTCGGGAAGTACGGCATTGCACTCTGGCAGGGGGATATCACGAGATTGAAGGTTGGCGCCATTGTGAACGCCGCCAACTCTGCGCTCCTCGGCTGTTTTATCCCGGGGCACAACTGTATCGACAACGCGATCCATTCCTTTGCAGGCATGCAGTTGAGAGATGACTGTGCCAAACTCATTGCGGCGCAGGATCAGGAAGAGGAAGTCGGCGGGGCAAAGATCACCCGTGCCTATAACCTGCCCAGCGCCTATGTTTTGCATACCGTTGGGCCGATGATCGCGGGGGAGCCGTCGAGAGAGGCGCGCGCCGCCCTCCGTTCCTGCTACATTTCCTGCCTCAACCTCGCCGAGGAGATGGGGCTCGGGAGCATTGCGTTCTGCTGTATCTCCACGGGAGTGTTCAATTTTCCCCGCGAGGAAGCCGCAGAGATCGCCACAGGGGCCGTTCTCAACTGGAAAATGAAGACAAAGAGCCCGATCAAGGTCATTTTTAATACTTTTTTACCGAATGATACAGAAATCTATTCCAATATTTTAAAGATCGCCCGAATCAGCGAATGACCGCTTGCTTTGGGAGAAAAGGAGCACTATGAGCTATGTGATCGCGCTCGACGCGGGAACTACAAGTATCAGGGCCTTTCTCTATGATACAGAGAAGGGCATTTTTGTCCACGGGGCACAGCAGGAGGTGGCGAGCCGATATCCATTCCCCGGATGGGTGGAGCAGGACGCCAACGAAATTTACTTCAAGGCAGCCTATGTGCTCAACGATTGCCTTGCCTTTGCAAAGGGGAAGGCTGCGGGGATCGGCATCACAAACCAGCGTGAGACAGTCGTTCTGTGGAACAGGGAGACGGGGGAGCCTGTCTGCCCCGCGATCGTCTGGCAGTGCCGTAGAACGAGTGAATTCTGCAAAAATATGCCCGATGACGTCGTCAGGCTCGTGCGGGAGAGGACGGGGCTGACGAACGACGCCTATTTTTCCGCGAGCAAGATCCGCTGGGCGCTCGACCATATCCCCGCAGCGAGAACGCTCCTGAAGGAGAGCAAACTCTGCGTCGGGACGATAGACGCATACCTCATTTTTAAACTGACCGAGGGGAAAACGTTTGCAACGGACGTGACGAACGCCTCGCGCACCATGCTTTACGACATTCACAGGCTCGACTATGACGAGGAACTCCTTAAATTTTTCGGCATTCCGCGCAATATTTTGCCAGAAGTGCGGGCATCCGACGCCGATTTCGGGACGGCAAACGTCGGCGGGAGCAAGATCTCTCTCGCGGGCGTCGCAGGGGACCAGCAATCTGCGCTCATCGGTCAGGCGGTCCTCTCCGCGGGGGAAGGAAAAATCACTTACGGCACGGGTCTGTTTCTGCTCTTCCATACGGGGGAACAGTGTATCTCCTCAGAGAGCGGCCTTTTGACGACGATCGCCTACCAAATGGGCGGCAAAACTTGCTATGCCCTCGAGGGGAGCGTGTTCCATGCGGGTTCTTCGGTGCAGTGGCTGCGCGACGGGCTCGAGATCTTATCGACGTCCTCCGAGAGTGAACGGATCGCGCTCTCCGTGCCGAATTCGGGCGGCGTCTCCTTTGTGCCCGCATTCACGGGGCTGGGCGCTCCGCATTGGGACAGCGAGGCGCGGGGCATGTTCTGCGGGATCACGCGGGGCACGACGCGGGCGCACATGGTAAGGGCCGTCCTCGAGAGCATCGCCTGCGGCGCAAGGGAACTTCTCGACTGCATGACGAAGGACAGCGGCATTCTCCTGAAGGAGATCAAGTGCGACGGGGGAGCCTCCGAGAACAACTTCCTGATGCAGTTTCAGGCCGATGTGCTCTGCGCAAATGTCAACCGCCCCAAGGAGCGGGAGAGCACCGCCCTCGGCGCAGCATATCTGTGTGCCATGGCGAGAGGACTCATGGACCCGAAGGAGATCGAAGTGAGAAGGGAGTGCGAACGGATCTTTATCCCGAAAGATAAAAAGTCGGCGAAGAAAATTTATGACGACTATCTGATCGCCGAAAAGAGGGCAATGATTCGCTTTTGATTTCGCTTATGAGGTCATAAACAAAGTATTATGCGTGACATAATATATACTATGTCAGACATAACAAGCCGTTTTTGAAGTTTTTTCCTCCAAAAACGGCTTTTTCACAAAAATTTGATATTTTTTCATAGGATGGCCTGCACCCCGTGTATGCGGGGCAGGAGGTATATCTTTGGGGAAATATTTTGGCACAGACGGCTTCCGCGGAAAGGCAAATGAGACGTTGACGGCGATCCATGCGTTCCGCGTCGGCCGTTTTTTGGGCAAATATTTTTCACGCGGGAAAAGGGACCGTGCAAGGATCTTGGTGGGGAAGGACACGCGCCTTTCCTCCTACATGTTTGAGTATTCTCTCGCCGCGGGGGCAACGGCATCGGGGGCGGATGTCTATCTCCTTCACGTCACCACCACGCCTTCTGTCTCCTTTCTGACCCGAACGGAGGGCTTCGACTGCGGCGTGATGATTTCCGCAAGCCACAATCCCTATACCGATAACGGCATCAAGCTCTTCAATGCGAACGGGGAAAAGCTCGAGGAACATGTGCTCAGCCGCGTGGAAGAGTTCATCGGAGGCGGAAACTTGCCGCTCGCAACGGGGGAAAGCATCGGGCGGACGGTCGATTTCGTGGCAGGCAGAAACAGATATCTTGCATATCTTCTGACCCTCTCTCGCGCCTCCTTCCGCGGCATGCGGGTGGGGCTCGACTGTGCCAACGGCAGCGCATGGCAGATCTCCAAGGCCGTGTTCGACGCGCTCGGCGCCAAGGTCTTTGCCATCGGCGTGGAGCCCAACGGGACAAATATCAACGAAAATTGCGGCTCAACGCACATTGATGCCCTCCGCGCACTCGTCATGGAGCGGAATCTCGACGTCGGGTTCGCCTATGACGGGGACGCCGACCGCTGTATCGCCGTGGATGAACGGGGTGACGTCGTCGATGGGGATGGCATTCTCTACCTGAGCGCCCGTGCGATGAAGGGCCGCGGCGAACTCGAGAGGGATGGCATCGTGGCGACCGTCATGAGCAATTCCGGCCTCGATGCAAGCCTTGCGCGGGAGGGGATCACCGTGACCCGCTGCGACGTCGGCGATAAATTTGTGCACGATGAACTCGTCTCGAGCGGCTATATGCTCGGCGGGGAGCAATCCGGCCATGTGATTTTCCGCAAAGTCTCCGCGACGGGTGACGGGATCTTGACTTCGCTCAAGGTCATGGAGACGATGATCGAGAGCAAGTGCCCGCTTTCCTGCCTCGTTGAGGGGTTCAAAAGACTTCCGCAGTACACAAAGAGCGTCAAAGTCGCCGATAAAACTGCCGTGATGAAGGATGAAACGGTACGAAAGTGCCTTGAAACGGCGAAAGAGCGGCTGGTCGGCGGTAGAATTTTCTTACGGGCCTCGGGCACGGAACCTGTCATCCGTATTCTTGCCGAGAGCGAAAACGACCTGCTCTGCCGAGAACTTCTTGCCGATATGGAACGGGCGATCCTGCACGTCGGGGAGGCGCTCTGATGTGCGGGATCGTAGGTTATGTGGGGAAGAGACGGGCCGCGCCGATCCTCATCGACGGCCTCTATGAACTTGAGTACCGCGGCTACGATTCGGTCGGGATCGCCGTCTCCGACGGAAATACGACAAAAATCATCAAAAAGACGGGGCGGGTCAAGGAGATCGAAAGCGCAAGGGAGGAAACGGGATATATCGGCATCGGCCACACCCGCTGGGCGACCCATGGCGACGTCACCGTTGAAAATGCCCATCCGCATACATACAAAAATATTACGCTCGTGCACAACGGGATCATTGAAAACGCCGCAAAATTGAGGGCGGAACTCATGCAGAGGGGCGAAAAGTTCTATTCGGATACCGACAGCGAGGTGATTGCCCATCTCATCGCCGATGAATCCTGCGGAGACTTGCTCAGTGCAGTCATGCGGGGGTGCGGGAAGCTCGTGGGTTCTTATGCCCTCGCCGTACTCACCGAAGAGGAGCCCGAAACCATCGTCTGTGCACGCATGCGAAGTCCGCTCATCGTCGGAAAGGCAAAGGAGGGATTGGTCGTTGCGAGCGATATTCCCGCCGTTGCGGAGGAGGGAGCAGAGCTTTATTCCCTCGACGATGGGGAGTTCTCGAGACTCGACGGCAAAACCGTCACGATCTATAACGCTCAAGGAAGCGAAATTCACAAGGAGCCGATACAATTCGACCTTGCGGAGGGAAGGGCGGAGAAAGGCGTTTACCGTCACTATATGCGCAAGGAAATCGACGAGATCCCCAATGTTTTGTCGGATTCCACTCTAAAAATCGACTGTGATTCTCGTTTTTCGGACTTTTACAGAGTACTATGTCACGCAGAGTATATTCAAATTGTCGCCTGCGGGACGGCATACCACAGCGGTTTGTGTGCGAAAGCGGCGATCGAGCGGCTGTGCCGTGTTCCCGTGGATGTGCGGATCGCCAGCGAATACCGCTACGCAGATCCGATCGTTCCCAAGGGGACGCTGCTGTTTGCGATCAGCCAGAGCGGAGAAACTGCCGATACGCTCGCGGCCGTCCGCCTCGCCAAGAGAAAGGGGGCGTGCGTTGCGGCCATCGTCAATGTGAAGTATTCCTCGCTCACCCGCCTCGCCGATCATGTTCTCTATACACAGGCGGGGAGAGAGGTCGCCGTCGCTGCAACGAAGAGCTTCAACGCCCAGCTTGCCGTTCTCTATTCCGTTGCTGTGGTGCTCGCCGAAATCCGCGGAAAGAGAGCTCCCACGCTGAACGGCCTCGACAAAAAGGCGAAAAGAACGATCGGGATCTCCGAGAGTGTACGCAGCTGGGTGCCGTACTTTGTCGGAGCGCAGAGCGTCTATTTCATCGGGCGGGAAGCCGATATGTGCACCGCGCTTGAGGGAAGCCTCAAACTCAAGGAAATTTCCTATCTTCCGAGCGAGGGATATGCGGCGGGGGAGCTGAAGCACGGCACGCTCGCCCTCATCGGACCGTATACGCCCGTCGTCGCCATCATCACGCGGCGGGATATTGCCCAAAAGACGATGAATGCCGTCCACGAGGCCTATTCCCGCGGCGCTAAGATCTTTCTTGTCACCTGTTTTGAGGAATTTTGCGAAGAGAAGGAGATCACAGCCTTCGTGCTCATTCCCAAGTGTCCGTCCGAATTTTCTCCGATCTTATCCGTCATCCCGCTGCAGCTTCTTGCCTATTACACCTCCGTCGCCCGCGGAAACGATCCCGATAAGCCCCGCAATCTCGCCAAGAGCGTCACGGTGGAATGAAAACGCCCCCGCAAGGGGGAAACATAGAAGTGGTATGTTGGTATACCACTTTTATTTTGTTGCGAAAGTTATATGTTTTCCGTGATACAAAACTTCGTATCTGTCTCATTCCGTCAGATACGCCGTGCATTTTGTTTTACCTGCGTTACAGTCGCTTGATTTTATTTCCGCTTTATTATATAATCAAAAAGGGAAGTCCGACTATGATAAACTTTATCTGCAAATACAGAGAATTGTCCTTTGAGCAAAAGACGATATGGAAAACCATCATCGGCTTGTGCTTTTCTGCCGTTCTCGCATGCGGAAAACTCATCATCGGACTGTTTACGGATTATAATCTGGTGATCATTGCCGTCTACACATTCGGGTTGTTGCTTGCAAAGTTCCAGTGTGTTTTGGGCGTGAAAACGGACAAAATGTCGTTTGAGAAGCGCAATCTTCTCATCGCTGTGTTTCTCTTTTGGACAAGTGTGATCTATATCGGCTTTATGAGCAGTATGTTCTTTCTCGAGCGCAGGATCAAGAACAATGGGCTTCTCTATGTTGTAATGCTTGCCTTTATTTCCTTTTGGGAGCTTGGTTTTGCGATCGCGGGACTGATCCGTACAAAGAATAAGGGGCACTATTACCGCAGTATCAAGATCATCAACTTCTGTGTTGCCTTGATCGCGATCCTGACAACGCAGATGTCAATTTTGAATATGCAAACGGAATCGGGTATTGTGAGCATTGCCAATGCCTATTCGGGCATCGGCGTGGGGATATTTATCGCACTTTGTGCCGTCTATATTCTGATAGCGCCCAAAACGAGCATCATTGACCGTGAACACAATGCATTTGTCCTTATGAAAACGGAAAAGAATCATTTGATCGACATGTGCAAGAGCGAAGTTGAACTCAAACTTTGCCGAAGCGTTGTTTACGGCGATTATATCTATCAGGCGACGGTTGAAAACAATAGGGTAGACGGAAACATTGTGCGAGGCAAGTCCCTTTGGAAGCGCATGCACATTGTATGGAAAATTTTGTGTTGTATTCTCTCCGAGATCCTGATTTTTGCTTGGCTGATCGGGCGGGGGATCCTATTTTTGCGGTCCATCAATTTGCCCCGCCGCTTGCAACTGTTGATGCAGAAGAACGGCTTTCAGGTCATCGAATGAAAGAAATTGAACTTTTCCAAAAAAACGGTTTGACGAGTTGTCAAGCCGTTTCTGTTTCTTTGATAGAATTTTTATCCATTCCAAGGAATGCAAGAGGAGAACTTTATCCGATCCTTCTCACAAAGGGGTGATAATCGAGGATGGTCTCGATTTCATTGAGGGCGTCGGCGGGGATCTCGAATCCGCTCGCGGCGGCATTGCTCTCGAGCTGTTTTTCCTTGCTTGCACCCGTGATCACGGCGGTGATCTGCTTCTGCCGCAGGATCCATGCGAGCGCAAGGACGGAGAGGGGAACGCCGAGCCCGTCTGCGACCTTCAACAATTTTTCGACCTTTTCGAGGTTTTCCTCTGTGAGAAGGTTGTTGATCTGCTTATCCGCCTGCCATGTGGCGCGGGAATGTGCGGGAAGGGGCTGGTTTTTGCGGTATTTCCCCGTCAGGAGGCCCTGCGAAAGGGGCGAAAACGGGGTGATACCGACGCCGAAGCGTTCGCAGATGCCGACGATCTCATTCTCGATATAGCGGTCTACCATGTTGTATTGGGGCTGAATGACGGAGAGAGGGCGGTTGCCGTCCCGTTGTGCCGTCAAAATTGCCTCCACGATCTGCGCGGGCGTCCATTCGGACACGCCGTAGTACAAGATCTTGCCCTCTTTGACGAGGTCGGAGAGAACTTCGACGGTCTCCGCGATGGGGGTAGTGGGGTCAAAACGGTGGCAGAAATAGAGGTCGAGATAGTCGAGTCCCATGTTTTGGAGGGTCTTTTCGAGCTGTTCCTTGATGTGTTTACGGCTCAAGCCCCATTCGTTTGCACCGCTGCCCATGGGGAAAAATACCTTGGACGAGACGACATATTCGCCGCGGCGGTGTTCCTTCAGGGCCTTTCCGAGGAAGCGTTCTGCCTCGCCGCCCGAGTAGGCGTCTGCGCAGTCGAAAAAGTTGACGCCGAGATCGAAAGCTCTGTTCACAATGGTCTTGGCGTTTTCAACGGCCGAGGCGTCGGATAGGTCGGTCACCCAGCTTCCGAGGGCTACTTCAGAGAGCTTCAGCCCCGTTTTTCCCATGTTTCTGTACTTCATGTTCCCTCCTTTTTTATGCTGTTTGCTTGCTTGATAGCAATTTTTCTTCTTTTTTATATGAACTCTTCAATAGGATCGGGGTGAGAATGGAGGAGACCAGAATGATGACGATGACAAAGGGGTAGATCTTTGCATCGACAAGCCCCGCCGCAACGCCCCGCTCCGTGCAGATGAGCACGACTTCCGCACGGACCATCATTCCCACGCCGACACGGAAACTGTCCCTGAGGGAGAATTTGCAGACCTTTGCGCCCAACCCGCAGCCGATGAGTTTCCCGAGGAGCCCCGCCGCGACGAATGCAAGGCCGAAGCCGAGGAATTTGAGGTCGATCTGGGCGAAGTATTGAATGTTGCTCATGCCGATAAAGGCAAAGAAGATGGGGGAGAAGATGAGATAGCCCATCTGGTCCACCTTGCTCTCGACATAGGGGGTCTCCGAGAGGGTCCCGCCGAGCAGGATCCCCGCAATGTAGGCGCCCGTGATATCTGCAACGCCGAAGATCTTCTCCGCAAAATAGGCATAGAAGAAGCAGGCAGCGAGGGAAATGATGGGAACTCTGCGGTTGTGGGGAGCTTTCCGCTCCATGAGGTCGAAGAGTTTGCGGAGCGCCACGCCCACTGCGATCGCCGCAACAAAGAACACAACGATCTTGATGACGACGAGCCCCGCATTCGGGTCAAACCAATCCCAGCCGCCGCCCTCGCCTCCGCGCGAGAAACCTGTGAGAACGGACAGGATGACGATGCCGATGACATCGTCGATGACGGCCGCCGCAACGATCGAGGTCCCGACGGCGGAATCGAGCTTGCCGAGTTCCTTCAAAACTGCAACGGTGACGGAGACGGATGTCGCCGTCAGAATGGCGCCGTAGAAGAGATGGGAGAGGATGCCGAGATCGGAAATGAGCCCGAAATGGGCAAAGAGAAAGGTGACGAGTGCGCCGAATCCCATGGGCACGATGACGCCGAGGGAGGTGATGACGATGGCCGCAAGCCCCGTCTGTTTCAGCTTCTTGAGGTCGGTCCCGAGCCCCGCCGAGAACATGATGAGCACCACGCCGATCTTGCTCAGAACGCTCAAAACCTCCGTGACAAATTCCCCGAAGAATGCCTCCCTGAGGGGAGCCCATGGGATATATTGCAGCAGTCCGATGAGGATCCCCGCAACGAGCATTCCGAGCACGGCGGGCATGCCGCATTTATGTGCGCCCAGCCCCATCAGCTTGGAGAGGAGCATGATGACGGCAAGGGGAAGTAAAATTTCAAATGCTTTCATAGTTGCCTTTTCAGAGCCGTTTTCACAGCTCTCTCTATTATAATCTTTTTCCGCCGAAAAGCAACTTTTTCGATTCCCTGAAGGAATATTTTTTTTAAAATTCTCTTTTTCGGGCAATGTATTCGGGGAATGCTTGCTATTTTCCGCGCGCTATGGTATAATATGGATAATGCTGACAAAAACAGAGCCCGTCTCCGAAGCGCGGGCAAGACAGATGAATCCCGTCGTCCTCGCATTCGTGGGGGATGCGGTATATACCCTCCTCGTGCGGGAAAAACTTGCCCTGTCGTCGGGGGAGAAGTCGGGGGCGCTCAACAAGAGGGCTGCCGAGCTCGTCTCTGCACATGGCCAGAGCGGTCTTTTGGAAAAGATCCTGCCTCTTCTGACGGAAGAGGAGGCGGAGATCTATCATCGCGGCAGAAATGCGAAAAAGCCCACGAAGAGTAAGAATGCGAGCGTGGGGGAGTATGTGCGCTCCACGGGGTTTGAGGCCGTGATCGGATACCTCTATCTCACGGGGCAGCACGAGAGGATCGAAGGGTTATTCTTTACGGAGCATGCATGAAAACAGAGGGCAGAAACGCCGTTTTGGAACTTCTCAAGACGGACAAGACAGTCGATAAAATATTGCTGGAAAAGGGCGCGCAGGGCACGCTCGGCAGGATCTTCGCCGAGGCGCGGAAGAAGGATATCCGCGTTCAATTTGTGGACCGCGCCGTGCTCGACAAGGAGAGCGCCGATCGTCGGCATCAGGGGGTGATCGCCTTTACGACCGATTTCACCTACGCAGATCTCTTTTCGCTCGGCGGGGGAGAGAACAGTCTCATCGTCCTCTGCGACGGCATCGAGGACGTCCACAACCTCGGCTCCATTCTGCGCGTTGCCGAATGCGCGGGGGCGGACGGCGTCGTCATTCCCAAGGCAAAGGGGGCGAGTGTGACGGAGGCGGTCATCCGCATCTCCGCAGGCGCGGCCGAGCACATTCCCGTGGTGAAAGTCCCTTCCGTCAATTACGCCATCGACTCCCTGAAGGAGCGGGGGTATTGGGTCTATGGGCTCGAGGCGGGCGGAGAGAGCATCTACGATACCGATCTGACGGGCAAAGTCGCCCTTGTCGTGGGCGGGGAAGATAGCGGCGTTAGGCGCCTCACAAGGGAAAAATGTGATAAAATTCTCTCCATTCCGCTCTTTGGAAAGGTAAATTCGCTCAATGCATCGGTGGCATTGGGCATTGCGGTCTATGAGGTCGTACGTGCAAGAATTCAAAAATGAAACGGATGAAGCGCTCGTAAAGCTGGCACAGCAGGGCAATACGGCGGCGACGGAGGAAGTCCTCAACCGCTATAAAAATGCCGTGCTCTCCCGTGCACGCAAATTTTTCCTCGTGGGCGGCGAGACGGACGATCTCGTACAGGAGGGCATGATCGGGCTCTATACTGCGATCGGCTCCTTCGATCCGTCGGCGGGGAAACGCTTCAAAAACTTTGCCTATCTCTGTGTGACGAGGCGGATCTATGACGTCCTGCGTGCTGCGGGACGGCAGGTCTATGCGGAGGAAGAGGTGGACCCCGACACCGTCGAGAGCGGCGCATCCCCCGAGGAATTTTTGATCGACGACGAATCGAGAATGGAAATACAGTCAAAATTGATGAAAGTACTGAGCGATTTTGAATTTCGCGTCATGACGATGTACCTTGACGGCATGAGCTATCGCGAGATCTGCGAGGCGACGGGGAAGCCCATGAAGAGCGTGGATAACGCATTGGGACGCTCCAAACGCAAACTTCAGGTCGCTTTTTCGGATAGATCCTGAAAAAGGAGGAAATGATGGCGCATATATCTCTCTATCGCCGCTTCCGCCCGCAGTCATTTGATGAAATGGTGCGGCAGGAGCATGTGGTCCGCGTTCTCAAAAACCAAATCGAAAGCAATTCGATCGGGCATGCGTATCTGTTTACGGGGCCGCGCGGCACGGGTAAGACGACGGTCGCCCGTATCTTTGCGCGTGCGATCAACTGTGAACACCCCAAGGACGGTTCTCCCTGCGGCGAGTGTTCTACCTGCCTTGCGTTGCAGAACTCAATGGACATCACCGAGATCGACGCCGCCTCCAACAACGGGGTCGATCAGATGAGGGACCTCCGCGAGAAGGTCCAATATCCGCCCGTCAACGGAAAATACAAGGTCTTTATCATCGACGAAGTCCACATGCTGACGGACAGTGCGTTCAACGCACTCTTAAAGACATTGGAGGAGCCGCCCGCACACGCCGTCTTTATTCTTGCGACGACGGAACCGCAGAAGCTCCCCGCCACCATTCTTTCCCGCTGTATGCGGCTGGATTTCAAGCTGATCCCCGAAGAAGACCTCGAAAAACACCTCATGCGCGTGCTCGACGGGATCGGGAAGAAGTACGAAAGGGAGGCCGTGGCGGCGATCGCCCGTGCGGGCGCCGGGAGCGACAGAGACATGCTCTCCATTGCCGAAATGTGCATCGCCTACTCCGACGAGCTCACCTATGAAGGGGTGACGGCGGTGCTCGGCGCGGCGGATTTCCACGTCACATGCACCCTTGTCTCCTCGCTCTTGCAAGCGGACTGCGGCAATGCGATCGGGAGGACGGAGAAGATCCTCTCCGAGGGAAAGGCAGTGGGGGTGCTCGTCAGGAACATCCTCGAACTTCTGAACCAAATTCTCGTCGCCAAGACATGCCAAACGGCAGAACAGCTGCTCTCTCTTCCCAAAGAGCTGTTCGCAGAGGTCAAGAAACTTGCAGATGACGCCGACCCCAAGGCGATCCTTCGGGCGACGGAGATCATGGCAAAGACGGAGAGCGAGCTCCGCTATACGGCCTCGCCCCGCATTGTCCTTGAAACTGCGATCGTGCGGATCGCAACGCCCGAAGAGGATTACGATATCGACGCGCTCCTCGTCCGCATGTCTGCGCTGGAAAAAGAGCTGCAGGAACTCAAGGAGAGGGGGATCCGTGTCTCCGCTCCCGCCGAAGCCTCTTCCGCACCCAAAAAAGAGGAAGTTCCCGCGGCAGTTCCCCAGCCCACGGAGCAACAGGAGCCCGAAACGGTTTCGGACGACGGATATATGCCTTTCTCCATGGAGGAACCTATCTTCGACGAGGCATATTTTTCGGATGAGCCGTTCGATTTGCCCGCCGCACGGGAGGAACGAGAGCCCGTAAGGCCCGAAAAAGAGGAACGGGAGCCTGCAAGACCCGAAAAAGAGGAACGGGAGCCCGCAAGGCCCGAAAAAAAGGAAACTTTCACCCCGCCGACGGCAATTCAGACGCCTCCGCCCCCCGCAGAGGGATCGGGGGGAGCTTCCAAGGATGCGATGGCGGTGTTCGGCAAGTTCATGCGGACGCTCAGAAAGTCCTGCCGCAACGGCGTTTTGGTCACGATCTGCTCCGATCTCGAGGCAGATTTCGAGGGCAGTCTCTTCGTCCTCTATACCGATCTCGATACCGTGTTCCGTTCCCTCAAGCGGGCGGAGCATCTGGAGATCTTAAAGCAGGTCCTCTCCCAGATCGGCATTGCGGATTTCGATGTCAGGCTGAGGGGAAAGGCAGTGAAAGAGGACGGGATCGCTCAACTGAAGAAAGATTTTAAAGATTATCCGATCGAAGTGAAATAAAGGAGGAACAAAATTATGGCTTACGGCAGAGGCGGCAACATGGGCGGCATGGGAAACATGCAGAACCTCATGAAACAGGCCCAAAAGATGCAGGAGGAGATGCAGGAGACCGAAAAGCTCCTCGACGAATGGGAGATCGTCGGCACGGCGGGCGGCGAGGCCGTCGTCGTGTATATGAATGCAAAGAAGATCATCGACGGGATCGAGATCGACAAGTCCGTCATCGACCCCGAGGACAGCGAAATGCTCGAGGATCTCGTGCTCGCCGCCATTCTCGACGGCTATAAAAAAGCCGATGCGGTCTATCAGGAAAAGATGGCGAAGTTCGGCGCCGCGGGCGGGAACTTGGGAGGGCTCTTCTAAGTGGATGTCTTTATCGAACCCATCGGGCGGCTGATGAATGAGTTTTCCAAGCTCCCGGGCGTCGGAAAAAAGACGGCGCTTCGGTACGCATACCGCGTGATCAACATGTCCGAAGCGGAGGCGCATGCGTTTGCGGATGCCATTCTCGGCGCAAAGGAGCGGGTGCATTTTTGCAAGATCTGCGGAAATTTCACCGAAAACGACGTCTGCGACATTTGCCGCCTGCGCGACAGTAGCACGATCTGCGTCGTCAAGGAGCCCAAAGACGTCATCGCACTCGAAAAACTTCACGAGTACAAGGGCGTTTACCATGTCCTGCATGGCGTCATCGACCCGATGAACGGCGTTACGCCCAACGACATCCGCATCAGGGAGCTCCTTGCAAGGGTGCAGGAGGGAGGCGTCGAGGAGATCATCATGGCAACCAATCCCGACGTCGAGGGCGAGGCGACTGCAATGTATATCGCAAAGCTCCTGAAGCCGCTCGGCGTCAAGGTAACCCGCCTCGCAAGGGGCATTGCCATCGGGAGTGAGCTCGAATACACGGACGACGTCACGCTGACGCGTGCACTCATCGAAAGAAAGGAGATATAGAATATGAAAATTTCCGTGCTCGGCTGCGGCAGATGGGGATCCTTTATCGCTTGGTATCTCTCCCGCCGCGGCAACGAGGTCTACAGTTGGGGGCCCGAGGATTCTGATTCCTATAAAATATTGAAAGAAACGGGCAAAAACGACTATGTCGTGCTCGACCCGAGTATCACGCTCACCTGCGATTTGAAGGAGGCCGTGGAGAGGGCGGAGCTCATCGTCATTTCCATTTCGGCGCAGGGTCTCAGGGGATTCATGCAGCGGGTCACGTCCTTCGACGTCTCCGAAAAGATCTTTGTGCTCTGCATGAAGGGAATTGAGACGGGCACGGGGAAACGGCTCTCCGAGATATTGGTCGAGAGCGGCATTTCGCCCCAAAATATCGCCGTTTGGGTGGGCCCCGGGCACATTCAGAGCTTTGTGCAGGGGGTCCCGAACTGCATGGTCATTGATTCCGTCAACGAAACGCTGAAGAAGGAACTCGTGCATTCCTTCAAGAGCGACCTTATCCGCTTCTACTACGGGAACGACCTCATCGGCACCGAGATCGGCGCGGCCGCAAAGAATGTCATGGGGATTGCGGCGGGAATTTTAGATGTCATCTGCGTCCCGCTCAAGGGCCCGCTGATGTCGAGAGGGGCAAGGGAAGTTGCCCGACTCATCAAGGCGATGGGCGGGAACGAGCTCTCCGCCTACGGGCTTGCGCACCTCGGCGATTACGAGACGACGCTCTTCTCCCAATATTCTCACAACAGAATGTACGGCGAAATGCTTGCAAAGGGCCAAAGGTTTGAAAAACTTGCAGAGGGCGTTGCGACGAGTGAAGCGATGCGTTACTTGGGGCAGAAATACCATGTGGACCTTCCCATCACCGAGGCCGTGTACAACGTCTGCTACGGAGAGGGGGACGATGAAAAGCGTTGCCGCGAGGAGATCGACAAGCTCTTCTCCCGCAGCACTAAGGACGAAATGTACGAATAAAACATGAAAAATGGAGATTAGCATAGTACTATGTCAGACGTAATAGAGGAAAATAACGAAAATATTGAGCAAAATGCGGAAATTCTTCCCGAAGAGGAGAAACCTTTCCTCGTGACGACATGCAAGATCGACGGGAACACGCAGAGGGAATTTTCGAGGCCGATCCTGCTCTATTGCAAGATCGGAATGATTGTGGGGCTTCCGCTCGTGATCGCATATATTGTTTTATTCATCCTGAGAGATGAGGAGATCCTCACCGTCATTCCGAATGCCGTGCTCTATATTATGCTCTTTTTGGGGGCAGTTTTGTTTGCAACGGGAATTGTGTTTTATTTTGCTGTCAAAAAGAATATCAAAAATGCCGAACGGATCAACCAGACGAATGAGTACTCCTTCTACGAGAACTATATCAGCATGACTTCCATCCGCTTCGGCGAGCGTCTCGGCGCATCCAAGATGTATTATACCGACTTTTTTAAGGTGAAAGAGGGGAAGAGGTTCTTTTTGCTCTATCTCAATTCCGCATCCGTTCTTCCCGTGGAGAAGAGCGGACTGAAAGAGGAGGATATTACCCATCTCCGCAATGCCCTGCGCATCATCAAGAAGTAGAGTGATTCGGCTGACAAAAAATTTTGAAAAAAATGCCGAAAAAACGCTTGACAAGACTTTTTGTTTCGTGTAAGATAATAACGTTACGCACGGGGGCGTAGCTCAGTTGGTTAGAGCGCTTGCTTGACATGCAAGAGGTCGCAGATTCGAGTTCTGCCGTTCCCACCATCAGACCCTGTATATCGTGCCGTTTTTCAAAGCATTAGCGCCGATATATGGGGTTTCGTTTTAAAAATCTCGCCATGCGGCGAGATTTTTTGATAAAATTTTCATTGAATTACTTGACAAGGAGGGGGATTCAAATTATAATAGAACATATGTTATAGAACGCTTGATTTAGATTGGAGGAAAGATTTATGCCGCCGAAAGCAAAATTCAGCAAGGAAGAAATCGTGAGCGCAGCGCTTGACATCATCAGAGAAAACGGGGTGAGCGAACTCACCGCCCGTGCGCTCGGAAAAAAGCTCGGAAGTTCCGCTTGTCCGATCTTTACCGTATTCGATACAATGGAAGAAGTGATGCGTGAAACCGTAAAGGCTGCGAATCGGCTTTACGACAAGTACATTGCGGAAGGTCTCAAGGATACCCCCGCCTTTAAGGGTGTGGGAATGCAATATATTGCCTTTGCGATCGAAGAGCCGAAACTCTTTCAGCTTTTGTTCATGACCGAAAGAGGGCAGAATCCGACGATGGAAAACGTTTTGCCCGTAATCGACGCAAATTATCCGATGATCCTATCTTCCGTGAAGTCTTACGGGCTGTCAGACGAAAACGCCGGAAAGCTATATAAGCATTTATGGGTGTATTCCCACGGCATCGCGGTGCTTTGCGCTACGCGTGTATGCTCGTTGACGGTGGGGGAGATCGGCAATATGCTCACCGAGATCTTCATTGCCCTGTTAAAAGAAATCAAGGCGGGAGAAAAAATATGATCATCGCAAAAGAACTGCGCAAGTTTTACGGAAGCGGCGAAAATCGGCAGGAAGTATTAAAGGGCATTGACCTTACTGTTTCAGACGGGGAATTTGTCGTGATTTTAGGGGCTTCGGGTTCAGGGAAATCCACGCTTCTCAACACTCTTTCGGGCTTGGAACGTGCCGATGGGGGCTCGATCCTCTATGACGGGACGGATATCGCAAGGTTTTCCGATTCTGAACTTACCAAATTCCGCAAGGAGCAAATCGGGTTCATCTTTCAGCAATATTACCTGCTTCCCCATTTAAGCGTGGAGAAAAATGTACGCATGGGGGCAGACCTTGCGGAGAATGCAAATTATGCCGAGGTGATAGAGGCTGTCGGACTTGCCGGGAAATGCAAAAAATATCCGAGCGAGCTTTCGGGAGGGGAGCAGCAACGGGCAGCGATCGCCCGCGCGCTTGCCAAAAAGCCCAAAGTTTTATTCTGCGACGAGCCGACAGGTGCACTCGACGAAAGAACGGGCAGACAGATTTTGGACTATATCTCAAAATTGCAGAAGAGCAGCGGCATTACCGTCATTATGGTGACCCACAACCAGAATATCGCGGATATGGCAGATACCGTCGTGAAGCTGAACAGCGGGACCGTTTTGGAAGTCCAGCATCACAATCAGCAAAAATCGGCGTATGAGATCGGGTGGTAAACATGGTGATCGGAATCAAAGACGCTTTGAAATTTATCGGCATTTCCGTTGTCGTAGTTTGTGCGGCGTTCGTCTGCACGCTGTTTCTGAATTACGATCTCGATCTTCGGGTTCTTTCAAATATTCCCGACGCAGCGCTTCCGCTTTACAATGCCCAGCTCTCTATGGGAAAAGCCATCGCCGCGATTTCGGGATGCGGTCTTGCGCTGACGTCCGTCGTATTGCTTGTTTTTTATCTTAAAAACTATATTGACGTCCACAGCAAAGAGCTCGGGATCCTCAAAGCAATGGGCTATTCAAGGTTTTCGGTTGCAAAACGCTTTTGGGTTTTCGGACTCAGCGTGCTATTGGGCGCTATGATCGGTTTCGGTGCAGCTTATCTCTATATGCCGACGTTTTACAGCGTCCAAAATGCAGACAGGCTTCTCCCCGAAATTGCAGTAAGATTTCACGTTGAATTATTGCTTTTTTTGGTCGTATTGCCGACGCTCGTGTTTGCGGGACTTGCGGTTTTCTATGCTTTTTATAAACTGAAAACTCCCGTTTTGGATCTATTGCGGGAAGGTCGAGAGAAGACGATCAAAGCGCATAGGGAAAAAGACGGCCCTTTTCTGAAAGGATTGAGGCTCGCAACGTTGAAAAGCAAAAAATTACTTGTATTTTTGATCGCGTTTTCCGCATTTTGCTTTTCGTCCATGGTGCAGATGTCCCTTTCAATGCTCGACCTTGCAAGCGAAACATTTGCATGGATGATCCTTATGATCGGTTTGATTTTGGCATTCATGACCCTTTTGATGTCCCTTTCAAGTGTCGTAAAGGGGAATGGAAAGACGATCGCCATGATGCGCATCTTCGGATATGAATACAGCGTCTGTTCTAATCAGATCCTCGGCGCATACCGACCTTTTTCTTATGTGGGATTTGTCGTCGGAACGTTATATCAATTTGCACTTTTAAAACTTATGCTCGGCGTGTTCTTTGCCGACGTTGATATTCCCGCTTACACGTTCGATTGGAAAGCGTTGCTCATCGCGTTATTTGCATTTGTTGCCCTGTATGAGTTCATTCTGTTCCTGTACGCGCAAAGGATCAAAAAACTTTCGCTGAAATCAGTTATGGAAGAATAGGAAACAATCTCGTTCGTATATATCAGTCCATAAAATAAAAAGGCGGCAAATTTGCCGCCTTTTTTATGAGCTTTTGTTATAGTTTTGCTTCTCTGTCCATGGCGCGCTTTTGGTCGCGTTCCTTGATGGCCTGTTTCTTGTCGTAGGTATGTTTGCCCTTGCAGAGGGCGATCTCCATCTTGACGAGGGCGTCTTTGAAGTAAATTTTGAGGGGAACGAGCGTATAGCCGCGTTCATTGACCTTGCCGACGATCTTGGAGATCTCCATGCGGTGCAGGAGGAGCTTTCGGTCCTTCCTCGAATCGCGCGTGGAAAAGGCGCCGCTCTTGTCGTAGAGGGCGATGTGCATGTTCTTGATGAAGATCTCGCCGCCGCGGATCTCGCAGAAGCTCTCGCCGAGGGAAACATGCCCCGCGCGGAGGGACTTTACCTCTGCACCCTCAAGAACGATTCCTGCCTCGTATTTATCTCCGATGAAGTACTCGAACGAGGCGGATTTGTTGACAGCAATCAGTTTCATAGCCGAATTATATCATAGACGGATAGGATTGTCAAAGTATTTTGAGAAGGGAAAATTGCACTCTCCGTGCGCCGTGATCGACGCCCATGACCTTGACGCGGACTCTTTGGCCGAGGCGGAAGGTGTTTCTGTTTCCGCGGAGAAGGAGCCTGTCCTCGAGGAATTCATACCGTTCGTCGGGGAGCGTTTCAATGGGAATGAGGCCTTCCACGGCGTTTTCAAGCTCCGCAAACAGCCCGAAGGAGGTCACGCCCGAAACCGTCGCCTCATATTCCTCGCCGATCCTGTCCTGCATGTAGGCTACGGTGTAGAGCGCATCCACGTCCCGTTCTGCCTCCATGGCATTCCGTTCGCAGGCGGAAGAGCGGACGGAGACGCCCTCCACAACATTTTGATATCGTTCGCGGGCCGTTTCTCTGCTGAGAAGGGCATCCTTGATGATGCGGTGGATGCAGAGGTCGGGATAGCGGCGGATGGGGGAGGTGAAATGGCAGTAGCACTCCGATGCGAGGCCGAAGTGGCCGATATTTTCGGGGGAATAGACGGCTTTCATCATCGAACGCAGCATGACGCGGTTCACGACGGA